>CAMRDM010000065.1 GCA_947041225.1 uncultured Deferribacteraceae bacterium | reverse complement strand
GTGCAGTGTCGCCGTCTTTACTCTTTATATTAATCTTTGCTCCGTTCTCAACTAGATATTTTACAACATCTAAATATCCCTCTCCTGAAGCCATCATGAGCGCTGTCTTTCCATATTTGTCATCTTGAAGATTTACATCGACACCATTCTTGATTAAATATTTTACCGTATCTAAATTACCTCTAAGAGACGCCCATATTAACGCTGTGTTACCGTACTCATCCTGAAGAGTATGATTTGCTCCACTTTGTAGTAACACCTTTATGATTTCAATATTATCATTTTGTGAGGCATACATTAACGCTGTGTCTCGATATTGATCTCTAGCATTAATATCAGCACCTTTGATGATTAGATACTTTACAATATCAACTTGTTCAGCTCTTGTTGCCTCAATTAATGCTGTGCTGTGATCGTCTCTAATATCAATATCTACACCGTTATCTATACACTTTTTAACACCTGTCAAATCGCCCTTTTCAATATATGTGAAAATATCTTGTGCATATAGTTGGCTACTTAAAAGTAGTATAATAAATATTAGTAACGGTCTAAAAAGTATCATATAATTCCTCCTTTCTTTGCTAGATAATTAGCAATTTCATGTTGTTCAAAATAAGTTGCTAATTTTAACGCCGTATCTTCATGCTTATCCTTAATGTTGAGGTTAGCACCGTTTTCTACTAAACATCTTACAACTGCTAAAGGACACTCAAATGATGCCCACATAAGAGGGGTCGCACCATTCATATCTTGAGCATTGATATCTGCACCTTTTGATATAAGATATTTTATCGTTTCTATATGTCCTAATTGAGAAGCTATAATTAATGGTGTAAAACCTTGGTTACTATGTACATTTATATCTGAACCATTTTCAATTAAATATTTTGCTAAATCAAACTTCTGATTAAAGATAGCTACCATTAATGCTGTTTCACCTTTATCATTTGTAATCTTTACATTTGTATTACTCATACTAATAAATGATTGTACCTTCTTAAAACTACCACTCTTTACAGCACTAAAAATATCTGCATTTCTGATATTGCGTTTTATTTTATCATAAAAATATATCATAGTAATAAATGTTACTACTATAAAGAATATGTGAGTACCTTCCATAACATACTCCTGATAACTTATTTAAATAAATGCCATAATTTAGACGTTTTTTTAACAAACGGTTTAAACTCTTTATAACTAAATTCTATCTCTATTATTCCTGCTACATGCGGTGCGATCTCTTGTTGTGAATACCTAAATGTTATCCCTTTTGAATTTATATAATATGAGTCCGTTAACCTAATTTTATCAAAATCAATACCAAATATATCTCGGTTTCCATCAAACTTATCGACTAACTTCTTTTGCAGTAACGATACTAATTTAGGATCATCTTTTGAGATAATTAACTCACCTATATTATTTAACTCTTCACCACTTTCTAAACTATAAACTTCGCCATCTGTATATGAACCTGTTCCACCACCAGTATAAGTATCCACAAACATCATATCGTAAATAAGTGAGACATAATTGTTGTCAATATACGCAAGATAATAACCACCACTAAAATGTATTAACTCTTCGCTTTTGCTATTATTGACATCACGGCTATATGTCTTCTTTAATTGTTCATTTAACTTATCTATTCCAGCTATTTTTTTCGGATTATCTAGCTGATTAAGTCTAGTCGAAAAATCTAAACTCTCTTTTAATAATGTATACATCGTGATATTTAACTTATTAACCTTACTATTAATATTAGGCTTTGCATCAATTGTAAAACTTTTCTTAGAGTTCTTCCATCTACCTTTTAATGCCGTTTTATTATCTATCGTAACATCTATTATCTCGCTACCACTTGATTGTTTAAATAAGTATTTAGAGTTATTATCTATACCACTCTCTTCAAAATATATAAACTCGCCTACATTGTTATAGTAATATTTTAACTCTGCAATTTTACTACTATTATTAATTTTTAAATAGATAGTGATCGGATATTTATCTGCTATCTTACCATCTAAAATATACAGAGTTTCTTTTGATATAGTAAGGCTCTCCTTAGCTGAAACTGTAGAGTTAAGTAGAGATAAAAATAGAACTGGTAGAAAAAATAGTTGCAAAAAAGTTTTCATATTAAAACACTCCGTAATATATTATTTGTGATTAATTTCTACTAAATAAAATTATGAACTAATCTAAATTGTTTTCTGTTTTAAAAATTTAACAATTATTGAAAGTCTTGTTACTATAGTAATTATACAACCGATATTTAAAATAATCAACATTACATAGATTATGTTCATATAATTTAAAATTTCAATACCTGTATATTTTAAACAGAGTGATAAAATAAGTGTTACATTAAGTAACACCATACGCTTCTGTTTAGCCATTATACCTGCAAATGAGGTTATACCTAAAGCTGTACCCAAAACCCTTATATACGCTGTGAATAAAGATAACAATACTCCACTCCACGCAAGCTCTATAGAGTAATCTAACCCTGTAATTATATAACCTAACGGTAGAAGAAGAAGTAATGTGTCTGATATCCTATCTGGAACTTCATTATATAGTTCGCCAACCAAACTCGTTTTACCACTTTCAACTGCAACCATTCCATCAAATAAGTTGCAAAGCAGTCTCCCTTGAATACCTATTAATGCTACAACCGTATTTAAAATAGTTATACCATCTTTCATAGTTATTATTGCAAACATTCCGATTACTGCAAAAATGATACTTATAACAGATATCATATTTGGAGAGATATTTTTTTGATACTAAGAAAATCGTAAACTGTATCTTTAATCTTTAAATCTCTTTTTATAGCCGACATAAAGATATCGCCTAAAAACCCTAATACACTTATTAGTATTCCAAATGCTCCTAAGATAAATATATTTAACGGGATATCAAGCAGAAACTTGCCTATTAATATAGCTGTGATCGTGGTTAAAATAACTCCACCTAAGAAACCTTCTAATGTCTTATTCGGACTGATAGTGGTAATTTTTCTACGTCCAAAACTTTTGCCACAAATATATTGATACACATCATTTATCTGTGTTAAAAAAACAAGTGATATTAAAACATAAATTGGTGAGATCGCTAAATTTAGATTTGTCAAATAAGCTAAATGACTTACTGAATAGATATTCAGCATCGCACCTAAATAAATTATTCCACACGTTTTTAAAAAATCTTCCGTGTTCTCTGTTAAGGTTAATAAGATACTCATCGCTACAAAAATGTATACAGGGATAAATATAACGAATAAATTATACCAATCTATATACACAATAACGTACTGTCCTATTAAAAATAGATACATTA
This sequence comes from uncultured Deferribacteraceae bacterium, assembly GCA_947041225.1. Classification (GTDB taxonomy): domain Bacteria; phylum Chrysiogenota; class Deferribacteres; order Deferribacterales; family Mucispirillaceae; genus CAMQYB01. The sequence continues at coordinate 9,057 of CAMRDM010000065.1, read as the reverse complement.
TACCTACTATAAGTATATCAGTCTTTCTTATTGTTATAATTGAAAAATATTCTTTGATTACTAGAAACGAAATGAGAGAAAATAAGATTATTACCGTTGTTCTTGAGTACATAGCAAGCGTGAAAACTACTATCATTATAACCCAACTTTGTATCCGTTCGATCAAATTCTTTTCATCTTCAATTGTAATAAATATCCTTCTAATAATCTTTTTAGTTTACGATAGTTTTAATCTGTATATTATATCATAAAACATATATGTAGTATAATTTATATTGTATTTTAATAAAAGTTGTTTCTAATATTTATATCTACTATTTTGCACCGATACTTTTTAGATACTTTATCATCTCTAAATCTCTCTTATAAGTTGCAATCATTAAGATCGTTTTATCATTGTCATCTTTTAAATTTATATTAACACCTTGATCTACTAAAACTTTTACAACATCAATATTGCCCTCCATAACAGCCCAACGTAAAGCCTTAGATACCTTACTCTTATCGGTGTTTATAGTAGCTCCTGACTTTAATAGATATTTTACAACATGAAGATGTCCATTCATAGAAGCACCAACTAAAGCTGTTGAGCCAGTTTTAGATTTGCTATTAATATCTGCACCTGACTTTATAAGATATTTTACAACATCTAAATGTCCTTCATCTGATGCCCTATATAATGCTGCAATGCCATGCTCATCTTTAATATCAATATACGCTCCTGATTTTATAAGATATTTGACAACGTCTAAATATCCGTTACTCGATGCAGACATTAATGAAGTGTAATATCTTATATCTTTATCATCATACAAGTTTATCTTAGCACCGTTCATGATTAGATATTTAACGATTTCCAAATGTCCGTTAACTGATGCAGAACGTAATGGTGTATTATTGAACCTATTAAAATGTATATCTGCACCGTTTTCAACTAGATATTTAACGATTTCCAAATGTCCGTTAATTGATGCAAAATGTAATGGTGTACCACTATATTCAACATAATAATTTATATCTGCACCTTGCTTGATAAACGTTTTGACGCCCTCTAAATCGCCATCAGTTGATGCTACTATAAGTTGATCGTTAAGAGTTTTTATATCATTACTAAAAACATAACTATTGCTACTTATTGATATTATAAAAAACAGTATTGAAAATATTATAATCCTTAAAAATCTCATCTATACCACCTAAATTATATTACTGCTTGTGATTGCTTAAACCTACTTTTTTGAGTTCTTCATATATGTTATTATCTCTGGTATATAGTTATAATGTTTAGCCATAAAAAGTGCAGTCTGTCCTGCCTTGTTTTCAATAGTATTTACATCGGCACCGTGATCTATTAAAACTTTACTCGTATCTACATATCCACTTTCTAACGCTCGCATTAACGCTGTTTTTTCTCCATAAGCACCTTGCTTATCAATATCTGCGCCTGCTTGTAACAATCTTTTTACAATCTCTGTATGTCCCTTGCCTGATGCTAAAATTAACGCTGTATCTTTATAAGTGCTATCAACAATATCTAACTCTGCACCTGCTTTAATTAGACTTTCAACAGTTGATAAATGTCCGTTTTTAGATGCTTGCATAAGTGGAGTTGTGTTTGAATAGTTGACGATATTTACATCAGCTCCAGCTTTTATTAAATACTCTACAATTTCTAAATATCCGTTCTCTGATGCAACAGATATCGCTGTGTATTCAGAATCGTTTTGAGTATCTATATCCTCGCCTGATTTAATACCTTTTACAACATCATCTAAACTTCCTGCGTTTGCCCAATCAACAATCGTTAAAACTGTCTTATTATCACTATTAACAGATTTGTTATTAATCTTTTTAGATTGTGCATTATTTAGATAATTTATTATATCTAAATGTCCGGGGTATGTTGCGTGCTTTAATGCCGTTTTGCCTTCATCATCTTTAGCATTCATATCAGCACCTTTTTCAACTAAGATTTTAACGATTTCTAAATATCCATTATTTGATGCGATCATAAGTGCTGTGCGTCCCATAGAATCTTTCATATCTACATCTGCACCGTTATCTACTAAAAATTGTGCAAGATCAGTATGTCCGCTCCATGAAGCAAACATCAATCCTGTAAACCCTCCAAAATCAGGTGTATCAGGTTTTGCGATATTAATATCTACATCTTTCTCTTTTAATAGATACTCAACAACATTTATATGTCCACCTATTGAAGCGTTCCAAAAAGTTTGAGTTGCAACAGTTGCAAAAGTTGACTCTTTATCTACCTTAAAACTTATTAGGTATTTTACTACATCAAGATGTCCGTTACCTGCTGCACTATCAAGAGCTGTCTCGCCACTGTAATCATTTCTAACAGATTTACCTGCTCCTTTTTCAACTAGATATTTTACTATATCTAAATGTCCCTCATATGACGCTAACAGTAAAGGTGTGCCACTTTCACTAAATGTTTCTATATTCGCACCTTTACTAATTAAATATTTAACTATCGTAAGATGTCCGTTAGACGATGCTTCTGCTAACGCTGTTGTTGCTCGTGAACCTGTATACTCAATATCAACTCCAGCCTCTACCTCTTCTTTTACTTTATCAAGCGATCCGACTGCTGCCCACTCTGTTAAAGATAAAAATTTTGTCTCAGCTCCTTTTGATATTAAATAGTTAAGCGTATCTGTCGAACAAGCCGAACTAATCGCATTATTTAATATAGACTCATATACATCTGCACCGTTTTCGATTAGATACTCTATTATCTGTGAATGTCTATTATCTATCGCAACTTTTAATGCTGTTTTACTTATATGTCCTCTATTCTCTTCTGTATTAACGTCTGCACCATGCTTAACTAAAGTTTGAACAGTTGCTAAATCCCCAGCCTCTATACTTTTTAACAGTAAAGTATTTAACTCACCAACAGTTTTTCCTGTATAATTTGTGTCCGTGTTTTTGTCACTATTATTATCGGTAGTAATCTTGTCAGTAATATTGTCGCTCAGCTTATCAGTAATATTATCAACTGCGATCACTTCTGTATCTGTTGCAATACTTTCAACTGGTTGATTTTTGCGTTTGCAACCTGTAACAACTATCGTGATAAGTAACAGTAACATTATAACTTTAATAAATTTCATTTCTTTCCCCTTTTTATTTATTTAAAATTTCGTTTAAAGGTTTCTTTAAATAATTACATATTTCTTTACGCTCTAAATTACAAGCGATCTGTAACGCTGTCATCTCTTCATAATCTTTAATACTCATATCAGCACCACTCTCTACAAGCAGTTTAACTATCTTGAAATTGTTATTTCTAACAGCCTCAATTAATGGAGTTGAGCCATCATTTACTAATGTTGCATTCAGATCAGCTCCTTTATCAATAAGAAGTTTTGCAAGTTTAATATCTGTAACACCGTATAAAGCTGTGTAGCCTAAATCATTATAAACTTTAACATCTGCACCGTTATCTATTAAAATTTTTGAAACTTTATAATTTTTTGACATGATTAAAGCTGTTGAAGATCTATCTGTCTGTACATTAACATCTACACCGTTATCTATTAAAAGTTTAACTATTTCTACATACCCATTCTCGCTTGCACTCATTAAAGCTGTTCCACCAAGTGTATTATCAAGATTAACTTTTGCACCTGCTTTAATCAAAATTTTAACAATCTCAAAATGTCCGTTCTGTGATGCTATACTTAACGCTGGAGCGACAATCCCTAGATACGGACGATCTCCATTTACATTCGCACCGTTATCTATTAAATATTTAACGATTTTTATATGTCCACTTTCACTTGCAACAGCTAAGGCTGTATCAAAATCTACTAACGCATCAACTGGTATCCCTTTCTCAATAAATTTTACAACTTGATTATAATCTCCATTTTTTGCTCTATCTATAAAGATTGAGATATCTTTTATATACATAGCTATATCATTATGTCCATTCTCTGTAGCTAATGAAAAAGATGTAGACTTATTTGAAATAGCATACATAACAGAACCGTTCATGATTAGATATTTAACAACTTCAAGATGTCCGTTTTTAGAGGCATACATTAATGCTGATACTCCTTCTCTATCATCCTCTACATTAACATTTGCACCGTTTTCAACAAGTTCTTTTACAATATCAATATCGCCTATCTTAGACGCCTCAATTATAGGAAAAGATTTACTCTTTACAAGATAAGTATTAACATCAGCACCGTTTTTAATACTCTCCTTTACACCCTCTAAATCGTTATTTAAAATGCTTTCAACTAAATCCGATATCAACTTTGCATTTTTTATTTCAATATCTGAAACCGTATCATCTGCATAAATATTACTGCTTAAAAACAGGAAAACAATAGTTGTAAAAGTTAATTTTCTTATAATTGTCATTATTTTGCACCTTTACTTTTTAAGTACTCTATAATTTCTGTATTTTCAGAATTAGTAGCAATAGAAAGAATACTTTGTCCGCCCCACTTATCTTTATCATGATTAATATTAACACCACTTTCAACTAAATGTTTTACAACATCTAGATGTCCATACATTATAGCCTTTATTAATGCTGACTCAAAAAAATCTGTCCTAACATTCATATCAGCACCGTTTTTAATTAAATATTTTACCACTTCTAAGTGTCCTGCTGTTGAAGCGTACATTAATGCTGTCTCAACATAATCCATCTTAGCATTAATATCTGCACCGTTTTCTATTAAAAACTTCACGACTTCTATATGTCCATTATCTGATGCAGTCATCAATGCAGTTACTCCATAAAATGGACTTCCAATATTAATATCGTTACCTAACTTAATACTATCTTCAACATCTTGTAAAAAACCTAAACCTGCCCATTCAACAATAGTCATGTTAGATATATCAGCTCCTTGCTTTATAAGGTAGTTTGCTATATCAATATTACCGTTTTGAGAAGCCCACATTAATGCTGTTAAACCTAAATCATTACTGTTGCTATCTATCATCGCACCTTGTTCAACTAAATGTTTGACTATATCTAAATGTCCAAAAAGTGAAGCATTCATTAACGCCGTATTGCCTATCGCATGATCGACTTCTTCAAGATCTGTACCTTCTAAAATAGCTACTTTAACTCCATTTAGATTGCCTTTCTGTACTGAATACTCTAACAATGAAATATTATACTTTTTAGCACTTTCTCTATCTTTTTGAAGCGATGAATTATCTATACCTTGATAGGCTATATCTTTATCAACTGTCCCATTATCAACCGTCCCATTATCAACCGTCCCATTGGCAATAACAACTTTCGTATCCACTTTATCTAAAGCGTTTTGTTCATTTTTTCTCTTACAACCGATTACTACCGTTACTATAACTAATAGTAGTAATAGCGATACTATTGATTTACTCGTTTTCATAACTATCCCCTTATACATTTAAATTATACATAATTTAAAACAGTTTTTTACCGTTCCTACTCTTTTACATATTATCTTGCACCTTGTTCAATAAGGTAATCTATAACATCTTTATTCTTACTCATTTTTGCAACTCCTAACGCTGTATAACCATTTTTGTTTTTATGGTTTATATCTGCACCGTTATCTATAAGTAATTTCATTATATCTGTATTGCCTCTAAGTGATGCGAAGGAGAACGGTGTTTCGCCGTTATTGTTTGCAATATTCACACCTGCACCTGATTTTAATAGAAATTTTACAACTTTTATATGTTCTAAATTAGATGCAAATAATAACGCAGTATTACCGTTTTTATCCCTCTTATTTATACTAGCTCCTTTTTTGATAACAGATTTAACTACTTTGAGATTGCCATCTAATGAAGCCTCCATAAGTTGCTGATTAAGTTTGTTTTTTTCATTAACCTTAGTAGGTATTGCACTTTCATTATTTAGTAAATCAATAATCTCTTTAGATTTTGTATAATTATGAGCTGTTTTGTTTTTACTGTTTTTAATATTTACATCTGCACCATTTTTAACTAAAAATCGTACCGTATCAATATTGCTTTTACTAACTGCATACATGAGAGCTGTGCCTATACCATCATTAATATTATCATTAATTTTAGCGTCTATATCTGCACCGTTTTCAACAAGTAAACGTACAATATCTAAATTGTCTTTGTCGCGATCCGATGCAATTATTAATGCAGTTTTACCTTCATTATCTTTAGCATTCACATCAGCACCTTTCTCAATAAGTAAACGCATAATCTCTACATATGCTCCAACTTCTGAGGCTCTCATTAACGCTGTTTGCTCATAATGATAACTTTTAATATTTACATCAGCACCGTTTTCAACAAGTAAACGCACTATATCTGTCTTTCCATTCCTTGATGCTCTCGTCAATGCTGTTCCATTATATTTTTCTTTAGCATTTACGTCAGCACCTTTGTCAATTAAATATTTAGCAATATCTAAATATCCATACCCCGAAGCAGCTATTAAAGGAGTGAAACCATTTATCCATAACTTGCTATCAATTTCTGCACCACTATCTACTAAGAAACGTACAACATTTATATCCCCATGAGTAGTTGCATGTATCAAAGCTGTACTATCTCCACACCCATTCTCATCGTAATCGATAGAAATATTTACATCTGCACCTGCTTTTACAAGAGTTTTCACAATCTCAAAATAACCACGAGATGATGCTGCATTTAATGCTGTAATATCTTGAGGACCATCACTTGCTTCCCAAAACATACAATCATAAAAACCTATCTTAGCATTAACATCTGCACCCTTTTTTATAAGAGAGTTAACCCCTATTAGATCACCTGCAATCGATGCCTTTAAAAGTTGCTCATTTATATCAATACCAGAATCACCATTACTAAGTAATTGTACTGCCTCTGAATTACTATCATCTTTAGCAGAATGATATGCAGTATCGCCATTATTATTTTTAATATTAACATCTGCTACAACTTCTGATATAGTTAGAAAAATAAATGAAAAGATAAGCACGATTGATACAATTAACACTTTTAGATAGTTAAAAAATAACATAAAACTCCCTCGTTAGTACAATTAAACCTTAGTGGATAAAACTTTATTTTACAATATGTTAGGCAATATTTTCTATACCATGTTCTTTTGATATTTTATAAAATCTGATCTTGTAATATTATAATATTGATATCTACTACTAATGTTATAAATAATTTTCAAAATCATTATTTCTCAATGTATACTTCTATCTAAAAATGGTGATCTATTTACGATACATAATATTATCATATAGTAACAGTTCTTTTAAATTGCTACGTCTTTACAACATATTATATACTCTACCATTCTAACAAAATTAAAGTGAAATACAAGCATTGATTAACATAATGAGTTTTAATGTTTTATTATTATATGAATATTAGAAATTATTTTGATGGCTGAACTAATAGTATAATCCTTTCTAAAAGTTTATATAAAAAAGAGTCCCTAACCATTACCAGGTGGCTAGGGACAAATACAAATACGATATGCCAAGTACAAGGAGGGTATTGTACTATTCTAATACTTACATATTCAAAATAGATTAACTAAGTACTAGTTTAGTTATATAAAATAAAACTGAAGGACATAACAAACAACCAAGTCCAGTAAAAAATGTTGCAACCATCGCTCCATAAGGAACTAGTTTTGGATCTGTTGCTGCAAGCCCTGCTGCTGTTCCAGACGTTGTTCCCATTAATCCACCAAATACCATAGCTGTTTGAGGATTATTCAATCCTATAAAACGAGCACTCATCGGTGTTATAACCATTACTGCAATAGATTTTATAACTCCTGCACCGATACTTAATGCGATAACATCAGAACTAGCACCTAATGCTACTCCCGTTACTGGACCTACTATAAATGTAACAGCTCCTGCACCGATTGTTGCAATACTCACTGCATCAGTATAACCAAACAGTAATGCTATAACTGCACCGATAATATAAGAAGATATTATCCCTGTAAATAACGCTACAGCTCCTGCAAGTCCTGCTTTTTTAATTTCTTTGATCTTTGCGCCAAACGAAGTAGAGATAATTGCAAAATCTCTAAGCATCGATCCACCCATGACACCTATACCTGAAAATAATCCAACATCTGATAATCCTTTAGCTCCACCTGTATACGAACCACCAAGATATGCTAAAACTAACCCCATAGTAATTGCAATAGCTGAACCATGAATTCTACCTTTAGTTAAATATTTAGATATAGCGTATGATGCCCACATTACAATTGCGACAACTATAAATGACATTACTAGTCCATTTTTAGTCATTATTTTCGTGATGATTTCAATTAACATAAAAACTCCTTATTTATCCCAATCTACTGAATGATCTGCTAGTTTTGCAATAGGTATAACTAAAAGATACATCGCAGATACAGCTCCTAAACCTGCTAAAATAGCCACAGGACCAGATGAAACAGCAACAACAACATTTTGTTGCATTGCCATAGCGACAACAACAGGAATATACATATTGTTCCAAAATTTTAATCCTGTTTCAGCAAGTGGAGATATATAACCTTTTTTATCCATGTAGTTTGACACAAGCACTAATATTAGCATCGCAAAACCAACACCACCAACATCACTATTTAAACCAATTGCTTTTCCAAGAAGTTGTCCTATAAATAGACCAACAAACATACATGCACTTAATAGTGCTATGCCATAAATAACCATCGAAAACCTCCTAATCTACAACAATTAAAAGCTGACCTGCATTTACTCTATCATCAATAGCAACATCAATTGATTTGACTGTTCCTGCTACTGGAGAGGCTATAGGTGTTTTCATCTTTAATGCTTCCATTATTAATACAACTTCACCTTCTTTAACAATATCACCAACTTTAACATTAATAACTTCAACTTTACCAGGCATTCTTGCTTTGATTTCCATAATGAATTCTCCTTTTTAACTAATTATTTATTATACTTTTATCGATGATAGTTATATCATTGATACTCTTCCCTAAGAGATCGGAAGAGCACACGTCTGAACTCCAGTCACATTACTCGATCTCGT
>CAMRDM010000064.1 GCA_947041225.1 uncultured Deferribacteraceae bacterium | reverse complement strand
ATCTACACCAGGACGTACACTCTTTCCCTACACGACGCTCTTCCGATCTAACAAGATTAGTCGTTGAAATGATGATTAAAGTTGATAAAGGACATATTATAAATCTAGGTAGCATAGCAGCTTATCAGCCATACACTGGTGGATCAGTTTATAATGCTACTAAGTTTGCTGTAAGAGCTATCAGTGATGCTATTAATTTAGATTTAGTTGATACTAAAATTCGTGTTACAGCTGTTCACCCCGGAATGGTTGATACAGAGTTTTCAACTGTACGTTTTTATGGTGATAAAGATAAAGCCAACTCTGTGTACAACGGTATCGCAACGCTTAATGCTGATGATATAGCTGATATAATTTTCTACGTTGCAAGTCTGCCTGAAAGAGTTAATATACAACATATAATGGTTACTCCAACTCAACAAAGAAGTATTAACGTTATTAATAGAAATAATATTTTTAAATAAATAATCTATAAGATCTGTGATGTATGATACTGTGTGGTACGATATAATATCTTAAAGGTTCTATAATATGTACTGCACCTAATAGTTTATAACTTACTCGCAATCAAGCACTAAAATAATATAATTAAAGGAGCAATAGTCTAACAACCCTTGCTCCTTTTTTATTATAATTAATTAAGCATAATCTTTACTTAAAAAGATCATATATAATTTTCAACTCTTTACTAGGGATAATAGTTAGTAACTTATTATTCCAGCCAGTTGTTTCAGCTTTAGTTATAATTTCAAACCGCTGATTTCCACCTGTATGGCAGTTATAAGTTATAAATTTTCCTAAACTAGAAGCGTAGTCAATACATCTCCAATATTCTAAACTACCCTTAATACGATATTTATTCTCTGCTTGATTATCAAGAACCCAATGTTGTGTAGAAGATTGTATCATATCATCACAATTAACTACAGAAAGATACGATCTACCATCGTATAAACATAAATTTGGAGATGTTGCAGAGTGTATCTTACCAACACCATCTATTATCCACTCTTGACTACTTTTATTATCAACACACATAGGTGTGGTGTTTGGAAACTCTGAATCTATACACCTATTACCTCCCTCTTTTAATTTAGTAATATAATTTCTATCAATAGAAGGAGTAGAACCGTTTGTAATAAACCCCTTATCAACTAAAAGTTTTAACAGTGCGTTCTTACTATCAGTATCGTTTGACGATAATTTCAAACTATTTAAATCAATAAAATCTATAACAGTATCACGTTCATTTAAAAGTTTTATATGTTGATCAGCAACCTTTTTAGCAGATGAGTTTAAATTACTAAGCCTATCCTTAACTCTTAATAAAGCAGTAGACTCTGCATCTGTTAATAACGGTATAAATAGTTTTGTGTCATCGTACTTTGGTAGTACTTGATTAAGCCACTTAATATCTTCTTTATACGCAGCCTCATAGCCAGCTTCTTTTCCTATAATTACAGCAGGATCCATAGCTGGAAGATTTGTAACTATATCTATATGATTACCTAATTGAACTGCTCCTCCCCCTGCTTCTTTACAATATATAGTTGCTTTGTTAGGCTTTAGAGCCATTTCAATATTAATATGTAACTGATTTGCAATCACATTTGCCTTATGCATAGTTGGTGCGATAACTATCTCTTTTTTAGTGTCATCTTCATACTGAACCTCTACCCAACATGCTTTCTCTCTTTTATCTGGTGCAGGAAGATTATATACATTTCCGTAGTTACCTCTAAAGGCTGGATATAAAACAGCTTTACTTTCAGGGTTAGTAAGATCATCAGGTATATAAGCACCTAGCAATGTTATAACTGGAACACCGATCCTATAAGGATTAAAAGGTGTATCATGAACTACATTATATATCTCTGGCCATTTTGGAGCAGGATACTCTATCATCTCTCTCTTCTCTTTATCCCATTTTAAAAATCCTGTACTTGATTTATTCTCATCAACTCCACCGTATAATTTAGGTACTATAGTCGGACTAAGCGCTGTAACATACTGTTGTGCTTTCATCAATGTATAACCTGTTAAACGAGTGTATACAGAAATTTTACTTGAACCGTATCCTCCCGACATAGTATCTGGAGTATAGTTATATTTGCCGATAAAATTGTTATCAGCTTTAACTTGATCTGCTTTAGTATTCCATAATAGATTACCTTTAAACATCTTATTGTAAACATCGTATCCCCAACCGCTATCTGCATGGTGATGTGTCCAAAAAGCTGGTTTATTATTTGGTTTTACAAAATGTCCTAAACCGTAAGCGTGTCCAACTTCATGACTAAACTCATTACCTGTTGTACTCAATAATGTACCGATACCGTTACCACCACTTAATCCGTGTGCAATAACTGATGAATAATCCTCAGAATTCCAATTATTACCAGCAGGTAAATCAACTAATTTTCCATTAGCTGTATGTTGATACCTACCTTGTGCTAAATGAGTAGTCATATAATAATGATGTTTCGGATAAGATTGCGACATATCCCAACTTGGATATCCAAAATTAGCAAGATTTATTCCAACACTAATTTGAGATTTTGCAACATTTCCTCTCATATCTCCTGCATAAACACTACCTATACTTCTACTAAATCTATCTCTCATCTGTGAAGAGGCTAAATCATATATCGTTCCATTAGCCAACATTACTTTACTTAAACTTATATTATCATATTTTGCATTCACGATCTGTGCAAACGGTGCAGTTTGAAAGTAATCTGCCATAGCTTTACCGGGACTATCCAACATATACCCGCTACCACTTGATCTATATTCTGATAACATTCCGAGTCGTATAAATGTAAATACACCTAACGATGGTGCAGCAAACTCTATATCGTTTGCTGAAAGCGTACCCTCTTTCTCTAATACATCATCTTTATTAGATATAAACCTTAACTCTAAACCCTTCTTCATATACTGCCATGAAATCTCCGTTGTCCACGCTTTTGTAGAGTATACAATCTCATGATCTGTTTTAACAAAATTATCTGACTTAGGAATATCTATTGGGGAGCTTAATTGCAATGTAGTCTTAACTGTTCCATCTAAAATAATCTCAACACTTATATCCTTTATTGATGATGCTATATCATCTGTTGGCATAAATATAAGAAGTGCATCTCGTTCAGATATTATATCTGGTAAAAATAACTCTGCGTTACCTTTAGGCTCAACCGTATGAGTTTGTCCAAATTGTACTCTACCAGTTAAATCACCCGATGATAAGTTATTACCTGTATCACGATGATTACCACTCATATCGTAATCATAAAATCCAATCTTAGCTGGATAACCCTTTGAACCTATATTCTCTTCACTCTGGCAAGAAACAAATACACCAATACTTAAAAATAAAGATAATAATTTTAACTTCATACAACTTCCTTTAACACTTAATATAGATATCTACATACAAACATACTCTATCATTATTACATAGCTATATAATATCTATCCATTACAACATATACCATTTATAATTATATGCAACTATAAATAGTAAGAGTTACTAATAATGATCGGATAGTAGTAATAGATATAAGTTTGATACACTCTATATATCAATAAATAAGTTAAAATTACAGCTAGAAAACAGCTGATACTCTTAATAAAATAGTAAAACATTACTGATTTATAAATTATCTATTGATAGATAATAACTCTATGTTATAATGATCGTCCCATTTTAATATTACTAAACGATACTGTATCGCAACGTACAATATATTGAAATGATGACATAACTAACAAAGAGGAGTTCGATTTAATAATGACAAAAATTAACAGTAACTATTTAAAATTACAAGGTAGCTATCTTTTTGCACATATCGCTAAACAGATAAACGCATTCTTAGCAAAAAATCCTAACGCAGATATAATACGTTTAGGTATAGGAGATGTTACTCTACCTATAACTAAAACTGTCTTAGATGCTATGCATAGTGCAGTTGATGAGATGGGGAAAAAAGAAAGTTTTAGAGGGTATGGACCTGAACAAGGATACGATTTCTTGATTAATACTATCATAGAAAATGATTATACTCCTCGTTCAATACAGTTCTCTAAAGAGGAAGTTTTTGTAAGTGATGGTGCTAAATGTGATGTTGGTAATATTCAAGAGTTATTTTCAACTGACTCTATCGTTGCAATATGCGATCCTGTATACCCTGTGTATCTTGATAGTAATGTTATGGCTGGAAGAACTGGTGAAATTAAAGATAACGGTTATTTTGATAAAATCGTATACCTGCCAACTAATAAAGAGAACGGTTTCTCGCCGTCTCTACCTGATACAAATGTAAACTTAATATACCTATGCTCTCCTAACAATCCTACAGGTACAGCTCTGACTAAAGAAGAGTTGAAAAAATGGATAGATTACGCTACTAAAAATAAAGCTATCATATTATATGACGCTGCATACAGAGAGTATATCACTGATGAAACTCTTCCTAAATCTATATATGAAGTTGAAGGTGCTAAAAAAGTTGCAATAGAATTTAACTCATTCTCTAAAACAGCTGGCTTCACTGGTGTACGTTGTGCATATACTGTTGTGCCTAAAGAACTTGAAGCATACACTGATAAAGGCGAACTTTACTCTGTTAATAAATTATGGAACAGAAGACAAACTACAAAATTCAACGGTGTCCCTTATATCGTGCAAAAAGCAGCCGAAGCTGTATACTCTCCACAAGGTAAAAAAGAGACTAAAGAGTTAATTGAATACTATATGACAAACGCTAAAATTATCACTGACGGCTTAACTAATGCTGGCTATGAAGTATACGGTGGAGTTAATGCTCCGTATATCTGGTGGAAGCTACCTGCTGGTATTAAGTCTATCGACTTCCTTGATATATTACTTGAAAAATGTCATGTTGTTGGAACTCCAGGATCAGGTTTTGGACCAGAAGGAGAAGGATATTTTCGTCTAACAGCGTTCGGAGATAGAGATAGAACTATCGAAGCTGTTAAAAGAATAACTTCAACTAAATTTGTATAAAAATTTAAACCTATAATATCATTATCATTTAATGTTTTATAATGATAGTAAGAGTACGGTTAAAATTATAATACGCTAATTAAAACATGATATTATCTAATCGATAATAGGATATAAAAAAGTACTCTACAATAATATGCAGAGTACTTTTTTTATCTATACTAACGTGTACATCTAAAACTAAAATAATTTATTTTAATTAAATTTATAGTACGAAAATTTATAACCTAATTGCAATTATATAATCACTTTTTCTCTGGATTATAAACCGTTATAAACGTATTAACATCTCCCATATACTCTTTTAGAAACTTATTTATATCCGTTACAGTTATCGCGTTAATAATATTCATAAGTTCATCAAGTGATAAAAGATCATCATCACTAATAATAGTATTTGCTAAATTATCTGCCCAAAAACTATTTGTCTGATTTACCGTATTCATCTTTAAACTGTACTGTGTTTTAGCAGTTTTTAATTCACTCTCTGTTATACCATCCTTAACAATATTATCTATCACAAGTAGCGACTCTTTAATTATAATATCTCTTTTTTTAGGATCAGTCGTAAATGATATACCGCCTACAAACTTAGCATCTGGAAAATCAGAGTACGATACCATCACATTTGATGAATATACCCCACTCATATTTTCTCGTATTTTTTCTCTTAATCTAATAGATATAATACTGCCTGCGAGTGCTGATATATACCCACCATTCTTAAGGTACTCTGCATCTTTATCAAACATTATTGATACAGTTGATCTATCCTCTACATCGCCGTACCCATCTTTCTTACCGTAATTTTTTGAAAGTTTAACACCTCTATCAATAGCTTTCGTGTTACCTCTATCAGAACTCTTAATTGAACCTAAATACCTAGACGCATACTCTACAACTTTATCTTTATCGAAATCGCCAACTAACACAAATACAAAATTATTTATGTCGTTAAAGTTACGATTATACAGCTCTAATAACTCACTCTTATCTAACCCTTTTAGATCTGTTAACTTTAAATATTCTCTTCTATATTTATCGTTATACATCTCCTTTGAAGCTACACGCATAAACTTTTTATATTTATTTTCCTCATCACCTGCTAAGGCTATTGAATATGAATCCAATATCGACTCTAACACCTTATCATCAATATTAGCAGAAGTTATATACTTATATAAAAGTTGAAACATAGTCTCAATATCTTGAAAACTTCCCTCTGCTTCAAAATCAAAACTATTTTTATTTATAGATGGAGTTATTGCAATCCTCTTATCTGCCATAAATGTTCGTAGCTGGTTTATAGAAATATCATCAAACCCACTATTGCCTACTACCGATAATATTAAGTTCGCAATAAGCACATTTTTATCACTTAATGAAGATGTACCACCCTCTTTTTTACCGATCAAAACAAACTTTTTTTTCTCACTACTATTACGCTTTAATAACAGTCTCACACCGTTTTCAAATGTTATTAACTCTGCATTAATATTTTTAAGACTCTTTTCTTTTACGATCTTTCCATCAATAATTTTGTCGTTTATTAGAGATGTTATAATACCTGCTCTCTCATATTTTTTAGGTTTTATATAAGCAACCTCTTTCTCAATTTCTATAAACTCTTTCTCATCAAGTTTAATTTTATCAAGATCTCTCTCAGGAGTTGTAACAATTAAAATCCTGCCATCACTCTTTAAAAGATTATTAAATGCTTTGTTATACTCTTGAAGATTGTTTTTAGCAAATATCTTATTTAACAGAAGTTCATCTTGATGATACTCGGTTAGATAATCTCTATTTGTATCGTAAGTTGAAATAAGTGAAACGATCTCAGATGAACTACTTTTATAATCAATATCTGCAACTCTTGATAAAGTAGATTTTTGTCTTAACACAAACTCATCTACCTCATCTTGATTAAATCCATCACGTTTGATACTCTCAATTTCAAGTAACATAGATTTCACATCATCTCTTACACGCTTTGGTTCAGTTACTATATTGAAAGTTGTTGCGTATAAATTTTCTGTAATATTATTTGTTGTTGAACCGAAGTTAACAATGTCAGTTTTATCCTCTAATATTTTAGATGACACTCGTCTATTAAGCATACTAGTTGTTGCTTGATTTAAAGTTCTTCTCTCAAGATCATCGTAAGTTTTAACTCTTTCACCATTTGTTAAATAAATCAACGATACAGATGTTGAAGGTGCTTCTTTATCAGATATAATATTAAATCGTAGACCGTCTTTAATAGGTACAGATTTATCAGTTTTCTCTGCTAACTTCTTAGATTTAAGTGATGAGAAATATTTTGTGATGAATTTTTTAGCTTCATGCACATCGATATCTCCAACAACTATAATCGACATATTTGACGGTACATACCATTTATTATAGTACCCTTTTAAAAGTTCGCTATCAGCGTTTGCAATTACATCTACTAACCCTATCGGATCTCTATCTTTATATTTAGAACCATCGAATAAAATCTCTCTTGTTTTAACTCTTACTCTGTTGAATGTTGTATTTCTGTTTCTCCACTCTTCAATGATAACATCTTTCTCTTTCTGAACTTCTACCTCATCAAAAGTTATTCCATCAGCCCAATCTCGTAGAATTTGAAAAGCATCACCAACAAGTTTTTTATCCTTAGTTGGAATACTTAATTGATAGTTTGTATAATCGGTTGATGTCGAAGCGTTACTGTGTTGTCCAAACGTTAAACCTGCTTGCTCCATCAACTTGATAACATCGTTACCTTTAAAATTTTTCGTACCGTTGAACGCCATGTGCTCGACAAAATGTGCTATACCTCTCTCCATATCCGTTTCATCTAATGAACCACTTCGAACATTTAAACGTAGTTCAAGTTTATCAATAGGTAGATCGTTACTACGAATATAATATGTTAATCCGTTATCAAGTTGACCTACCACTACTTTATCACTAAACGGAAGTTTATTTTTTCCTTTAATATTATCTATATGTTGTTTACTATTTTTTGCATAGCTATATTTCGTGTTATAGGCAAATCCAAACCCTAGAAAAACCAGTACATTCATTGCCAATACTTTAAACATTTTTTTATACCTCCTATACAGAAATAGACACATAATTCTGATGATACCAATACATACCTACTGGTATTTTAGATCTATTACAATTGTTGAAACAATATACTTTTTACTCTTGACTTCCTGATAGAATACATACTTACGACAGATTATAAGACTTATAATTCATAATTGATCGTTATTATAATGATAATAACATTTTGTGGTTCATAACGAGATCATTATACTTCAATAAAAAATATAATGTAAGAGATCAATTATAATCTATTATTTTTTGAATGGCTTGATTGTAATATATTTATATATTCCGTTATATATTAAGGGTGCTATTTAATTGACTATCTGAATATTATAATTATACTGATGTGATTGGGAGTTATAATATGGATAATGATACAGGTGCAAATACAGGAATAGATAGAGTTATAACGTGTGGAGCAAGATGGGGAGAGTCAGCAAATAGTTACAAGGACTTGATGTTGAATAATGGAGTTTGTGTATTAGCATCTGGGCATGGCAGTATTGGTTTATTTAGAAGTATAGGGGAAGG
Organism: uncultured Deferribacteraceae bacterium; assembly: GCA_947041225.1. Taxonomy (GTDB): domain Bacteria; phylum Chrysiogenota; class Deferribacteres; order Deferribacterales; family Mucispirillaceae; genus CAMQYB01. The sequence goes on along the minus strand of CAMRDM010000064.1, from coordinate 3,878 downwards.
CGATTTAATAGCATTAAAAGAGGGTAGAAAGATTATCGCTTTAGGTAAACCTAAGCTAAATATCCATTCTAAAACTGCTGAACGACATGAAACTAACTGGCTAGATTTTTTAAATAACACTTTAAAACTAAATCTATCTACTGAGCAACAAGAAGCAAAGGAAGCAGAATTTGGGTTTTCAGTATATGAAGAGATCGATGTAATAATTATTGAAGAATGGGTTATTTTAGATACTCCTATTTATTATCCATTAATACAAGGCACCGTTACTATACGAGATGAAGCAGTAAAGAAAGAATGTATAAAGAGATTTAATGAACTTGGCACAAACACGAAAGAACATAAAACTAGAGTGATTGAATATCATCTTAAAAACGCACAACATTTATTTTCTCAATATTCAGTAATGTCTGATGATAACGAAAATAAAGCACCATTAGTAAAGGAGTTATTAAATTCCATTAATATAATTTTAACTTATGAACCTGAAAATAAAATTGCAAAACAAATGAATGATAGTATAAATAAAATTGATCCACTACTTAAAGCGAATAGTAAAGAATTGTCTAAAATATATAATAGGAAAGCAAATTTTTTACTATTAAACAACATTGTTTATATAGTTTTTTTTATAGCAACACTTGTAGTTTTTATTTATTATTCTTTCTGCCATATAACCACATTTGATATAAATAGTATTACTCGAGATAACTTAATAGTATTTATAGTTACTAAAGGTTTTATAGCTTCATCAATGATTCTTTCAGTATTTTGGATCGCTCGTTTTTTAAATAAAAGAATACATGAAAATGTATACCTTATTGAAGAGTATGAATATAAAGCATTGATCTTTGATTCACTTCAAAACCTTAAAGTAGTATTTGAGAAAGACATACCTGATGATCTTTTTAGAGACATAATGAATAAAATTATCGAAAACCCTGCCGTTAATTTGCTAAAAATTCAAAATGCTAAATCTGTCATATCTCATAAAAATATCAAAGAGATTGCAGAAACATTAAACGACGTTAAAAAAGTTGCTAACCCCTAGCATTTCAAGTGTAGCACTTTTAAACATTATCGCAACATTCATAAATCCATAACTGGTATAGTTTATATAAATAAAAAAAATAAACTATACCAGTTTTACTATACAACAACCATCTTGACTTAAATTCGCAATAGTATACAATATGCAAATATACAACATTACGTTTTTCTGTAATTATCATTTATCATCAACAAGCACTACGCTCAAACAGAGCATAAGCAACAACCATTTTAAAATCGAATAAGAACTTCTTAATATGCATCATTAATCGTCAATTAAACTTAACAACTTTTTGTTAGTTTAAAATAAATGTCATAGGAGAATCTAATATTATGTTTAAAGTATTATCTACTGTACTAGTTATATTCCTCGCATCTTTCTCGTTGGCTGAAGCAAAAAATGCTTGCAATATCGTTGTTGTTACAACTGGAGGAACGATCGCCTCAAGATACGATCCCGTAACTAAAGGGTTACTACCTGCTGATACTGGAGAGCAACTACTTGAAGCTGTACCGCAATTAAAAGAGCTTGATTGTAAAATCACAATTCAAAAATTCTCTCAAATCGATAGCTCAAGTATGACTCCTGCACTTATGAAAAAACTTGGAGATACTGTCGAAGGTATACTTGCTAAAAAAGATATCACTGGAGTTGTTATAACTCATGGAACTGACACAGTTGAAGAAAGTTCGTACTTTCTTGATCTATTTATAAAATCTAAAAAACCTGTAGTGTTTACTGCATCTATGAGAGGCGCTGGTGATCTTAGTCCTGACGGCCCTAAAAATATCTACGACTCTATTAGAACCGTAGCTTCTCCTAACTCTTACGATAAAGGTGTGATGGTTGTTATTAACGAGGAAATTCATGCAGCTCGTGAAGTAACTAAAATGCACACTGCAAATGTTGCAACATTCGCATCGCCTTACTGGGGTGCTATAGGATACGTTGAACCTGATCGTGTTATGTTTAGACGTCAACCGATTAATAGACAAAATATCAAACCGAAAGAAATTGTTGAAGATGTGTATCTTATCAAAGCATTCACAGGAATGAACTCTGATATATTCGATTACCTTGCTACAAAAAAAGTTAAAGGTGTTGTTATCGAAGGATTCGGTAGAGGAAATCTTCCTGATACAGCTGCAGCTGGTGTTAAAAAAATGCTCGATGCTGGAGTTGTTGTAATTCTAACAACAAGAGTGCCAACAGGTAGAGTTCTTGATACTTACTCAGCACCTGGTGCTGGTAGACCACTTAAAGAAATGGGTGCAATCTTAGCTGGAGAAATTAGTGGACAAAAAGCTAGAATTAAACTTATGCTTGCTTTAGGAAAAACTAAAACTAAAAAAGAAATTGAAAAATATTTCGACGATATAGGAAGATAATTAGATACGTAAAACTATCTTAATCAATAATGGTATATTTCTATCTTTTAACATTTGTAGGTTACTCCTATATATGATAAAAATATGAAATATACCATTTTTCACATATACCCTATAATTTCAAATAGTAACCTAATTACACAGTTTTAACATCTAATCATACAAATATCTTTATTATTTAAACAAAACAGCATTATAAATATCTTATTAGCATTAAGTAATAATGTTCTTGACTTAAAAAAGAATGTAGTATATATAGCATATACAGATACTTAGATCTACTGCTGCGTGTGTTTATATAGACATAATATTCACCATACGCATTAGTATACTGTTTAATTTCTGTTTTAATTTTTAATTATAATGAAGTTCTGAAAATCAAAAAACTTCCTTCATATAAATTAAGTAGATATGTTTTGTTTAAAATAAATATCATAGGAGAATCAATATTATGTTTAAAGTATTATTTACTGTGCTTGCTATATTTCTGTCTTCGTTCTCAATTTCTGAAGCAAAAACTGATTGCAATATCGTTGTTGTTACAACTGGAGGAACAATCGCATCAATATACGATCCTGTGACTAAAGGGCTTGTTCCTGCTGTTAGTGGAAAAGAGCTACTTGAAGCAGTGCCTCAATTAAAAGATCTTGATTGTAAAGTTGTAATTCAAAAATTCTCTCAGATAGGTAGTGCAAGTATCACACCTGCAATGATGAAAAAACTAGCTGATACTGTCGAAGGTATTCTTGCTAAAAAAAATATTACTGGTGTTGTTATCACTCATGGTACTGATACGATTGAAGAAAGTGCTTACTTTCTTGATCTAGTTATTAAATCTAAAAAACCAGTGGTGCTTACTGCATCTATGAGAGGCGCTGGTGATCTTAGTCCTGATGGTCCTAAAAACATACTCGATTCTATTAAAACTGTTGCATCACCTAACTCTTACGATAAAGGTGTAATGGTTGTTATAAATGAACAAATTCATTCAGCTCGTGAAGTGACTAAAATGCACACTGCAAATATCGCATCGTTCGCATCTCCTTATTGGGGAGCTATAGGATATGTTGACTCTGATCGTGTTATTTTCAGACGTGAAGCTACTAATAGACAAAATATTAATTCAAACAAAATAGCTGAAGATGTATATCTTATTAAAGTATTCTCTGGAATGAACTCTGATATATTTGACTTTCTAATTACTAAAAAAGTTAAAGGTGTTGTAGTTGAAGGGTTCGGTAGAGGCAATATACCTGATACATCAGTTGATGGAGTAAAGCGCATGATTGATGCAGGGATCGTTGTTGTATTAACGACAAGAGTTCCAACGGGTAGAGTTCTTGGTACATACTCTGATCCTGGTGCTGGAAAAGTTCTTCAAGATATGGGTGCAATCTTAGCTGGAGAAATTAGTGGACAAAAAGCTAGAATTAAACTTA
>CAMRDM010000063.1 GCA_947041225.1 uncultured Deferribacteraceae bacterium | reverse complement strand
CTTTTTGCAACAGTACTACTTTTCGCAACTTTTTTGCTCACAGCAGGTTTTGCACTTTTTGCAACAGTACTACTTTTCGCAACTTTTTTGCTCACAGCAGGTTTTGCACCCTTAGCGATTTTTATATCTTTCGTAACTGATTTACTCTTTGTATCTTTCTTACTAACAGCAGGTTTTATATCTTTCTTGATCTCAGCTGGTTTAACGCTTTTAGTAATTTTAACACCTTTAGTAACTTTAATACTTTTATTATTCATCTTTTCCACTCTGTTCAATTATTGCCTTCTTACCAACTGCTGAAGAATTATCCCTATCTTGAATACTCTCTACCGTTTTATTATCTATCATCAATGAGTTGTACGTAGTAGCAACACCATCAATCGTTTTATTATCTCTCACCAAAGAACTATCCTTAACCGTAACAGCCTTTTTTGTTTTCTTATCTATTATAGAAATATTGTCGTTTACTTCACTATCTTCAAACGTCTCTATTATAAACCCGTTATCCTTATTAATAATATTGATATTATTACCACTATCAATCCTTACAACAAACCTATCCTTTTTACCGATGCTCTGTCTACCTATTGATCGTACCGCACCTGTTGTAAATCTGCGTTGATACGATAAATTACCGATAGATGATGTGTTCTCATTTATCTCAATTATAAACTCTCTATCTGACTTCTTTACTATAGCCGTAATATCACCTGATGATAACCCGATATTTATAATAGTTTTATTATCTAAAATCTCCTGCGATATCTTCGTTACATAAACAATGTTTTCCTCTATTATCTGCGAAAAGGTAAGTAGGTTATCCTCTAACAAATACGCTATATTGTTAAGGTAATTTAAGTTAGATATAAGAAATCGCACCTTTAAAGGATATGATATATAAGAGTACGTAAGATCCGCTTTACAACTACCTATGATCTCTGTCTTATCTGATATATATACATCATCTATATCTACAAATTGTAAATTATCTTTAACCATACCGTAATCAAATGATATAGGTGATGTTGTTCTGATATCTATTATACCTATTGATCGTTTACACTCTATCCTCTCAATCATATTGATCGGATTATTATCGACAATTATCAAACCCTTAGGTGGTGTAAATGAGATACTCGTAACTGCATCTACAAGTTTATAAGTTATAGATGGATCAAAATTTAATCTAAAATAAATCACGTTCTCTCTAGGTATAATACTCGATATTTTCGATCTCGAATAAGCATCTATATCTATAGCATCTATATCAACCAGCATACCATTAGATGAAATTAAACTATATAACTCATCTCCTGTTTTAATAAATGTATACATAAAACAGTTACCATTATCTTTAACATCTATCGTTATTGAGTCGTTCTCAGTTTTATTTATATCAAATCCGTTCACAACACAGCCGTTATTTGCATAAACTAAACTGTTTATGATTAATGAGAATATTAAAATAATTATTAATCTATTTATAAATATCATAATCAATAAACTAAGCTGTACAACGCTAAACCGATAGAAACATTAAATGTGTATCGTCCATCAGACTCTACTATAGGTTTATATTTCTCAGAGTAATTTATCATCTTCCATGGATCAAGAAAATCGACATTTACTAAAAAACCTGACATTATAGCTTCTTTCAATCCGTAGCTTGTAGCTCCTCCTCCTGAAAGATAAATTACACTGATTGTTCTTCCACTGCGTATCTCATACAATTTACACGCCTCTTCAATATGAGGGAGAAACTTGGTTTTATAAATCTCTTCTAGTGCATTTACAATCTCTGTCGCATTGCTCTCTCCAAGTGGTCTATGACGATATCTCTCTGCATCCTCTTGAGAAACTCCAAACATATCGCATAATTCATCTGCTATAACCGCTCCACCAACTAAGATCTCTTTTGAAAAATCGAAATCTCCATCTCGAAGAAAAGTCATCAATGATCCTATATGTCCGACATGAATAATAGCTGATGATACTTTAGGTAGATTTAACGCACGATATAACCTAATCAAAGATAACGACTCTGGTTCAACCATCTGGAGATCAACCTTTGACGACTCTAACAAAGATACAAAATCCGCAATAGTCTCTTTCTTAGCTCCTGTTACTAAAACTGAAGCATGGTTATATCGATCAATTTTAGGTAAAATAGTATAATCTAAACTGTACTCTTCTGGATCTATAGGTATATATTGATCTGCAATCCATCTAAAAATCTCTTCAAGTTCATCTGGTTTCTCTGTATAGGCATATACTCGACGCAAAATAGTTGATGGACCTTTTAACGCCACTGCTATAGAAAAATTGTCTACTAAAATAGTCTCACGTATTTTTGTTATAGCATCAACAATCTCACCAAAATCAATTATTGTACCGTTCTCAACAGAGATCTCATCCAACTTGCCATCATGCAAATTAATCAAGTTAAACCCAGTTTTAGATGGCGTGATTTCACAAACTTTTATAGCTCTTGCACCGATATCAAGCCCAACTAAAAGTTTATTATTTGATGACATGGATACTCCCTAATTTAGTTTACAATCTCTTTATAGAATAACATTAAATTAATAAATAAAATATCATAATAATCATCTATCAACGATTATTATAAAGCTTCACTCTTAATTTCTCTGTAGTAACAACTGTACTCACCAGTATGACACGCATTTCCTTTTTGATCAACTATATACAGCAGTGAATCAAAATCGCAATCAACCATAACATTAATAATCTTCTGAGTGCTACCTGATACTGCACCTTTACGCCAAATCTCACTCCTGCTACGAGAGTAGTAATGAGCATCACCCGTTTCTAATGTTAGTCGTAACGACTCCTCACTTACATATGCCTGCATTAGAACCGTTTTAGATTTAATATCTTGAACAATAACAGGTATCAATCTATCAGGATACTTATCCCATGCTAATTTTATCATCTACTTTTATATCCCAAACAATTTATTAATGTCTTTCATATATCGTAATTTTAACGCTAATCTTGACATCTATACATTATATTATCTGTTACAAAAAACCTCAATACTTTTTATAGTTTAGGACAAATAACCCTAAAATCAATATTAACTATTAATCCAGTAGAGCATTTGTCCTATATAAATTCTATTATTCATTTTTTAATCATAAACATTACATCATAACTCTATACCTATTACTTACAACAGCATAGATTATAAATAACTATTTATATTATTTATAAGTCGCTGCTAAATAGTTTGCTAATGTTTTTTTATCTTCTATAGAGATATTTGCACCAACACTTTGCATTCTTACAATAATCTTATTCCATGCTGCAACAGTAAGCCCTTTCTTAGCAGTAACTCTACCTGCACTATGGCATTGTGTACAGCTATCTGCAAGAACCATATCTCCAGTCTTTGCTGTAGATTTAGATTTTCCACCTGCATTTGCTGTAGATGTTAATGAAAATGACACTAATCCAACTACAAAACCAACAAATAATAACTTAACAGATGCGTGGTAAAATTTCTCCATGCGGGACTTCAACATATCTTCTTCCTCCAATAAAAGTATTTAATACGACGTTCTTACAGGTAGAAACTTCACCTATAACCGACGCATCTCTACCATACTCGTTACTACTTAAAACTTCAATAACTTTATTTGTATCTCTTCTCGATACTATCAATACTATCACACCCTCATTAGCAAGTGATAACGGATCAAAACCTAACGTTTTACATAACGACTCTACATCTTTACGGATAGGGATTTTTTCTTCATGTATCTCTATACCAAAATCTATCTTTGAGGTTATCTCATTTAATACAGTAGATAATCCACCTCTTGTAGCATCTCTTGCAAATTTTATATCGTAACTGTATATCTGCTCCATCATCTTATTTAACGACGCTGAATCACTCTCTATATCTCCTACAAAACCGAACTCATCCCTCGCTAACATTATAGCCATTGAGTGACGTGCAATATCTGACGTTACAATAACATTATCACCTAACGATATATTGCTAAACTGAGTTAAATCCTTAACTATCTCACCGATCCCTGATGTGTTTATCAGTATAGAGTCAAGAGTACCGATCGGCATAACTTTTGTATCACCCGTTACAATCTTAACTCCAGATTTAAGAACCTCTTGCTGTATTGAACTTAAAACTCTCTCAAGATCATCATACTTATAACCCTCTGGAATTATAAGCGATAACGATATATATTTTGGTATAGCACCAGATACTGCTAAATCATTAACCGTTCCACAGATTGAAAGTTTACCTATATCTCCACCGTTAAAAAACTCTGGCTGAACGATAAATGAATCTGTAGTAAACGCTAATTTACCACTCTCTATACCGTGAGAGATATCTAATATCGCAGAGTCTGATGATTGAAGCAATATATCGTTTGAAAATTTCGTATGGATAATATCCTCGATAAAATCTTGCATCTGCTTGCCACCTGAACCAACCGATAATGAAACTACTCTCTCTCTACTCATAACGATAACCTTTCATATTGATAATATGCAAAACACGTCCCCTCTGATGATACCATACAAGGTCCTATCGGATTTTCAACAGTACAACTCTTTGCAAAAAGTGGACACTGTAACGGAGATATCTTACCCGTAAGAACTGCTCCACATTTACAACCTTTTATCTCTTCCTTCTCATTATATGTTAAACTATGTTTCACTAAAGCGTTATATTTACTGTAAATATCTCTGATCTGTAACCCACTACTTTCTAGCGTTCCTATCCCACGCCATACTGATACAGATTGCTCAAAAACATCATCTAGCATCTTAATAGCAAGATCGTTACGTTTACCAGACACAACGTGCTTATACTTATTATCAATCATGAACTCTTTACTATTAACTTGATCTACAATCGAATCGATAGCTCTTAATATTTCGATCGGCTCAAACCCTGCAACGACTACTGCACGACTGCTCTCAACTATAGCATCATACAACGACGTACCTGTTACAAGTGTTACATGTCCCGGTGCTAGAAAACCATCGATCTGTAAATCTTCATCCGATAATATAAACTTAATCGCCTCTGGCATAGTTTTACATAATGATAGTACAGATAGATTATCAATATTATTAACTGCGATCTCTTTAATAAGAGTTGCAATTAACGGTGCTGTAGTTTCAAAACCTACTGCTACAAATACATACTCTTTACCTATATTGGTTTTAGCTATTTTGATCGCATCAAGTGGAGAATATATAACATTTATATCTGCACCAACTGATCGTGCATTTAATAAATTCTCTCGATTAGATGACGGAATTCTTAACAAATCTCCGAATGTGATAATTGATAGATCTTTAGATATAAGATCAAAAATTAGATCTATCTCACCTTGTGAAGTTACACAAACAGGACAACCAGGACCAGAGATTAATTCTATGTTCTTAGGCAGTATAGATCTTAAACCCGTTCTTGAAATAGACACCGTATGTGTTCCACATATCTCCATGATACGATACTTATTACCACTGCTCTTAGCTGTTATCTGCTTTAACAACTTATCTATATGCTCTTTTTTAGAAGCACTATTTATTAATTCATTCATTTATTTTATACCAAAGACAGTTTTGAACTGTGCTTAAAATTGTTTTTATTACTGCTTCCTATATCATCGTTACGATAACTTTTATAAACTATACTATCGCTAAATATCATAATTACACATACACATACCGATACAAATTACTAATACCAATACGACGACTAATACAAATTACACATACCGATACGACTACCAACTACTATAGATTACATAAGTATCAATGACTACCACAACCGCCACCACCACAGCAACCTTTTTTATCTCCACCATGACCACTACCATGATTATGATTGCTACTATGTCCATCATCACCATCTTCTTTATGGCAACCACATTTATGCGCATTACTGTTACTATTATGGTTCTCATGATTATGATTACTATCAAGATCTTGATTGGTTTTGTTATCTAAGTTTTTATAGAACTCTTCTTCAAGAGCCTCCTCATCATTTGCCACAGATAAAAGAAAATCAAGCGTCTCTTTAGCTTCCTTCTCATCCATCTTTGACATAGCAAAACCTGCATGAACCATAACCCAATCGCCTATATTCAACTCTTCAGCTATAAATATCCTAGATACATTACGTTTTGTACCTGCTATATCTACATCTGCTGTCAATTCATCTATCCTTTCAACTCTTCCTGGGAAACCTAAACACATAACTTACTCCGCCTGTAATGACTCTTTAATATCTCTTTCTGTATCTGAAAAGAAATCTAACACTCTAATGAAAATTGCAACTACAACACCGATAGCAAACCCTCCAAGATGAGCGTATACTGCAATGTTTAACCCGCCTTTATCTAAAAATAGTATCGCTAACTGAATTACTACCCATCCTGATATAAATACTATAGCTGGAAGATCTCTTATAAAAACAAATATAATAACTATAAATAATGTTTTAATCTTCTCTTTAGGATACAAAATTAAGTATAAGCCAAGAATACCCGCTACCGATCCAGATGCACCAATTATAGGGAAACCTGAACTTATATCAGACATAACTTGTGCAACTCCTGCAACCATTCCAAAAAACATATATAATAAAGCAAATCTACAATGTCCAACTCTATTCTCTACAGCTCCACCAAATATATAGATCAAATATATATTAAAGAAAAGATGCAAATAACCACTATGTAGAAATTGATATGTGAAAAATGGATATATCATATCCCATATAGGCATAACATCAAAGGGTACGCCTAGCTTATTTGGTATAAGTCCAAAATCGAGAAGATATAAATTCGATGACACACTTATGCGTATATAAAAAAATATTATAATATTCATCGCAACAAGCATATATGTAAAAAAAGGTGTACCCTCTATTTTTGCAAGGTTTTTCAAAGGAAACAATACTATCCTCCCCCCATTATGATAATTATCTCTATGCCATTCAATAATAACACTTCATATAAAAAAACACAATAACCATTTATAAAATAATACTCTTTAATAAATACGTATATTATGCTACTATACCAACTTAATAAATATCATAAAATCTTTTTGATTAAAGAAAGGATGTGCAAAATTTTAAATTACTTTATTGACGGGTTTTTGATTGAATTAACATTAATTGTTACAATCGGAATGCAAAATGCTTTTATTCTTCGTCAAAGCATAAAAAAAGAACATGTTGTTACAGCTATTGTAATATTGACATTAGTCGAGTCTTCACTCCTATTTGCTGGAACGGCTGGAATGGGAGTACTACTTAATATTTTTCCGAAAGCATCAAAAATCATAACTATCGCAGGTGCGTTATTTCTTGTTACTTACGCTATTAAATCAATCGTTTCTGCTATTCGTAATAAAGATATGTTAGAAGTTAACGAAACTGATAGTAAATTAAAGCCGATGTCTATCGTTGTACTCGCTTTAGGGTTTGGATATCTTAATCCTCATGTTGTTGTCGATATGACATTAATGGGAAGTTTAGCTATAAGTAACTATCCTCATCAATGGGAATTTTTCTTAGGTGCAGTTGCAGGAGCGTTTATATGGTACGTATTCTTAGGGTTACTTGGAAGATTTTTTGCTAAAAAACTTAGCGAACCTAAGGTATGGAAAATTGTTAATATTATCATCGCTCTACTATGTCTATTTATGGCGTATAGATTTGTCGGTGGATTAAACGGTGATCCTCACGATCACGAACATCCATTTGAACATACAATTTTTGGCACTAAATAAGTTTGATCTACAGCAATTTATGATAACATAAATAAGCTTGATAAATATAATTAAGCTAACATTTAATAAAGGGAGGTTTTTTTGGATATTAATAAGTTATACTCAAATAGGTTTGATGAAAAAGAAACAGTTACTAAAAATTCTATTTGGAAAGTTCTATGTAGAGATTTCTTTCAAAAATATATCCCTCCTAATGCAAGGATAGTCGATATAGCTGCAGGATACTGTGAATTTATAAATAATATAAATGCACAAGGTGGAGAGAAAATAGCTATCGATATAAACCCCAGTATAAGCAAATATGCAAATGATGATATTCGTACTCTTAATGATGATTGTACTAAACTTTCTGTGTTAGAAAATAACTCTATCGATATCGCATTTACTAGCAATTTCTTCGAACATATTGATAAAACAACTATCACAAAAACTCTACTTACCGTTCATGACAAACTTAAGGTTGGTGGAAAACTCCTACTAATGGGTCCTAATATAAAATATGTATATAAACAATATTGGGACTTCTACGATCATCACACTCCACTTAGTGAATCAAGCTTATCTGAAGCTCTTGGTATGTGTGGATATAATGTCGATATATGTATCGATAGATTTATGCCGTACTCATCAAAAAGTAAAATACCTAAAAATGAATTTCTAATAAGCATGTATCTTAAACTACCGTTTGCATGGAAGTTCTTTGGTAAACAATTTTTTATAGTTGCAAGTAAAACTAAATAAACTGACATTAAAAAAAGTGTAACCCATACCTTTATACAATTTTTGAAACTTAATAAAAGTTCGTACTTATAAACATCTTATAACGGGGTATACGATAGAAAATATCTACTACCTATCCTATATAATTTTGTTGTAAATAATTACTACGATAATCTATCAAGTTGATACAATGCTCTATAAAAAAGTTATTACCATATATAATAACATGTATATGTATTGTAACTATTAAATCTCTCCAGCTCTAAATCCCATAGTAATTCTAACTCCACCGTAATTACCTTCCTCTAAAGAACTTCCACCGTACATATAGTTAGAACTTACTCCACCAACTTCTGCATAAAATCCCATTACTTTACCAAGTGTTAAAGCTATTCCACCACCACTTCCAAACTCGATATTAACAAGAGTTCCTTTAGTACCTAGTTCAGGAAACTGTCCTTCACCACCGTATAAACCAGCAATAGAAATATAAGCATAACCACTTACAGCAAATGTTTGAGTTATGTAAAAACGTCTACCAATAGTAATCTTATCCTGTAAACCAACAAAACTTGATATCGGATCAACTGAAATATGATTTCCTAAGTTTACAGAACGACTACCCATGATTTCTAAATAATTAATTACCTCAAACCCAGTATCTTCGTTCACATAACCTAATAATAATCCTCCACCTCCTCCACCATCTGAAACTCCAACCATTCCAGATGTAGTACCACCTATCAACATACGGGCATACGACGGCGATGATAACAGTACGATAAAGAAAAACACTTTAAATAACTTCATAAAAAATATCCTCCAATACAATATTAAAAAATCAAACTTACTATTATTAACACAGTAGCTAATAATAATACATATTCTCATCCTCATCTTTGGTAAAGATCATACAGTTAAATAATATCGTTATATATCATATATTTATAGGATATATTTAGATCTATGATGAAATTTGTAGTAGTAACCAAGTTTATTGTGTTTTCTTGACAACTGTTTTTTAATAATTTATAATATAAGTTATAAAGGTACTTTTACTGATTAGTTGTAACCTTAGAGCAATTACAAAATCAATATATAGTTGGAGAATAAAATGGAGATACATCAGGCTAATTTAAATATTCATTACTCACTGCCAGATGATATATGGGATGAAATAGTTGCTATATATCCTGATATGCCTTATTGGGGGAAGTTTGTTGATGGTTGTCCTTTATGGGATAACACGGGAGATACAGCTAAATTTATTGAAGCATCAGTTGAACCAAGTGGATTACAATTTCATGCTCAAATGTCAAAAGAAGAATGGGATAAATGGTTTGATTTATTTAAAGAGAAAGCTACAAAATTGTTAGGTTATACTGTCGGCGAACCTGAAGATGGTTTCGATTTTGTCTATGAACTCGATAGGTAAAGTAAGCTCGCAACACTCTACAATCTTTATAAATTCCATAAAATGGTTTCTGTTTTATCTATATGCCCGATAGGGAAAGTAATATATAATCTGTTTGTTTTCTCTATATATAGTATCATAATTTATTGCATTCGTAATTTATTTTCCTCTAGTTATCAAATATAGTAGTGTATATGTTTTATGCATAAAAAAGGACACAAATTAATCTATACTAGTTTATAATACAATCTTATAATTTAAATATTTAACAAGGGAAGAAACCAATCAATGTAAATTTATGTTAAATACAAATTAGATTTACATATAAAAAAAGAAACACAGATTAATCTGTTTGATATGATAATATGAGAATTAATATAGAATAATTACATATATAACTCTATCTTAGATAAAAACTGTAATAGGTTGAAATGATAGTTACGTAAACAAATTATTTCCATTAGTATTCAGGTATGATTTTAATTTAGGTGGATTAAACATTATTCCATGAATAGGTTTAGGAGCAGGATTTTTACTTGAGAGTTTTGGAACTACTCAAGAGCTTATCAGTCAAGATGCAATAAATGATTACTTCTCTGTTACTGGGATAACCGTTGTTACTGGGATAACCGTTGTTACTGGGATAACCGTTGTTACTGGGATCAACGCTGTTACTAGGATCAACGCTGTTACTAGGATCAACGCTGTTACTAGGATCAACGCTGTTACTCCCCCTACCTGAGTTACTATCGGCTTAGGGGAACTATTAGTAGGACTTACAGTAGAACCCAGCTATTGGTATACAATCACTACAAATGATGTTAATGGTTCAAAGAATGGTTTAGTAGAAACTAGAGTTACAGTAGATGTAGGTTATAAGTTTTAATAACAAATTCGGTTAAAAATAGTGTATATCCTATAACGAAGATATACAGGTTTTTTAATTATAAATATCTAATTTAAATTTATTTAAGGGTAGTCGTAATAATCTTACTGCTACCCTATTTATTGCTTTGTAATATAAATAAATTTTTCCGTTACTTCTATCGATATCTATAAATGATAAAGTTTTTAATTATCACAGCATATAACTATTGTTTTTTAATATTTAGTAATATTATCTGAAGAGTTGTTACTTATTGTAATGTAACTTATCACAATGATACTTACAATAATATGATACAATCAACAAATCTAAGCGATATTATTTGTTCAATAAATATACACAGTATACTCTTTTTTATCAATTATTAAGTATGTGTATATTATATATTTTTGAGTTTCCATGTAATAATTACAATATCCACAACTGAAGAAAGTGGATTAAGTTGATAATCTGAACTTATATAATACTCTTACCATTAAAATCAATTTCATAATACTCGTCGTTAAAATCGTACAATTTAATCGAACTCTCACACAGCTCAAAAGACGTTTTATCAGAAGAAGAGATAAAAATATCGTTTCCTGAAAACCTCCACATAACATCAAAGTTTTCATTCAACATTAATATCTCAACTTCTCCATGAATAATATAACCTGACTTAACTTTATATAAACCTATATTGCTCCCAAAACATTCAAAACGTTTATGAGTTATCAACGTACAACTCAGAACATTAAGCTGAGTTATAGTATCTTTTTGCATTATAGTCAAAACCTCTTCATCAATAACAGCACAATCAAAATCATGGCTGAAAAAACTACCAATCAATGCGATATTAAATATTTTTGAAAAAATATCAATGGTTATCGCAAATGTTTTACTAAAATCATTGCGACGATAATTATCAGGATTTAATATTAAATCATAATATCTATTATCAGCAGAATTAATTGTATATACCACATCAACTGTGATATCTATATTGCATATATTATTTTGTAGTTTAATACAATCACCACCAATGTTAATTTATATCTTAATTATATTATATTCAATTTATAAATATACACAATATTTTTTGTTTTCACGATTAGTAAAATAATTCTTTGAACTATATTATTAATATTATGATTTATTTTGACACACAAAAGAAGACTAATTAATAATCATTATATAGCACCAACTGTATTGTATTTATTTTTAAGTATCTAAAATATAAACTAATTAATGTATAATAGTTTATAACATGAACTTATATTTTATACATAAAAAAAGGAATATAAATTCGCTCTATAGCACATTTAAATTCATGCTAAAAATTTAGTTTTTGTTTATACATTTAAGCATAAAAATTTAACACTAATTAGTCTATACAAGTTTATAGCATGAACCATATTCACATACATCTTAATTTATGGATACAAAAATCACATAGATTAATATGTATGAATTTTGTACGCTAAACAGGTATAATAATTTATAAGTAAGTAACTAAATACTTCAATGTTCGTCAATACTTACAAACTTGTCAATACTTGCACGTTCGTCAATACTTGCACACTTGTCAATACTTGTAAACTCGTCAGTACTTATATACTCATCAGCCATAGTTCTTGTAAGTAGCTAAATACATGTTTGAAAATTGTAGCACTTCTAAGTACTAATCAAATACTCGCACCCTCGTCAATACTTGCACGCTTGTCAATACTTGCACACTCGTCAGTACTTGCACACCCACCAGCCATAGTTCTTATAAATATGTAATTAAATGTTTGGAAATTGTAGCACTTCTAAGTACTAATCAAATACTCGCACCCTCGTCAATACTTGCACGTTCGTCA
>CAMRDM010000062.1 GCA_947041225.1 uncultured Deferribacteraceae bacterium | reverse complement strand
CATGATTTCTAGAGATGATTTAAAATATGTAGGAAGGTTTTCAATCGGTTGTCCAATGAGTATCCATAATAAGATTAGCCAAACTATAAATATTGGTGTTGCGAATATTTTTTTACTTTCTTTAAAAGTTACTATGTCTACTATTATCACAGAGAATAGTAGTAGTGCAACGTTGTTAAATTTAATGAATATCATAGGTATAGTTACAAGTATTGTAGCTACCATATAGATATAATATCTCTTATCTTCTTTAGCTTTAAATGCAAAAAGGATCATTATGATTGGAAGAAGATATTGAATAGAGTTAAGAATACCCATCATTGAAGTTGTTAAAATAAAAATTAGACAAAATATTATTGATACAATATTTTTTATTTTAAAGAATGGTAGTAATAGTAATGATAATAGAATGTTATATATAAAAGCTATCAAAAACTGCTTTCCAGGTACTCCTATAAAACCTAATGGTCCATATGTAAAGACAATATCTTTTCCGAACTCGATATTTTTATCAACTGCCCAGTTAAGTGCTGCAACCCATGAGGCATCTAAAGTGTATCCGTGTAGTTGCAACGCAACAGGCGTTGTAGTTATTGCGAATAATATAAAAAGTGCAACCTGTATAGTACGTTCTTTCATTGCTATATTCTCCAGTAAGTTTTATTATTTATGCTAATTGTTAATTGATAATTGATTTTGAAAAATCATTATTAATAATAGTAAATATCCAATAATAAGTGATGAGACTACATTTACTGTTTTATAAGATTTTAACATAACCAATTCTTGATACAAAAAATAACACCTGCTTAATAATGAGGTGTTATATTACATGAATAATAATGATAAGTCTATACATAATCATATAATTATGATAATCTTATCGCATTATGCTAATAGATATTATAAGGTTATTAAGACCTAAACAATGGACAAAAAATCTAGTTATTTTTGCTGCGATAATTTTCTCTGGAGAACTTTTCAACTTTGAGATTTTATTAAAAACAGTAGTTGGTTTTATTATTTTTTGTGGGATATCCTCTTCTGTATATATCCTTAACGATATGGTTGATGTGGATAAAGATAGGGTTCATCATAAGAAGAAACATCGACCTATAGCATCAGGTAAGATATCTATTTCATTAGGAATAATCATTTTTGTTCTTCTGTTTTTTGCATCAGTAATTGGATCTTTACTATTAAATAAATATTTCTGTGGAGTGATTGTAACGTATTTTATTATAAATATGTTCTATATCTTCCTACTTAAGCATATAGTTATAGTAGATGTGTTAACGATATCATTTGGGTTCTTTTTAAGAGCTGTTGGTGGAACGGTACTTGCAAGTTCTATGGTTTCCAACTACCTAATAATATGCACTATACTACTAGCGTTATTTCTTGCGTTAAATAAAAGAAGAAGTGAGAAATTATTAACAGAAGGTAATGAGTTAGTTACAAGGACTATATTAGAAAGTTACTCTGTTGATATGATAGATAAGATGTTATCGGTTGTAACATCTGCGATACTGTTTTCATATTTAATGTTTGCGATGGATCCAGCACATTCTACGATATTTGTATTTACAACGGTATTTGTTATATACGGTTTGTTTAGGTATATTTATATTGCAGATAAAACAGATTTAGCAGAGTCTCCCGAGTATGCACTTCTACACGACAAACCACTTCTTATAAATGTTTTATTATGGGTCGCTGTTAGCTATCTTATAATGTATGTAAAAAAATAGTGAGAAAAAAATATGAATTTGTCGGATAAAATAGTTGTAACAGGTGCATCAGGGATGTTAGGACAGAATGTTGTATTGTTGTTATCAGAGCAAGGATATAGCAATGTTGTAGCGATTGATAAGCATAGTGAAAATTGTAAAACTTTGCAGAGGCTTAATCCATCAGTGAAGGTTGTTACGGCTGATCTTGCAAAGAGTGGTGATTGGGAGAATGAGTTTAAAGATGCTACAGTAGTTCTTATTCTTCATGCACAGATAACCTCACTTTATAGAGAAGAGTTTATAGTTAATAATGTTGTATCAACAAAAAATATTTTAGAAGTGATAAAGAAGTATAAAATTCAATATATAGTTCATGTATCATCATCAGTTGTGATTTCAGTTGCAGATGATGATTATACGAGTACGAAAAAAGAGCAAGAAGATTTAGTTATAAATTCTGGTATAGATTACACCGTTATCCGTCCGCCGTTAATGTTCGGTTGGTTTGATAAGAAACATTTTGGTTACTTATCAAGATTTATGGAACAGACACCTGTTTTTCCGATCCCTGGTAACGGTAAATATTTACGACAACCACTTTACGGTAGAGATGTTGCAAGAGTGATTATTTCAGCTATGGAGAAGAAGTTGAATAATAAGATATATAATGTTATCGGACATGAAGAGGTTGATTATATAGATATTGTTCGTGAGATAAAAAAGGTGAAGGGATTAAAGACATTGATTTTAAAAATTCCGTATTCAGTTTTCTATTCACTGATGAAAGTGTATGCGATATTTTCAAAAAAGCCACCATTTACGACATCACAGTTAAAAGCATTAACGGCGGGCGATTATTTTAAATCAGATAGTTGGCAAGAAGATTTTGATGTTAAGCAGACTTCGTTCAAAGTTGCGATTAATGAAACTTTCAATGATGATAAATACTCAAAAATAATTTTAAAACCTTAGGGGCTTGATAATATATGAGAAGCAGTTTTATGAGAAAAGATTATATATCTATCACTCTTATATTTTTAAGTGTCTTTATTTTTTACTATGCAAGAAATGGATTTATAAATATATCTGGACTTTTATGGGCAGAAGATGGCACGGTATTTTTATTAGAAGTTTATAGAGATGGGATTACATCAATTTTCAATCAATACGCAGGGTACTCTCTTTTATATCCACGTTTAGTATCGTTAGTAGTGTATTTTACAGATATATCATTTGCACCGATTATATTTTTAGTAGCATGTTTAATTCCTATTTTTATGTTAATCACAGTTACGTATCGGTTTGTATGTTCATTAGGTATAAACTATATATTATCATCATTCATTACTATCACTGCATTTTGTGTTCCATTAATTAATGAGATCTATTTGAATTTAACAAATATCCAGTGGTATATATTTATCTTATTATTTTTAGTAATTATCTATGAAGATAGCAGATCATTTTTGCCTAAGTATGTTTTCTATCCGATTTTTGCAATATTCACATTAACGGGAATATTTTCAATTTATCTTTTATGTATCGTCGTTTTAAAAATATTTTTAGATCGGTTTAAGTTTAAGCTAGATGATATTATTATTTATTGTATAGTGTTCGTGTCATCAATAGTACAGATTACAACACTTTTATTAAACAGTAGAATAGATAGTGGTGATTCAAATGATTTAGTTTCATGTTTAGTTTTTTTACGTAGATTGTTAACCTTTGGTTCAAATCAATTTATTGTTTATATTATATCTCTAATATTTTTTTCGTTATTATTTGTATGGGTGTATAAATATATTTATCGACATAGAAAGGTAGAGAAAGATATCTTTTCCAGCTATTTTATTTATATTGTTTTTTGTATTAGTGTATATTTGTTATCGCTACCATTTTCTGTTGATATATCTAAATTAGGTGCTCTTGGTGGAAGATCGAGATATTTTTTTCCTTTATATTATTTAGTAATTTTATTAATTCCAATGATTACTAAAAACAGAAAAGTTATAGTAAGCTTATTGTCGTTAATATTATTTTTTTGGATAGCGATGTTTATTACAAGTAGAGCTAAAGATAGCGAAATATTATATTATTTTGATTATCCTAAAACAGAGTATCAATTTTCTACATATGCGAAGTTTGCTAAAGCTGAAAAAGAGGTAGTTATTCCTATCAACCCTTCAGACAATATAGGTTGGCATATAGATATTGGAACAAAGAGTAGCACTATTAAGTCGTTAGAAATAACTACAGATACGATAATTCTTAGTAACGAGAATTTATCGGTTAATATTAATGATATGATTAAGGGTAGTTGTTTACTAACTAGAGAGTTTGGCATTAAGTTATATATGTCGTCGGTAGGATCAACTAATTCTCAAGTGGTATTAATTAACAGTACCAGTAAAGAGACATCACCTTTAAAGCGATTAACTTTTGAAGGTGAAGCTGTTTACTCTATCGCTACCGATATTGATAAGTATGATACATTTCAGGTTATCGCATATAACAATCCTATTACGATTAATAAGATAGAAGTTTTTTGTTTGAAATAGTTTGATTTTGTATGAGTTAAAGTTTAGATTAGTTTATCGTTAATATATTATAAATGTACGAGGTTACGATGAGTAAAGAGATTATTATAATAGGTGCAGGTCCAATGGGGCTAGCTACAGCGTACTATGCGTTGAAGAAAGGTTATAAGGTTAAAGTTTTTGAAGCTAGAGATAAGATCGGTGGAATGACAGAAACATTTGATTTCTCAGGTATAAATATAGAGAAGTATTATCATTTTGTTTGCGGTCCAGATACGCCATTATTTAACCTTATGAAGGAACTTGATATATATGATAAGCTTAAATGGACAGATACAAAGATGGGATTTTTCTATAACGGAACTCTTTATAAATGGGGTGATCCGATCTCACTTTTAAAATTTCCACACGCTTCGTTTATAGATAAATTACGATATGGTATATCTGTATTTCTTGGAAGCAAGATGAGAGATTATACTAAGTTAGATAACACGACTTCTATAGAGTGGTTGAAAAAATGGCAAGGCGTTAAAAATTATAATAAGTTTTGGGATCCATTATTTGAGTTGAAATTTTATGAGTTAAAAGATAAAATTTCTGCATCGTGGTTAATGACAAGAGTAAGAAGAGTTGCTAAATCTCGCAAAAATATATTTCAAGAGAGAATGGGTTATATTGCAGGATCATCAGATACAGTAACTTTAGCTCTATACAATAAAATTATAGAATTAGGTGGAGAGGTTCATTTTAATTCTAAAGTAACAGAAGTTATCATTGAAAATAGTTTAACTAAAGGCGTTAAGGTTGGAGATAGTGAGTATAAATCTGACACAGTTATATCGACTATACCTATTCAGTATGTTACGTTAATCACTCCTAATCTTCCTGTTAAGGATATAGATCGTTTAAAAGATTTAGATAATGTCGGTGTAGTTTGTTTAATAGTTAAGCTTACAGATGAAATAACTGAGAATTTTTGGTTGAATATAAATGATTCAAGAGTTGATGTCCCGGGTATGATATCTATATCTAACTTAAATACAGAGCTTGAAGATAAGGTTGTGTATCTACCTTTCTACTTACATATTAATAATGAAAAGTATCATGAACCAGATATAAATTTTTATAATAAATTTTTAGATTACGCTAAGATTATAAATCCTGAATTTAATGAGTCGTGGGTAAAAGATTACCGTGTATTTAAATATGAGTATGCACAACCTGTTGCAACAACTGGTTTCTTATCTAAACTTCCAACGATACGATCAGATGATAGAAAAGGATTTTTAATTGCAGATACGGCTTACTACTATCCAGAGGATAGATCTATAACTGAGAGTATTAATCTTGGCAAAAAACTAGTTGAGATGATATAAGATAAGATGGATATAAATAAACAGTTTATAGGTTTCTTAGTTGTTTCCTCAATTGCAGCAGGTGTGAATTTTTTATCACGCATATTATTGAACTATGAATTTAGTTATACATTGTCAATAATATTGGCATTTGTGTTTGGTGTAACAACAGCTTTTATATTAAATAAGGTTATTGTTTTCAAACCATCAGAAGCTAAAACAATAAAGAGGTTTATACTTTTTTTAATAGTAAATCTTTTTGCCTTGCTAATTACTATATCTGTTAGTTTAGGATTGAATAATTATATTTTGCCATTGATCGGCTGGGATTGGTATAGAGCTGAGATTGCTCACTTTATAGGTATAGCATCTCCAGTAGTCATAAGTTATTATTTACATAAAAGATTTACATTCGGATGATAGCGATATATCACATCTACTCTATTTGTATCACTCTTTAAGTTTCGGATAAAATTAGTGTAGATATTTCACTAGTTATCTAGTAAATTACTTGGTAAGATGTTATTTTGTAGTTATATTAGTTTTATGGCTATTTGGTCAATTTTATATAGAAAATATTTACTTAGGGGTTAATTAATGAGTAAGAAGAAAGTATTTATCACAGGTGGTTCAGGGTTTTTAGGTATCAACTTAATAAGATATTTATTAGATAGAGATTATGAGATAGTTTCATACGATCTTTTAACTTTTGATTATATAGATTGTATAAATAGAGTTAATTCATTTGTAGGAGATATAAGAGATTACGATAAAGTTTTAACATCGATGAAAGGTTGTGATATTGTTGTCCATACAGCAGCAGCTCTTCCTTTATATAGCGAGGGAGATATTTTCACTACCGATATAAATGGTACGAAGAATGTTTTACAAGCAGCACATGAAAACGGTATAGAGCGAGTTGTTCATATATCATCAACAGCTGTATACGGTATTCCAGATCATCACCCATTAATAGAAAGTGATAAAGTAGACGGCGTAGGTCCATATGGTATGGCTAAGATAAAAGCTGAAGAGGTTTGTTTCGAGTATAGAGATAAAGGTATGGCAGTACCGATTATCAGACCTAAATCATTTATCGGTCCAGAGAGATTAGGTGTGTTTGCACTTTTTTATGATTGGGCGAAAGATGGCAAAGGGTTTCCGATGATAGGATCGGGTAAGAACAGATATCAACTTTTAGATGTAGAGGATCTATGTCAAGCGATACACCTAACTATGACGTTAGGTAAAGATATAGTGAATGATACATTTAATATCGGAGCAAAAGAGTTTACTACGATGAAAGAGGATTATCAAGTAGTATTAGATGAAGCAGGTTTTGGCAAAAAGATTAAAGGTTTTCCAGCAATGCCTATGATTATCACTTTAAGGATATTAGAAAAATTTAAATTATCGCCTTTATATAAGTGGGTATATGAGACAGCATCAAAAGATTCGTTTGTATCGATAGAGAAGGCAGAGAAGGTGTTAGGTTATAAGCCAGAACACTCTAATAAAGATGCTTTACTGCGTAATTATAAATGGTATGTAGATAATCTTGATAAGTTTAAAAACAGTTCAGGCACAACACATAGAGTTCCATGGAAGCAGGGGATATTATCATTAGTTAAACGGTTTTTCTAAGAGATATTTATGTCTAATAGATATATAGTGTATGATTTTGATGATACGATTTATGATGGAGATAGCAGTGCAGATTTCTATAAATTTGCGATAAAAAGATATCCTATGATACTGCTATTTTTACCTATACATATTTTTTCATTTGCTATGATCAAGTTTAAGTTAGCTGATGATAGTCGTATGAAAGAGATTTTTTTCTCATTTTTAAAATATGTGAAAGATGTTGATTTATTGATATCAGATTTTTGGAAGATTAATGAACATAAGATAAAATCATTTTACGATAAGCAGGGTAAAGATCATTCACGAGATATTATTATTTCAGCATCTCCAGAGTTTCTGATTGAACATATATTTAGTGTAAAAGATATCACAGTTGTTAAAATAATGGGTAGTAAGATCGATAAAAGAACTGGTAAATTTTCATCAAAGAACTGTTACGGCAAAGAGAAAGTTATTAGATTGTATGAATATGAGAAAGATTGTATAGTTGAAGAATTTTATACAGATAATTTACGTGCAGATAAACCATTAGCAGATATAGCAGAGAAAGTTTACCATGTAAAGAAAGATGAAGTTATAGAGCTTAGATAGTGTTAATATTTAGAGTGATTTTGTAGTTAGAATATTATTAAATTTACTATAATATTTTAACTATAAGATAGCTTAATTCCAAGATAAGCTTTACACTACTGATAAAACTACCGACTACTAACTTAACTCCAAACTAAGTCCAATCATATATAATTAACGTAACCGTAGTGAGTAACCAAAAATCCAAACGATAAAGCTTAGGTATAAAATATAACCTAACTTTAAGGTAATTTAAGCGAACCTAATTTAGTATAAGTTGGATCAGTTGGATCGAGCTTGATATCAAAACAGTTTTCTGAGCGAGTAGTGTCAAAATTTTCAGTAAGCCATTTTTTTAAACTTAAAGTTAGCTCATTAAATTTTTGAGATTTTTGAACGATATCATCATTCAAAATATATTCATTACATGATTTAATAGTATTTGCTTCACACCACACTCCTTTATACAACATGTATGCACCCTTTCGAAGTGTTATGATTTCTTGATATCTCCAAAAATCATGTTTTAGATAAACACCTATATTATCATGAGTTTCTATAAAATCATTGATAGGTAATTTTTCAGCAGTAAAATGAATTTCTAAAAAGACAGATTTGTAAAATGTAGCATCACTAAGTAGATCAGTAAGTTTATTGCAGTCAAAATAATCAACTTTTCTTATAGACTCTTTTTCGTTGCTATCCCAAAACCAACATATCGCATATAATTTTAAAGTATTACACATATAGTCAACATATTTTATAACTGCCTCATTACCTATATCCCAAAAACAGTTATAGTGGTTTAGCTTATATTTTAAAAAAGGTTTCATGCATAATTTTAGAGGCTCGTTGAAAAGTTGTATTGTTGGAGAGTATTTTATATCCACTTTGAAAGTTTTTTCCTTACTGCATTTTGTACAATAAAAGTGTAGCTTGACAGATTTAAAATCATCGTGATCAGTTCTTTTTATATACTCAAATTGTGCTGAAAAGAGATCGTTTTTACAGCTACATTTCATTATTTTAGGAGTAGAGGTTTGAATCATATCGTACCAGTAATCACCACTATCCAATATAAAATAAGTATCACCGTTAGGAGTTGTAAGTATGCCTACACTCTCTGCTTTATTGTAGCGAACTTGAAAATTACTGCTGTTATCGGGTGTCTTGATTGATAAGAAACTCATTTTATAAAACCTCTTTTTTAAAAATCAAAATTATTAATAATCTATGGCAAAAAACATACCATAAAAAATATGAAAGTGATACTAGGGAGAAAATATTCCTATCTGTGATATTAAAAATCATTATTTTATGTTGATATGAGTATTATTAAATTTATATTTTAGTGTTCTGTTTTTAGATTTTTTTTTTAAAATATTGATATTTCTTACATATTTATATTTTAATTATTACAGCTATAAATTAAGATTTTAAAACTGTTCCTATACAGTTTATTATTATTACTTTGAAATGCTATTGATAATAAAGAGAAATAATAATGATGTTCTAAAAAAACTGTAACTTGCTAGGTTAAATGTGATAATAAGAGTAAAAAACTCTTATTTTACTTGATAAATTTAGAACTTATTATTTTAGTTGACATCCTTAAAGTATTGTATATATTGACTATAACATATTAATAATTATATATTTTGTTTGTTTATATTTATACAAATTGTGTATTAATATAAAAGTTAAAATCCTGTTCTATTATCTGTTTTAGGAGGCATATAGTAATGAGTAAGATGAAAAGTATAGTTGATGCGATAAGTAGCAAACTATCTATTAGCAGACGTAGTTTTATCAAGGCGACGTTAGTTGTAGGTGGATCGGCAGCGATTGTTGGTTGTGAGAAAGGTTCTGGGGAGCCTATTTTTGTAGGTGGAGGTTCTGGCTTAGATAATGTTATCTCACCAGAGGATCTATCTAATGCAAAAATTTATCATGCAGGATGTGTTCATAATTGTGGTACAGGTGAGCGTTGTGTATCTAAACTGCATGTGGTGAATGGCAAGGTAGTAAGAGTTACATCAGATGATAGTGATTACGACTATGAAGGCATTGAACGAGATAGGTTGAAGTATAATGATTCAAGAGCGTTATCATGTGCTAAAGGCAGAGCATATAAATATAAACTATATCATCCAGGTAGATTAAAATATACATTAAAACAGACAAAAGCAAGAGGCGATATGTCAGGTTTTGTTCGTATGAACTCTGAAGAAGCTATGAAAGAAGTGATAAATCGCTATAGAGCTATATATACTAAATATGGTCGTGCGGCTATATATAATTCATATGGATCATCCGCAGGGTATGGCGGCACATTTTCTAATGCTTCGGATGCAAGAAATGCGTTAACAACATTTATTGGTGGTGTAAAGAGTAACTATTCTAACTATAGTTTTCATCAAAATATTTTTTCATATCAACTTACAGGACACCCAGGAACACATTCATCGGCTACGGCATTGCATCGTTCGCTAGGTAATCAGTTACCAAACATAGCAGGTGTAGTTAAAAATATAGTTGCTTGGGGATCGAATACTTTATCAACAAATAACTCAGTATCATGGGGTTATGTTAGAGCTGTAGAGATGATGAAGGAAAGAAATCAAACTGCTAAAGTATATTTTATAGGGCCGGAGTTTGTAGATACAGCTGTAACCTGTGCAACAGATTGGGTACAGTTAAGAAATTATACAGATACTGCATTGATTATGGCGCTATTCCATGAGATGATAATTAATACGGTTAATCCAGATGGTAGTATAGTAGCAGAACCATGGTTAGACTTAGAATATCTTGATACTATGGTGTACGGTTTCTTTGATTCTCCAGAGTATAATATTAATGAAACAACAGGAGTTATTACAGTAACGACAGCTGCTGCAGGTAGTGGAGAGCGTAAAGTTCAAGCAGTCCCAGCAGGAAAATCATTATCAGCGTATGTAATGGGAAGTGATGATAGATTAACAAAGTTGAAATATAATGTATCAAAGAATTATACAGCTACACAGTATGGAAATATATCAAGAAACTTATCGACTTCTACATATCCATCAGATACAAACTCAAAATATTATTATAAGCAAGATATGAGTAAAGCTAAAACTCCAGAGTGGGCATCAGAGATATGTGGTACGAAAGTTGAGACAATAAGAGAGTTAGCAAGAATGTATTGTGATCCGGCACAACATCCTATCCTTAGTGAGTTTGCAGGTGGAGTACAGAAATCAGATAACGGCGTGATAAGTCTTTTTTCTATAGCAACATTGTTATGTGTAACAAAAACGTTTGGGTTAAACGGTGAAGGGTTATTTGTTGGAGTATTTGGAACAAGTATCGCAAGTAATGGAGATATAGGGGCAGACACAGATTACTTAGCTCAAGGTGCTGCGAAAGCAATTTTACCAACAATGTATAAGGATAAACAAATTGCGGCATCTATGTCATGTAAAGAGTGGTTCAATGGTATCAAGTTTGCGTTTCACGATGAGTTAATTAAGAATACTGATTACGGTAAACATATTCCTGAGTGGGATGGAAAAACAAGATATGTGAATGATGATGGAGCTACAAAAGCAGGCATTAAATATAAATATGCTTCCAATCCACTTGCTCCATCTTTGCCAGAAATTTTCACAGAAGATGGTTTACCTTATTATAAATATGAAGGACAAACTGGCACTACTCCTGCATCGGGTACTCCGATATATACAGGCATAAGAATGATTGTTAATTCAGGTGGTAATATCCCTGCAAATCAACATGAAAATACAAATGATAGTGTACAAATGTTTAAAACTTTACCTATAAGTAAGAGTGATGATATAGCAGATAGCTTCTGCTTAGCAACATTTGATATATATATGTCTCCTACGGCAAGATATGCAGATTACGTATTTGCGTCAACAGTTGCATTAGAAGCTGGTGATTGGATGAGTATCGGTGGAGAACCTCATTATAGACCTGGGGTATCAAAAGCACCAGGTGAAGCAAAAGATGGTTGGAGATATGCTTATGAAGCATATAAAGCACAAGCAGGATTAGATAGTTTTAATGGCGTTGATGCAGTCGATGCACATTTTAAATATGTAGGCACCACTTCAACATATCAGTCATCAGATGTTAAATCTTTAATAGAAGTAGATCGCGCAATAGCAGATGTGAATTCAAGATTTTATGGTATGACACGTGATGAGGTATTTGAAAAACAGTATCGTCCACGTAAAAGTGAAGTGACAGAAGTACAATCTGATGAGCGAGCAGGAGCATACGGCGAGCTATTAAGAGATCATTTAGATCAATATTTGGCTCTTGGAGACACTATGTCTACAACACCATTTGTATATAATAATAATGATTATCCTAATACAGTAATTGATAATGGAAATGATAGTAATGGGGATCCGATAGCTGATACAATTATTCCGGGCAATTATGCAAATGCAAATGTGGCAGGACAAGGACCTAACGTAGCGAGACAAGGTGATTGGGGTACTGGCGAAGCTAATATAGCAGAATGGGGTGATGGTACACGTCCTAATTTTACAGGTAAGTTTCATGTATATAATGGTGCTATGGTATGGGATTATGCACGTCGTTACTCTAAATGGCATGGATGGTTACCTAAAGAGCAAAGAGGACAGAAGAATAAAGATTATGAGGGAGATCCTATCGTATATCCTATTCCTATGTATATGGACTTTAGAGATGGATTTAATGAAACATATGGCGTGTTTCCGATAAAAGATTTAGAGGGTAATGTTGTTAAGGATGGCAAGCCTGAAAATGATTTAAGTAAAAATCGTGGATTAACATTGAGTACTACTCACGATAGATATCGTGTTCACTCAACGAATGCAGAGAATCCGTTATTAAGAGAGTTAA
>CAMRDM010000061.1 GCA_947041225.1 uncultured Deferribacteraceae bacterium | reverse complement strand
TATCATAACCATCCATCGCTGCAAAATCTATAAAACTTTTAGCCTCAGCTGGGGGGGTTGGTGGTGTCGCATCCTTATCTGCCTCTGTACACGCAATAAATATAGTAAACATACCTATTGCGAATATTGTTAATACTCCTAATCGTCTGAACATAATAAATTTCTCCTCTTATTCTTTTTTAATACTAAAATATATAACAAAATACCGTATATAATTATATTTTTTCTTAAATAATCTCTCAAATAATTGATTGTGACTTATAGTTAAAACTCTTAATTGAAAGTGATTTATAAACTTTTAGATTTATAAAATAGAGAAATATTTTGACCTAATCTTTAACATAAATAAAAAGTTATTAAATATAGTTATAGAAAGTTAATCTAATATTTTAATATAGTAATTAAAAAAGGATGAGCATTATACTCATCCTTTCTATTTATAATTAGTAACTATTAGAAATTGCTAAAAAAAAACTCTGAAACTATCTAACTAATTATTAATCAATTGAAGGCATTTGAAATGGTACATCATCTGTTAGAAAATGGTTATATCTAATAACATTAGTTACTATATTCTTGATTGTTCCCATAGTTGGATGAGTTAAAACCTTAACCAACACAGTAGGAGTTACTATATAAGCAGTTGTAGTTGATGTTGTACCATCTATTGAAGTAATATACATAATTGAACCATATAATCTAAGTGGACAAGTATTAAACTCATCCACTTATATATCTATCATCAGTTATAATCATTACATAAAGAGTAGATGTTTTTTCAAATTCAATCAATATGTTAAATATTTTCATCACATGTTCTCGAATATGCAGCGGTGCAAAAACAACTATCTCAACAACTAGTGCATATAATTTTTCACAATGATTATCATTGCGAAACTCAAATCCACTATAATTTATATATTTTAAATATACCTCAACTTTACGTTCATATAGACGTTCTTCTGAACGCTCCCATTCTTCGCTACGTATTTTTTCTGCTACAGCAAATTTATCCTCTTGCATTTTACTCTGATGTTTATTATTAGACTTTGTGGCAAAATAAGTTCCAACTAAACCAATAACAATACC
Organism: uncultured Deferribacteraceae bacterium; assembly: GCA_947041225.1. Lineage (GTDB taxonomy): Bacteria > Chrysiogenota > Deferribacteres > Deferribacterales > Mucispirillaceae > CAMQYB01. The sequence goes on along the minus strand of CAMRDM010000061.1, from coordinate 11,851 downwards.
ACCTAGTCCAGTTATCGCAGGTATAAGCATTTGCCAAGTTTGTTCAATCATAGTTTTATCATTCCTGTGTTTCGTTGATACAAAAAATAATAATTAAATTATTTAAATCTTAATTGTAGATTTAACTTAAAGTAGAGATCTCCATTTTCCAAATATAATTTTCCAAAACAATGTCTTCTTGAAGATGGAGTATCAAACTTGATGTTTTTAAATAAGTAGTTTTTCAACACATCAAGCTCTATCACATGAAAACCAACACAGTTTCCATCTTGTTTGAGTACAATTGTTCCATTAGAACTAAATTCACCATCCCATCTAGAACTAGGGAAAAAACCTAATAATATACTAACTAATAATCTTTTTATTTTTTCTTTTAATAACAATTGTCTATCTTCATTGCCATTAGACATAATAGAAACAATATCCTCTATTGAAGACTCCCCGTCTTTGTAATAACACATTAGCATCTCATTAATAATATTTGGCATATATCCATCTACCATTTCAAGATTATAAGCTAAAGTTGTGTTTACTGCTCCAATGTATTCAAAAACACCACCTAACTCTATAATACGACTTATTCGATCACGAATTTTAGATCGAGTAGCAATAATATTAATCTCATCCATTATACTCCTATCTAACCCAGTAACTTTGTATCTAAAATTAGTGGCACCCGAGGCATTAAATAAAGTTGGTGACGATCCTAAATACGATTTTATACCAAAGCCCTCATTTTCCGTCTCAAACTCATTACAACTAACATCTAATAATATATCTGCTTTCTGGTTACTATTACCACCTCTAATACATGGAAGTTCCAATGAATTTAAGGTGTTAATAAATAAACTATAGTCACTTCTTTCGCCAGTTATTTCATTTTTCAATCTTTCTAAAATCTCTGGAGTAATAATTTCAGAAATATCTATTGATCTGATTTCAGTATTTGTAGCTTTATCCATAATACGAATAATATTATTATCTGAAAGAATATATTCTTTATCTAAATTTAGTGTTGTCACCTTACTTAGATTAAAAAAACAATCCCTAACATTTAAATCTACATCCGACAGATGTAGTTTTCTATCTAACAACAATCTACTAAAAACTAATAGCTCACTCCATTCTCCTTTATTCATAGTTTTTTCATTTTCTCCCAAGTTATTCATATAATTTACAACATTATTTGCAACAGTTTCTATAGCATCAATTGCAACACTATTGCCTAACTGCTTCATTGCTTGCACATTACTTACTGGAAAATCAAAATCAACAGGAAAGCCCTGCATTTTCATAGCTTCAACTGGACTTAACCTCTTTACTATACCATCGACTAAATAGCTATCCCAATTTCTTCTATCATTGATATTACTACCACGTCCACCAACTCGAATAGTAAAACCTATCTCTCTTGAACATCTTCCATCCCATACATCACTCATGTTATATTTTAATGGAGTTTTAGAAGGAAAATCAAATTCTCCCATTGTCTTTTCATCTCTAAACCCAATCATAAAAGCTCTTGGTCTTAATTGAGGTAAACCATAGTCAGATGCATTTACTATTTTCAAGTAAAAAGAATAACCCAATTCATTTTCTATAATATCTTTAATTACCTTAATGGTACTCCCATTGTCATGAGAAACTAAGCCACGAACATTCTCTAGAAAAAATGCTCTAGGACGTTTTGCTTTGATGATCTCTGCAATGCTAAAGAATAAATTTCCTCGTTCAGAGTTATGATTATCATCAAAACCCCTTTTATATCCTGCTTGACTAAATGGTTGACATGGAAATCCTGCACACAAAATATCAAAATCAGGAATTTCATCGGGTGCTATTTTTCTAATATCATCATTGAATAACTTAGAGTTAAATAAGCTAGGGCTTATTTTTTTAAAATTTGCTTCATATGTCATTCTCGCAAATTTATCTATCTCAGACGCAAAAACACATTCTCCACCTAGCCTATGCATAGCTAGGTGAAATCCGCCAATTCCTGCAAATAAATCTATAAATTTAAATTTAGCCATATACCATTCAATTATCATTCATTTATTATATTAATATGAGTTCTGCTGTTTAGCAGTTATAGGAAATTGTGAAAAGATTTACAATATAGTATCTGAAAACTATAGCGTTTATAAAACACCATATAGTTTGAAAGAAAAGAACGGAGAGAGAGGGATTCGAACCCTCGATACCGATTTCGCAGTATACTCACTTAGCAGGCAAGCGCCTTCGACCATGCTCGGCCATCTCTCCAGAACAATTCAAACAGTACTACTTGTAACAATGAACGATGATAATAACAGATATATCTTCATTTTGTCAAATAAAAAATATATTTAACATCAAACATCTAGCAAAATAATCTACACTAGCTAACATAATTATACGATTGTCCTACCAAATAATCTACTCTAGCTAACATAATTATATGATTGTCCCACTAAATGATCGGTACTCTCATAAAGAGTTGTACCTGTAAATGATCCAACATATATTAGTTCGTTATCCTTTATATAACACTCTAATCCATGCTCCTCTTCAAAATCACACTCAAACGTTAGTGCAAATGCAACATCGCCATTCTTACTATCAACACTTAAACTATCATCAGTAATATAATCATAATATACCCACCTGTTTTATATCTATTATCTATATATTATATCACTGCAACCTAGAAAACTCAATGAAATCTACTAACTTAATCTTAACAATCAACCATAAAAAATAATCTATAAACAACTATAATCGCAATTTTTACCCTCATTTTATTAAATAAAATAAATATTCAACATTTTTTCCTTGACTTTTTTCGTCAATTTATTAAATTGTCTTTAGCACTCATTACTGTAGAGTGCTAATATAAAGATAACTATAGATCGATAAATATTTAACAAATAGATGAAATCTTGAATAAAAGGATATTAGTATGAGGTTTTTAAATGAAAGAGAGGAACTAGTTTTACGAACTATAATCGATCAGTTTATCTCTACAAATGAACCTATAGGATCGAGAAATGTTTCATCTATCGGTCCGTTAAAGATGTCCCCTGCAACGATTAGAAATATTATGGCTGATCTTGTCGATCTAGGATTTATCAATCAACCCCACGCATCGGCTGGACGTGTACCAACTGATGATGGTTACAGATATTACATAGATAAATTGATATCAATGAAAAAAGTCTCACCTGCTCTTATCAACAATATGCAGAAAGAGTTTGAGTTTGATCCGATCAATATAGACGACTTTTTTAGAACATTTTCTAAAAAATTGAGCGATCTAACGAACTCGGTTGGATTTATTGTCTCTCCTAAAAACAACTCCATTGTATTAAAACATATTGAGTTTGTGAGACTTAATAAAGAGTCTGTCGTTGTGATTATTGTTGCTAAAACTGGATATGTACAAAATATTATTCTGCCTGTTGATAGCTCGGTTACCGACTCTGATTTAGTTAGTATGGCTAATATTATTAATGAAAGCTTTATAGGTAAAAAGTTGTTCGAAGTGAAATCAGCATTAACAAACGATCTATTTTTATCTAAGAATAAAATTAACGATATAATAACTAAAACTCAACAGATATCTGAAAGTTTATTCTCTACAGATATTTTTAAGGAAGAATTTATTTTTGAGGGTACAATAAATCTCATAGGTACACCTGATGTTAAAGATTTTAGTAAATTAAAAGAAGTATTGAAAACATTTGAAGAACAGAAAAAATTATGTGAAATACTTGATAAATGTATTAATGAAGATTCTGTACAGATATTCGTCGGAAGTGAAATCGGATTAGAAGGAATTGACGATATGGGGATAGTTTTAAAACCGTATCAACGAGGGGGAGATATAATCGGTACTATGGGTGTAATCGGGCCTAAAAGAATGCAATACCCACAGATAGCATCTATCGTGGATTGTTCATCGCAGATTATGTCGAAAATGCTAAATGATTTTTTTGGAGGAAATAATGAGTAGTAATGAAAGTAAGAATGAGGGAAATCACGACAACTTAAAGAAAAATGAGAGTGATAATACAGAAAATGAAAATATAGTAAACGATGAAAATGATGCTATTATGGATGAAATATACGACGAAATATTAGAAAATATACCAACTGAAGAATCTATCGATAATAAAGTTAAAAGATTAGAGAAAGAGTTGAAAGATAAAGATGAAGAGTTAGTTCGTAAAGCAGCAGATCTTGATAATTATCGTAAAAGACTTATAAAAGAAAGTGATGATAAAGTTAAATACGCTAATAAATCTATGCTTGAAACTTTTATACCTGTGCTTGATAATATAGAGATGACACTTCAACATATTACTGAAGAGTCGCCTCTTAAACAAGGGATAGAACTTACAATTAAATCGTTCAAAGATACGCTCGCTCGTTTCGGAGTAGAAGAGATTGATAGCTCTATTAATTCTAAATTCGATCCAGCAATTCATGAAGCATTAATGATGGATAGTAATCCTGAATTTGAAAATAATACTGTAACTTTATCTGTTCAAAAAGGATATGTTTTGAATGGAAGAGTTATTCGTGCTGCAAAAGTTAAAGTTAATAAGTTATAAACTAAAACAAAAAACAAAAACATTAAAAATAATTATACTGTTTTATTAAAAGGAGATTTATTATGTCAGAGAACAAAGCTACCGGTAAAGTTATAGGTATCGACCTTGGAACAACTAACTCAGTTGTTTCTGTAATGGAAAACGGTCAACCTAAAGTTATCTTTACAGCTGAAGGAAATCCAACTACTCCATCTGTTGTAGGGTTTACAGATACAGATAGATTGGTTGGTGCAATGGCTAAACGTCAAGCTGTTACTAATCCTACAAACACTATCTTTTCTATTAAAAGATTAGTTGGTAAAAAATTTACATCTAAAGAGGTTTCTGCTGCTAAAAAGCATCTACCTTATAATATAGTTGCAGCAGATAATCAAGATGCTTGGGTTGAGGCTAGTGGTAAAAAATATGGACCGCAAGAGATATCAGCTATGATCTTACAGAAACTTAAACAGACTGCTGAAGATTATCTAGGTGAAACTGTAACTGATGCAGTTATCACTGTTCCTGCATACTTTAACGATGCTGAACGTCAAGCTACTAAAGATGCTGGTAAGATCGCAAACCTAAACGTACTGCGTATCATAAACGAACCTACAGCTGCTGCACTTGCTTACGGACTTGATAAAAAAACTGAAGAAAAAATCGCTGTATATGATCTAGGTGGTGGTACATTTGATGTATCTATACTTGAACTAGGTGATGGAGTTTTTGAAGTTAAAGCTACTAACGGGGATACCTTTCTAGGTGGAGATGATTTCGATCTGCGTATAGTTGAATGGTTAAATGAAGAGTTTAAAAAAGAGAGTGGTATAGATCTATCTAACGATAAAATGGCTCTACAAAGATTAAGAGAAGCTGCTGAAAAAGCTAAACATGAACTTTCAGGTGTTGCAGAAACAGAGGTGAACCTACCGTTTATCACAGCTGATGCAAGTGGCCCTAGACATTTCGTTAAAAAATTATCTAGAGCAAAATTTGAGTCGCTAGTTTCTGATCTAATCGATAGAACTATGGAGCCTTGTAAAAAAGCTCTAAAAGATGCTGGACTTACTGCTAAAGATATCAATGAAGTTATCTTAGTTGGTGGTATGACTCGTATGCCTTTAGTGCAACAGAAAGTTAAAGATTTCTTCGGTAAAGAGCCTCATAAAGGTATCAATCCTGATGAAGTTGTAGCGATCGGTGCTGCTATTCAAGGTGGAGTATTAAGAGGAGATGTCAAAGATGTTCTTCTGCTTGATGTTACTCCATTATCATTAGGTATAGAAACAATGGGTAGCATAATGAACAAAATTATTATGCGTAACACAACTATCCCTGCAAGAAAATCACAGATATACACTACTGCTGCTGATAACCAACCTTCAGTTACAATCCAAGTTCTGCAAGGTGAGAGAGAGATGGCTGCTGATAATAAAAGACTCGGACAGTTCGATCTATCTGGTATAGCACCAGCTGCAAGAGGAGTGCCACAGATAGAGGTTACCTTCGATATAGATGCAAACGGTATCTTACATGTTTCTGCGAAAGATCAAGGAACTGGTAAAGAACACTCTATTCAAATAACTCCTTCAAGTGGATTATCTGATGAAGAGATTGATAAAATGGTTAAAGATGCTGAACTACACGCTGATGATGATAAAAAGAAGAAAGAACTTGTTGAAGTTAAAAATCAAGCAGATACACTTGTTTACTCTACGGAGAAATCTCTAAGCGAACACGGTGATAAACTGGATCAAGAAAGTAAAGATAATATCTCTAAAGAGTTAGAGAATTTGAAAAATCTTTCAGCATCTGAAAATGTTGATGATATCAAAAAAGGTATCGAGACTTTATCAACTGCTGCTAGTAAATTATCTGAATTATTATATGCACAATCTCAAGCAGATCAAGCAGGAGACGCTACAACTGAAGCACCAGCAGAAGAAAGTAAAGATGCTAAAGATGAAACAATAGTTGATGCAGATTTTGAAGAAGTAGATAAAGATAAAAAGTAATATTTATAAGTGGGTATTAATATTAGTTGGACTTAGGTAATTAGAGTTTAACTTAATTAATTTTACTTTATAAATCTAGTTATGGTATAAATAAAAATAAACCCTTATATTGTCCATCTCAATTATACGGACATGTAAGGGTTTTATTTGAAATTTATAAGTTGATTTTTTTATATACTAATATATGATATTAACTCGACATTATTTTAAGTGGGGATCATTACCTTGTCAAAAGATTATTATGAAATTTTAGGCGTTAAGAAAAACGCTACAGATGCAGAAATTAAAAAAGCATATAGAATATTAGCACTCAAATATCATCCAGATAAAAACCCTGATAATCAAGAAGCTACAGAGAAATTTAGAGATGCAACAACTGCGTATCAGATACTGTCTGATCCAGAAAAAAGATCTCAATTTGATAGATACGGAAGAGTCTTAGATGATAACAACGCAGGTGGATCAGGTTTTGGAGACGCATCAGGATTTGGAGATTTCTTCGGTGATATTTTCGGTGATATTTTTGGTGGTAGCTCATCATCATCAAGAGGAAGAAAAAGAGCCACAAGAGGTTCATCGATAGAAATGGCTCAAGATATAACTTTTGAGCAATCAATTTTCGGACATGAAGTTGAGATATCTGTTAATAAAACAGAATCATGCAAACGATGTGATGGATCAGGCGCTGAACCGGGTGGATTACAAACATGTCCTACTTGTAACGGTGCAGGAGTGTTCACACAAAGGCAAGGATTTTTTGCCGTACAAACAACTTGTCCTACCTGTAAAGGACGTGGAGAGTCGATAAAAGAGATCTGTACTGAATGTGTCGGTGCTGGAACAAAACGTATATCTGAAAAACTTAAAGTTAAAATACCTGCAGGAATTGATAACGGTATGGCTATTAGAGTTTCTGGAAAAGGAAACGCTGGTGCTAACGGTGGTCCTCCTGGAGATATTATTCTACACATAAGAGTTAAAGAAAATAAAACTTTTACACGCAAAAAAAACGATCTATACATCAATCTTCCGATAACAGTTTTTGAAGCTATACTCGGTAAAACTTATAAAGTTAAAATGATAGATGGAAATGAAGAAGAGATTATAATTAAAGCTGGAACTCAACCGGGTGAAAGAATTGTACTTAAAGGAAAAGGTGTACCGTCTCCTGTAAATTCATCGATCGGAAACCTGTATATCGATCTCAATATCCTTATCCCTACAAAACTTAATAAAGATGAGAAAGAGAGTTTAGAGAAACTTCAAGCAGGTGCTGATCCTAGCATGTTTGGAAAAAATAAATCTTTTTTCGATAAGATAAAAGAAGTTTTAGGTGTTGATAAGTAGAAGTAGATTTGAGAATAACTTTACAGTACTTCAATAAAGTTAAATAAATTAGTCTAGCTTATCTATAAATCAAGATTACAGTAACTTATTAATAAATATAGCATTTATGCAACTACTATGTAGATGTGTAAATGCTATTTTTGTTTCTGCATAGGATGTGATTTATCATATACTGCTAACAGTTTTGAGATATCAGAGTTGATATATTTCTGAGTTGTTGAAAGTGATGAGTGTCCTAAAAGTTCTTGAATAGATCTAAGATCTGCTCCACCTTCAAGTAGGTGTGTTGCAAAACTGTGTCTAAATGAGTGTGGTGAAAAATCTTTCGGTAGTCCTGCATCTAGCAGATATTTATCTACTAACCGTCTAACCGATCTATCTGTTAATCTTGCTCCATCTTGATTTATAAATAAAGCATCGCCTTGCAGAGATGATCCCGTTCTTAAAATATCGTGCATGATATTTTGATAATTTAAGATCATATCTTTTATCATCGGTGCTATCGGAATAATCCTCTCTTTCTTACCTTTACCCATAACTCTAATTCTAAGTCCTGAGAAATCTATATCGCTAAACGATAACTCAACAAGTTCTGAAACCCTCATACCTGTGCCGTACATCAACTCTAAAATAAGTAGATCTCTAAGTCCTGATGCCTTAGTAATATCTGGTTTATCTAGCAGAGAAAATAAATCATCAATATTAAAAACTTTAGGAAGATATTTCTCTTTTTTAGGAAATTTAAGTAACTGACTCGGATTGGTTTCTAAAATTTTATGTTGATATAAAAACTTGAAAAATGATTTTATAGATGAAACTTTTCTCTCAATTGTAGATTTAGCTAACTCTCTTGAATATAGTTCACCTATAAATAATCTAAGAGTTGAACTCTCTATTGTTACTATATCATCTGATAGATTACTCTCATCTATAAACGTTATAAGCTCTGTCAAATCTTTTGCATAAGCTGTAATCGTATGATCTGAACCTTGCTTCTCTACTCTTATACTATTTATAAATCGCTCTAAGGCTTCGTCTATTGTCATAAATTTATCCCTTTATAAACCTCTACTACTCGATCGTAAAACATCTGATATTTCATCTTTTTATCTCTTATTTTTTTCTCAAATAAAGGTAGAAGTCCGAAATGAAAGTTAGTAGGTGTGAACACTCCTTTTCTATCAAATGATGTGCTAAGGTTTCCTGCAACATAATTCGATAAAGTTCCTGCTGCGGTATAATCTGTAAAATCTATAAAACTTTTATCGGTTAAATATCTATCTATCTGTAACGCTGCTATCATTCCTGACATTATAGATTCTAGATATCCTTCTACTCCTGTTAACTGTCCTGCTATAAAAATATTTTTATTATCAATGCACTGAAAGTTTGAGTTTAAGATTTTTGGAGAATTTATATATGTGTTTTTATGCAACGATCCGTAACGTAAAAACTCTAAATTTTCAAGTCCCGGGATTAACGCTAAAACCTCTTTCTGATATTTTTGTAACATTTTAGTTTGAAACCCAACTATATTATATGCCGATCCGATACTATTCTCTTTACGCATCTGAACGACTGCAAACGGACGGATAGATGTTCGTGGATCTTCTAATCCAACTGGTTTTAACGGTCCAAAAAGTAGAGTCTCTCGTCCCCTTGACGCCATCTCTTCAATAGGCATACAACCTTCAAAATATTTCAACTTTTCAAACTCATGAAAATTTATATATTCAGCAGATAACATCGCATTATAAAATTTATCGTACTCCTCTTCATTCATCGGAAGATTAAAATAATCATCGCTACCTTTGCCGTATCTATCCATAAAATAACCTTTATCAAAATTGATAGAGTCTGCGTCAATTATAGGTGAAATCGCATCTACAAAATATAGATGGTTATTTGAAATCTTTTTCAACTCTTCAACTAATTTCTCTGACGTTAAAGGTCCTGATGCGATGATCGTTGGTTTATCTATTTCTATCTCTGTACACTCTTCTCTGATTACGGTTATGTTCTCATCATTTGATAAAGTGTCTGTTACATATTTAGAGAACAACTCTCTATCAATCGCTAACGCTCCACCTGCTGGGACTTCAAACTTATAAGCTGTCTCAAGCAGAAAACTATTAAGCTCTGTTAATTCATATTTTAATAATCCAGATGATTTTAAAACGTCTCTTGATTTCAATGAGTTAGAACAGATCAGTTCAGCAAAATGTTCTGTTGAGTGTGCCTCTGTATTCTTGCTAGGTCTCATCTCGAAAAGGTTAATTTTGTACCCTCGTTTTGAGAGTTGAAATGCAGCCTCTGATCCTGCTAGTCCTGCACCTATTATATTGATCTCTAAATTTTTATCCATTAATTATATCTACTTCCTATATCTGATAGTAACACTATTTTTATCTATAAACATAATATATCATAAGTTCAATTAAAGCTAGATTTGGATTGAAAATACCATTCTAAAATGTTATAATAAATAATTACAATCTAAATATATATTTTAGATTAACTATATAATATGAGGTTAACTAATGAGTTCATACCATGAATATTTACCGAAAACTTGGGCAGAAGTAATAGATAAAAATGACATATTAAAAGAAATTTTTTCTGACTCTTCAATAAATAAATATTGTCCAGTGCCAGACTGGCTTTTTCAAGATTTACGAGGTGGTAATCTAAAATACTTGAAACCACTTTTCGAACTATATGGTACTCTTGGTTTAGGGTTGTTAGAACGATTAGAAGAAATAGATAGAGTAACAGCAGATAATTACAAAAGAGAAGTTGATGGTAAAATATATGAAGCAGGATATTTTAATAATAAAAGATCAACAGATGAAAACTTAATCAAAACAGTTATAACAGAGTATCTTGAAGCACTTACACAATTTTATAAAGTTGTTTGTAAATGCGATCAACCTTTCAATAAAGAAATTAAAATAGAATTTATAAATGAACAAGAATATGATTTATTAAATGAAACCCTACGATCAGAAGAAGATATAAATTACGATATTTATACAGAGATTAGTGATTGGTTTAGAGAGCAAGTAGAGTACCAAGATAACTGTAAAGAGTTGATAACACTTTTAAGTGAACCGATGTATCATATTAACAACGATTATTTTCTTTCATTCTATCTAAGCTGGGAGTTACTGAAAGACACAAAAATTGAAAATCCTCTTTTACCATACTATAAACTTTGGACACTGGGAGTTACTATTACTTTTAAGGATAAAGATACTGTTGTAGTTTCAAAATAATTACACTAGGGAACAATTATGAAATATTCTAAGTCCGATCTTATCACTGATTATAAGAAGAAAAAAAGATTAAAATATATCTTCTTTTATGGACATACAGAAAGTAATGGTTCTATCACTAAAGCTTGTTTTAGTCAGTGGTATCCATCTAAATTTATTGTAAACAATATTACATATAATTCAACAGAACAGTATATGATGGCACAAAAAGCTTTGCTGTTTAATGATGATAAAATCTACAACGAAATACTTAAAGCTAACCACCCTAAACAGTTTAAAGCACTCGGTAGACAGATCGCTAAATTTAACGAAAATGTTTGGGGTGAACATAAATATAAAATTGTACTTGAAGGAAATTTAGCTAAATTCTCACAGAATGAAGATATGAAAAAGTTTCTCCTATCTGCAAAAAATAAAATTCTTGTTGAAGCTAGTCCGTACGATAAAGTGTGGGGGATAGGTCTTAGTGCAGATACTGATAATATCGAAAACCCATTAACTTGGAAAGGTGAAAACCTTTTAGGATTTGCACTCATGGAAGTGTGTGATATTCTTAGTTCTTAATAATTTTTAGTTAGTTGGTTAGTTAATTAATTGCTTAGTTAATTTTCTACTTAGTTAGTTGCTACTTAGTTAG
>CAMRDM010000060.1 GCA_947041225.1 uncultured Deferribacteraceae bacterium | reverse complement strand
TTGAGCAAGTTCACATGGTTTGAGCAAGTTCGCATGGTTGAGCAAGTTCGCATGGTTTGGCAAGTTCGTACGCATTGAGCAAGTTCGCACGCATTGAGTAAGTTCGCATGGTTGAGTAAGTTCGCATGGTTGAGCAAGTTCGCATGGTTTGAGCAAGTTCGCATGGTTTGATGGTTTGCTATAATTAATAGTAAATAATAAACAAGCAGTTTAACTTTGATGTTATTTGTTTGAAAGTAGGTTGATTGATTAATAAAAAAAGAATATATAGAGTATATCGACTTATGTTGACATACTCTTTTTTTATACCTAATACTCTTAGATATTGCCATCGGCTTGATACTCTTTTAATGCACCGAACGCACCGTTGAATTCGGAGTTATCAATTATCATAATATCTTTTTTGATGATCTCAGACATGAACTCTATGATAGCTCTACTTTTTGAAACGCCACCTGATGCTAACACGTTATCAGATAATTTAGACGACATCAAAGTTGCTATCCTTTTAGCGATAGATAAATTTATTCCTGCACCGATCTGTTCGATCCTTTTTCCTGATGCTAATTGACTTATAATCTCACTCTCTGCAAACACGGCACACGTTACAGATATATCTATTGATGAGTCTTTCATATCTGCTAACTCTTGAACGGTTATACCTAAAATCGATGCACTGTTCTCTAAAAATCGTCCTGTTGATGCGGCACATTTATCGTTCATAATAAAGTCTTCTATATAGCCGTTTCTTGAAATAATCACTTTACTATCTTGTCCACCGATATCAATTAATGTAAAATCATCCATTTTTGAACTACGTCTAGCACCTCTAAAATGTGCTTTAATTTCAGATATGATCTCTGCATTATCAAACTCTAAAAGGTTTCTACCGTATCCAGTTGCTGTTATATGAAAGATATCTTGATCTAATAGATTGTTGAGATCTATATTTAATTTATCGTTTTTGTGATATGTGAAATTTTTATAGAAATCAATCGTATTTAAACTCACTCTATTATAAGTAGAGTCGCTTTCATTGTATGTTACAATCTTAACGTACCTACTACCGATATCTATACCTGCATATTTATTTGATTTATTCATAATTTTATCTAACTTTTCCTGCTTTTTTATCGTGCAACATTTCGATAAATGAATCTATTCTTATGATAGTTCTATTATCGATATCTAACGGTTTATCTCCTTCAATCGTCAATATCGGCATATTATCGATATGTTTTCTAATAACAATATCTTGTATTTGGCGATAACAGAATGATTGAACGTAATGGATAATACCATCAACTTTTCTTAATTTTATCTGTTCTTTTATATCATTTATCCTGTCCCAGATTGTGTACGGATATGTATAATCTATATATCGTTGTACGAAATCTTCAGCTTCAGAGGGGATCGTAAATTGACGTTGTACTTCATTGAAAACAACTTTACAGCTTTTCTTCTCTATCAAGTTATAGATGTTTGGAATAATAGGAGGTACACCTATAAACGCTAATCTAACAGTTGAATCCATAGGTTCTCTATCTTCTGCAACTTTTATAAATTCATCGATATTTTTAGAGAATTTTTCTAAATCTGAACAGAAGTCTGTTGACGAAACTAACCATAGATGATTTTCAAAGCCAGTAACTTTATTATCTATTGTTAACTGATCGATTTTCTTTAATTTTGCTCTAACTATATCAGTTATTTTTGAATACTCTTGAACATCTTTTAAAGTTAATGAGAACGCAGCTGCAAGGTTTGTGATCTCTGTTTTCAACTCATTATAAAGATTGGTTTTAGATGATGGATATGAAAATCTATGAACAGTTATATTATTCTCTTCATACAGCTCTGTTAAGGCGTGCGTATTGCTACAATCACCACTTACGACTGATATTATTTCATCAACTGATCTATCTCTAATCGCTACAGAGTAGAGCCCTTTTATCCAGTTACATAAATTTCTTGGAAGAACACTTTGATGTGCATAATCTATATACTCTAATGGGTTGTCATGTGATATGAAAATATTATTTAAATCTATCGGGATATTATTACTTGCTAAAACAATCTCCACGGGGATTGTTGTTGTGAAACCAATTTTTCTTATTTTACACCTACTAACTACAATTAACTTTTATTACTATTACTATTACTATTATTACTATGAAATTACTATCAACTAATTTTGCTACTATCAACTAGCTGTTATAGTTAATATATAAATATTATCAACTAGTAGCTACGAGGTTTCAACTCTCAGTTTTTATCAGCTCAATTACCATAGATTGATTAATTACATCATAAGGAATATAAATATTGCTAGCACCATTCCGATAGAGAAAAGAGAGTATTTAATTAAGTCTGCTTTTTGAATTCCACCTAAAAGTTCTTCGCCTCTTAATTGGTAATCGATTTTCAACTCATTATACTGTTTTTCTACATCAAATTTCTCTTTAATGAGATTGAAAAAATAAGGTTCAATTTCTATCTCATCAACTTTATCAAAGTTTAAGTACTCTCTAAGGAAAGAAACTCTTCTTGCTTTCATAGATCCACTTTTTCTTGATATATCTGAGAAATTTAAATTAAATCCGAAATTTTCTAAAAACTTAATTCGTATCTCTTTATCATCTGTTGTCATAGAGTCTGTTCCAACAAATTCAAATGGTACAACAACATACTCTTCAAAATTTTGTTTAACCCATTTAACTAACTCATTCATTGCGAAAGTACCTATACCTCGATTAGCTATAGACTCATCAATAAGTAATCCTTGAAGAGGACCAAACTCGATCGATTGATTATTATGGTTAGCGTTAACATATATCTTATTTATTGATAGTTTTGCATCGGCTTGTATAGTATATCTATTTGTACCAGATATTTTAGTTATACCTGAAAGGGGTATAATTCGTATGTGCATCATTTCGTTATGTTGTTCTCTATAATGTTTAATTGAAAATAAAATATTCCCAAACAAACGTTGAGTTCCATCAATAAACTCTTTAACTCTAACAAGTTTTAATATAGTTGTCCCGTATTCAATCGTTTTATGTTCAAAATCTGCCATGTTTTCTCCCAAAATATACTTGTAAAAAAATAATATACTTATTTATTATTACATTATATTAGAACTTCTTGCAATAATAATATTTTATTCATATGATAGATAGATTGTTAGATAGATTAATTATATAGGTATTTATAGGTGGAGTAGATATTAATGAACAAGTTTAGACTACATATAGCGATCCTGCGAAGAAAGGTATTGCATTTTATAGCAAATATAACAAATTTATTAACTACAAGTTCGATTAATAACCCTAAAAGAACGTTAAGTAAATATCTTGTATATCTTCTTATTGTTATAGGTATAAATTTTCTTGTAGGCAAAAATATTACCAATGTAAATTATGCTTGGTATACAAATGTATCTATCTTTCTTCTTGTGAACTTGAATGTAGTGATAATTTTATTTATTATGTTGATGATATTTAGGATAATTGCAAAAATTATCGCTGAAAGAAGTGATAAAAAGTTTGGTTCACGCCTTAAAAGTAAGGTGATTTTGTTCTCTATGATAATTTCTGTTATACCATCATTTTTTATATTTACATTTGCAGTAACGGTTATAAATGTTGCGATCAATAAGTGGTTTAATGCACAGATAGATTACTCATTATCAAGCTCATTAAATATTCTAAAAGATTACGAAGGGTTGATGATAGATACATTAAACCTTAACGTGATATCGTTAATAGATATATCTGATGATAGTAACGTAGAGGTTTTAGATATACTAGATACGTATATAAAGAACGATGTGTTCTCAGGTGCAGCCATATATGATATAGATGATAAGAAAGTGATCTATGCAAACAATGATAATATTAATGAGAATCGTAGTAGCAACGGTAATATCAGTAGTAGTAATATTAATAGTAAGGTTAAAGGTAGCAATGAGGAGAATATAGATAGAAACATCAGTTCCATATTGAGTATGTATTTAGACAAAATGCTTTTATATGAAAAAGATAGTGGTATAGAGCAACTAAACAATAAAAGTTTTTACTGGTTATCATATCCTTTAGATGAGGATAGTTTTTTAATAGCGTATAAACTTATCCCTGCATCGATAGAGTTAGATATAAGCAGTATAAATATATTAAAGAGTATTCATTCAGAGAGTAAGTATTTTTCATATCCAGTGAAGAACTCGTATCTTATGTTGATGGTAGTTTTATTTTTGATAGTAGTTTTTTCAGCGTTATGGGGTTCGGTGTTATTTGCTAATAGTATAACAAGACCTATTGAAGAGCTAGCTGATGCGTCTGTACTTATAACAGGTGGAAATTTAGATATCAAGGTGAACTCAACAGGTGGATCGGAGATATCTTACTTAATTGATACGTTTAATAATATGACATCAAAACTGAAAGAACATACGACAGAGTTAAATAGTAAGAATGTTATTTTATCGGAAACATACAACCAGATTTTGATAGATAAAATGTATATTGATGCGATTTTTAAAAACGTTTCATCTATGATAATATTAATGCAAAAAGATCTAACTATTTTAGAGATGAATGAGAAAGCAAGTTTATTTGTTATCAATAAGGAAGAGTATTTCCATAAGGATATTCTAAATGAGGTAACGGAGTTTTTAAAAGTTGATGATAAACAGATGATATCAAATATATCGTTTACAGTTGATGGTAAGCCTAAGATATATCTGATGAATATCTCCTCAATATTTACATTAGAAGAGGAGCAGTTGCTGATAGTTTTAGATGATGTAACAGATATTGTAACATCACAACGATTTAAGGTATGGAAAGAGGTTGCCACACGAATAGCACATGAGGTTAAAAATCCATTAACACCTATTAAGTTGATGGCAGAAAGAGTTAATAAACGTATCGCTATTTTAGAAGACGCAGAGATTAAAGGTATAGTTTCAATGAGTATGGATACAATAGTAAGTGAGGTTGAATCGTTACTAGAACTTGTAGAGGAATTTTCATATTTTGCCAGAGAGAAAGTTTCTCATAAGGTTGCGATTAATTTAGGTGATGAGATATTAAACGCTGTTCACCTATATGAACGCTCATACCCTAACGTAAAATTTAATTACAACTTTGATAAAGATTGTGGCATAACTATCTATGGTGATAGACTTCAGATTAAGCGAATTATACAAAACTTAATAACAAACTCTATATCGGCTATGGAAGAACTAGGAGAGATAACGATTGCACTAGAGGAGTCTACAACTGAGATAACCATGATAATAGATGATACAGGTGGCGGTATTCCAGAGAAAGATATAGGTAATATTTTTAATCCATATTTCAGTAAACGTAGTGGTGGTACAGGATTGGGATTAGCGATCGTTAAGAAGGTTATAGATGAACATCAAGGATCTATTGAGGCTCAAAATTTAGATAAAGGTGCTAGATTTATTATAAAAATCCCTAAGAAATTGGTATAATAATTTGATATTATATTATATATTTAAGAAGTTCTAAATATCGTAATATACGATCACGAAATGTATAAAGGAAGTAGAGATGAAAATTTTAATAATTGATGATGAGAAGAATATCGGTGTCGCAATAATGGGTATCGTTAATGATGAAGGAAATATCTCTAAACATGCGTTAACATTTACAGAAGGTATGGAGCTGTTAAAAGAGGAGATATTTGATATAGTTTTTCTTGATATATGGCTTCCAGATATAGATGGAATGGAAGGATTAAAAGAGATTAAACGATATTATCCAGAGATAGATGTAGTAATGATTTCAGGACATGGAACAATCGAAAATGCTGTTGAGAGTATCAAATATGGTGCGTATGATTTTTTAGAGAAACCGTTATCATTAGAAAGAATTGTGATGATTTTAAAACATATAAAAGATCGTAGAAAGTTATTGAAAGATTTACGTAATTCAAAATATAATTTAATTAAGAAGTATAATTTAATCGGTGTAAGTCAGGCTGTTAATAGGTTAAAAGATAAGATTGATAAAGTTTCCAATATGAACTCTACTGTGTTAATTATAGGTGAGAATGGAACAGGGAAAGAGCATGTTAGCAAGTTGATACATATGTTAGGTATGTATTCCGATCAACCGCTTATAGAGATTAATTGTTCAGCAGTACCGAGTGAGTTTTTAGAAGGGGAACTATTTGGATACGAACAAGGAGTTTTTCCAGATGCGTTATCTGGAAAGAAGGGTATGTTTGAATTAGCAGATGGAGGCACACTGTTTATTGATGAGATATGTGATATGGATATATCAACACAGGTAAAACTTTTAAAAGTTTTAGAGATGGATGAGTTTGTTAAAATCGGTGGTACAGAAGTT
The DNA here is from genome assembly GCA_947041225.1 of uncultured Deferribacteraceae bacterium. Classification (GTDB taxonomy): domain Bacteria; phylum Chrysiogenota; class Deferribacteres; order Deferribacterales; family Mucispirillaceae; genus CAMQYB01. The sequence continues at coordinate 6,690 of CAMRDM010000060.1, read as the reverse complement.
ATAAAATCAAATTTTAGACTTATATGTGCAACCAATAAAGATATAGATGTAGAGATTAAAAATAACAATTTTAGAGCTGATTTATTTTACAAGATAAACGTTATACCGATAGAAGTTCCTCCACTTAGAGAACGTAAGGAAGATATTCCATATCTAGTAAACTATTTTTTAAAATCATCATCATCGTTAAACTCTCTTTTAGAGAAAAGGTTATCGAACGAGTTAATGGATAAGTTTATGAGCTATGATTTTCCGGGCAATGTTAGACAGTTAAAAAATATAGTAGAAAGGTTAGTTGTGCTATCAGATAAAGATGTTATAGGTATAGAAGATATGCCGAATATATTTGTTAGAGATAAGAGTTCGGACTCTGTTGATACTTCTTGCAAATATATTGCTACGTTAAAGAGTGCGAGAGATGAGTTTGAGAAAGATTACTTTCTAAATGTTTTATCTCTTAATGATTGGAATATTGTTAAATCTGCAGCTGTTCTTGATATAGAGAGAACGTATCTTTATAAAAAGATTAAAAGTTTAGGTTTAAATAAATATAAAAATAGTTAATTTTTTATATAAATATAATTAGATTAATTTATTTTACGTTGTTAACGATATTGACTATATTGAGTATTTGTTATAATATGTTTATGGTTTGTTTTTGTGTATTTTAATTAATTGGGGGATTGTGTAGATGTATGTTAATATAGGTATTATTGGAACTCCTTTATCGCACACTTTATCTCCAATGATTCATAACTATTTTTTTCACAATACATGTATTAATGGTGGTTATACGGTATTTGATATAAAAGATGCTTCTAATTTAGAAAATGTATTAGAGTTTTTGAGAGAGCATCATTTTGTAGGTGTTAATGTAACTCATCCTTATAAAGAGAAGGTTTATGAGTTGTGTGATAGTTATTGTGATTTTGCTGAGTACTCTAAGGCAGTAAATTTAATTAAGTTTACTGATAAAGGTATGAAAGGTTATAATACAGATATTTATGGAATAGATAAACTGTTTGAGTTAAATAATATTAAGGTAGATAATAGTTCTATTCTGATATTAGGTGCAGGTGGTGCAAGTAGAGCGCTTGTAACAGCTCTTAATAAGTTTACAAATGTTGATATTTTTATATCTAACAGATCTGTTGCAAAAGCAGAAGCAGTTGCAAATTTATCAACACATAATATAACAGTTATACCTTATGAGAAGTTATCGACGGTTGATTGTGATATAATTATTAATACTACATCTATAGGTGATGGTGGTTACGATTTTTTAAACATAGGAATGGGTATTAGGCATTACGCTATAGATTTACAGTATACAAGTGGCATGACACCATTTTTAGATTTTATGAGACTTAGGTATAAACATTTACAATTAGTAAATGGTATAGATATGTTAATTATGCAGGCGCATAAGTCTTTTAATATATGGACAGGTAGAGAGTTTGAGTTTGATATAAAATATTTTAAGATAAATATGTTAAAGCTGTAGTTTTATCGGAGGATCAATCATTTTATACGATTTACATACCCACACAATAAAATCAGATGGAGTATTAATTGCATCTGAATCAGCAAGACGAGCAAAATCTAAAGGCTATTTAGGTATAGCTGTAACAGATCACGCTGATAGATCAAATTTAGAAGAGTTAATTTCATCACATTTAAGATTTAAAGAGTCGTATAACTCATTGGATGAAGATTTTAAAGTTATCGTAGGTGTCGAGCTTACTCATGTCCTCCCCGCCGATATAGAGAGTTTAACGGTTAAAGCACGTTCATTAGGTGCAGATATAGTCTTAGTTCACGGACAGACGATAACAGAGCCGTATATAGAGGGTACAAATAGAGCAGCTATCGATGCGGGTGTAGATATTTTAGCACATCCAGGACTTATTACATTATCAGATGTAGAGCTTGCTGTAACAAACGGTGTCTATTTAGAGATAACTACAAGAAAAGGACACAGTTACTGTAACGGACATGTAGTTAAGTTAGCGAGAGAGGTTGGAGCAAGTTTAGTGATCAATAATGATGCTCATATGCCATCAGATTATGTTGGTTACGACATGGCTGTATCTGTTATGCAGGGAGCAGGGTTGACATTAGAAGAGATAGAAATTATTGTATCAAATAATAGAAAAATATTTAATAAAGCATTATCAAGAGGGTAGTTGAATTATGGCTAAAAAGAAGAACGTAGTTATTGAAGATAATCGTGTAGATAAGTTAGAGAATTTATTACAGACTTATTTTAAACAGATTATTATCGGAGTTGGAGTATTAATTGTTGTGGTATTAGTTGCATATTTAGGTTTTAATTCGTACAAAGGTGCTAAATCTAAGGATGCTGGTAGTATAGCGGTTGCAGCAATAAATGTTACTTCGATTGATGAGATCCCTGAGTTTGTATCACTTGTGAATATATATCCTTCATTTTCGGATTATATCAACTTATCAGCAGGGTTATTTTATTTTGCAGAAGGCGATACAGATAATACATCTATATATTTATCAAAAGTATCTGGTAATTATGCAGAGATTGCATCGTATGTGTTATCAGATTTAGGAAACCCAGTTGATTACGGTATATATTTAGCTGATGGAAAATTATCATCATTATGGTATTATAAGAATATTTTAGATACAGATAATGCAACTACAAGATCATCACTTGTTGTAGATTTTAAAGAGAAATACCCAGAGAGCATGTTGATAAATCTTTTAGCATCATGGGGAATTAATTAGAATATTATAATTTTCGATAGAAAGTAATTAATACTGTTTTGTGTTTGATAACATTATTAAGGGTTTCGTAGTAAATTTTAAACACTAAATCAAAAAATTAATTGAATTAATCAAGTAGGGGAGAGATTTATATCTTTCTCCTACTTTTTTTATAGTCAGTTGCCAACTCATTAAACTTCATAGTAATAATTTTCAGTATTTAATAACTGCGTTATATTAATTCTAAATTTATTTTAGTTATATCGTTGGTTATATAGTAGAAACTTAATTTCATAAAAACATTACAAAAAGAAAAAACAGTAATTTATTTTTATAATGAGATTATAATTATCTTATTATAATATTTTAGCATATATAATTATTATATTTTCTTGATTTATATTAATAATATAAAGAAATTGTATATAATAATTTAAAGTGATGAAGTTTGAAAAACATAACTACTATTATATTATTGTGTATTTTTTGTGTGTATATGCATGTTACATATTGACAAAATGTAGATATTTATATAATGTAAATGATACCTAAAGATATATGGATATATTGATTGTATTTATTTGCTTGTATCTCTCATCATGATTTATATGTGTAAAGTACTTATCGTATAATCTGTTTGTAAAGAGTAATGATGTTTTTGTAATCGTATTTAGTAGGAAATTTATATAAGTGTGTAGTCAAGGGATAGAAATTTAATTTTTATTTGTACAATATATGGAGGATTTATCTATGAAGTCAAAGAAACTTATTTCTGATTTAATTGAGAAAGTTAAAGTTACGAGAAGAAGTTTTATCAAAGGAGCGTTAGCGATCGGTACTGCAAGCACAGTTTACGGTTGTTCAAAAGAGGGTATTGAAATTCTAGGAGGAAGTGGTGGTGGATCTAGTCCTGGCGATCCTATAGCACCAGTTGATCTATCAAATGCTCAGATGTACACAACAGCATGTGGACATAACTGTGGTGCAGGTACACGTTGTATGACAAATGTTCATGTGGTGAATAATAAGATTGTTAGAGTTACATCAGATGAAGATGAACGAGATTTTAATGGTATTTTAAGAGATAAAAATTGGTTAAACGATACAAGAGTATTAAGTTGTGCAAAAGGTAGAAGTGCTAAATTTAAAGTTAATTCTGCTGTTCGTGTAAAATATGGACTTAAACAGACAAAAGAACGTGGTGATGTAACTGGTTTTATCCGTATGGACACAGAAGCTATGATGAAAGAAGTTGCAACTAAAGTAAGAAGTGTCTATACAAAACATGGAGTTGGAGCGATATATATTCCAAAAGCCTCTGCTTCAAACTACTCAGGTACATTTAGTACGTGTTGGGATGCAGCATATGGATTGACTAAGTATGTGGCAAGTACGAGAGGGGAGTTAAATGATTGGAGTTATCATCAAATTAACTTCGCAGGTGGACTTACGGGGTATATGATACCTTATAATGGAAGCCCTTATACACCAACAATAGGCTCACAGTTACATAATATAGCAGGAGCAGTGAAGAATGCTGTTTCATGGGGAACAAACACATTATCAACAGCGAACACTTCTGCTTGGGGCTATATCAGAGCTATGGAAAAGTTAAAAGAAAGAGGTGGTAAGCATTACTTTATAGGGCCAGAGTTTGTAGATACAGGTGTAACTTGTTCAACAGATTGGGTTCAAGTGCGTAACTATACAGATACTGCTTTAATTATGGGAATGTTCCATGAGATGATAGTTAATACGTTTAATGCTGATGGAACTTTAAAGCCTAAAGAAGAGAGATGGCTTGATGTAGCATATCTAGATACAATGGTTTACGGTTTCTTTGATTCTCCTGATTACTGGCTCCATATAGGCGTAAGAAAGGTTGTTGAAGGTAATGTTGTAATAGTACCAGAGGTTCCATCTACTGGAGAGATAGTATTCGTAGAACCAGCTACAAAACTTAATGAGTGGAGATATATTAATTCAGTTCCATCGGGAAGATCTTTATCAGCGTATGTAATGGGTAGTGATGATAGATTAACGAAAGCAACTTATGATGCAACAGGAGAGACAGCTACATACACAAGTAATTTATTCCAATCTAAGCAAGCTAACCGTAACGGAGCTACTTGTTCTTATACAGCGACAAAAGGTGATGCTACAGAGTATCTATATAAGAAAGATTTTTTAACAGCAAAAACTCCAGAGTGGGCAGAAGCGATATGTGGCACACCTGCTGCAACTATTAGAGCACTTGCAAAGATGTATTGCGATCCAGCACAACATCCAATTTATAATGACTGGGCTGTTGGTATGCAGAAGCAAAACAATGGAGTAATAAATATTATTGCTATAACAGCACTTATGTGTGTAACTAAAACGTTTGGATTAAAAGGCGAAGGGTTATTTAGTTCTTGGGCTTCATATCCTGCAAAATGGGGAAAATATGCACCTGCAGGTTCAACTTTAGTCAAGGACATTCCGATTGACGCTAATGATCCAGACTCAGACACGCGAGATCACTCAATACCAGAGCATAGACCATCTATAACTAGTGGAAAGTCCAATCAGGTAGGGTGGATAGCTTCTCTTTCTGTTAAAGAGTGGTTTAACAGTTTAAAAATGGCTCATTTTGATGAATTAAAAGATAAGTTAGGTGCTGATATTAATAAACATATCCCTGAATGGAATCCTGATAAAGATAGATATATTAATGATAACGGTGGAGCAAAAGCAGGGATCAAGTATATTTATGCACCTAACGCTGCATCTGGTAAAGAACCTCTAACATATACAGATACTATTGATAACTTAGAGTACTATGATTATGTTGGTAGAAACGATAATACTACTGGTGTTGATAGCACACCTGAATATAACGGTATTAGAGTAATTGTTAATCCTGGTGGTGGAATCCCTTTAAATCAGAGTATGAACGCTAATGATACAGCGTTAGTTTATAAAACATTAGAAGTTTCTGGAGATCCAACCGATCCTGATAGATTTTGTTTAGTTACATTTGATCCGTTTTTTTCACCCGGTGCAAAATATTCAGATTATCTTTTCCCAGCAACTGTGCATCTTGAGGCAGGCGATTGGACAAGTATTGCAAGTCATACAGTTTACCGTCCAGCGATTGTAAAAGCACCTGGGGCTGTAAAAGATGGTTGGAGATACGCTTACGAGGCTCTTAAAGCACAAGCAGAGCTTGGTAGTTTTATGAAAATATCAACAGCTAATAATCATTTTAAATATGTAGGTACTTCTAATAGGTATCAGCCAGCAGATGTGTTATCGTTAAAACTCGTAGATGACGCAATAGCAAATCCCGATTCTAAATTTTACGGTATGACGCGTAATGAAGTCTATGCTAATCAAGCTATAGCTCGTGCCCCTGCAACAACAAAAGAACATATAGCTACAACTGAGAGCTTAGTAGATGATTGGCATGGTTGGGCTGGTTCTACTAGAATAATAATAGATGAATATTTAGCTCTTGATCCTGCAAGAAGAGTTACTACTCCTTTTATTAGAGTTGGTGGAAGTGCTGATGATGGATATACTTATATAACTTCAGAAAAGAGCAGGTCACTTGATCCTGATGAGGCATATCATGTTGCAGGAGGACTGGATGATCGTCCTGTGATGTCTCATAGGTTTTCAGTTTATTTAAATGCAGTAGTATGGGATTATGAACGTAAATATAGTAAATGGCACGGCTGGTTACCAAAAGAGAAACGTGGACAAACTAATAAAGATCATGAAGGCGATACGATTGTCTATCCTATCCCTATGTATTTCAATTTTGAAGATTCATTTAATGAAGCGTACGGTGTATTTAATGGTAAACCAGAGAATAATGTTATCGGTAAGAATCTTCTAACATTAGGTACAACTCATGATAGATATCGTGTTCATTCAAGTAACTCTACAAATGCGTTTTTAAGAGAG
>CAMRDM010000059.1 GCA_947041225.1 uncultured Deferribacteraceae bacterium | reverse complement strand
CTATGGATGGCATGAAGAGAATTCAACCAGAGATAATGAAGTTGAGAGAGAAGTTTAAAGGTGATCCTCAACGATTAAACGCAGAGACAATGGAGTTATACAAGAAGCATAAAGTTAATCCATTTTCGGGTTGTTTGCCAATTCTTGTTCAGATACCGATATTTTTTGCATTATATAAAACGTTACTTGTATCAGTAGAGCTTAAAGGTGCTCCATTTATAGGTTACATAGTAGATCTTTCAGCAAAAGATCCTTATTATATTACTCCTGTTATAATGGGTATAAGTATGTTTATTCAGCAGTGGTTAACGCCATCGACGGCAGATCCGGTACAGAAGAAAATATTTATGGCGATGCCAGTAGTATTCACATTTTTATTCTTAAATTTTCCATCAGGACTAGTTTTATATTGGTTAACAAGTAACATTTTATCTATTGCACAACAGCTTATTATTACTAAAAGATCAGCCAAAAGGGAGCTATCATGAGATATTACGAGATAGAGGGAGATACTCCAACGAGTATAGTCAATAAGTTTATAGAAGAAAAAAATGTATCAAAAGATCTAGTAACCTATGAAGTTATAGAAGCAGGTTCAAGAGGTTTATTAGGTATAGGAAAAAAAATAGCTAAGATAAGAATAGCATATAATGAAGAAGAGTTTGTAAAAAAACGTGGAAAGATGTTACTATCGGAGTTATTAGATTTAGCTAATTTCCCAGATCATCATATAGAGGTTAATATTGAAGGTAAGCGTATCATTTTTGATATAGACTCAACAACACCAGAGTTATTAATCGGTAAACAAGCGATGACGCTTAATGCGATTGAGTATATTTTAGAGAAGATGTTGCAACTTGATTACGGTAAAGATATTGATATTGTTGTGGACGTAAATGCGTATAGAGAGCGAGCGTTACAATCAATAATAGAGAAAACTAGAAGATTTGCGAGTGAAGTTAAGCAGACGGGAAAATCACGTAAACTTCCACCGATGAACTCATCTATGCGTAGAGAAGTTCATCAGTTAGTAAAAGAGATCGGTGGATTATCAACAGTATCGATTGGTGATGGTTTTATCAAACAGATATCTATTGTTCCAGAGCGAAGAAGAAGAGATTAGAGAATAATTTTGAGGATATGTTAAATGTTGCCTAAAATTGCGCTTACTATAATTATTATTACGATAGTTGTTATTCTTTTTAGAAAAAGCGGTAGCCTAAAGAAATTCCAAAAGAGTAGTGGTGATGATAATGCTGTTGAAATGAAAAAAGATCCAGTTTGTGGATTATACGTTGAGGATACGACATCTCATAAGGTTAAGCTTGATGAAGAGGTTTACTCATTTTGTTCTAAAAAATGTAGAGATGAATTTATTGCATTAAAGAAGAAATAGTTAAAAAATAGAATATTTTGAATTTTAAAAATATGTTAATAAAGTAAACCTCACTGTTTTATGCTGTGAGGTTTTTTTGTGATGATTTCGAGTTGGTGTAATGTTGAATAGATTTTATATTGATTATTAGTCAATTATTTTACGCTACTAAACTAAGTTCACATAATTGAGATTACGTTTTGTATTTATTATTAGTCAATTATTTTATGCTATTAAACTAAGTTCACATAATTTAGATTATGTTTTGTATTTATTATTCGCCAATTATTTTATGCTACTAAGTTATACTCTTTTATCGATTGTAATATTTGCATACGCACTATGATTATGAATTGACTCCATATTAACACACTCAACCGAGAACCAAGAAACTCTATTATCATTCAGTAATTTTTCAGTTATATTTCGTACGATATCTTCAACAAACACAGGATTATTGTATGCTTGTTCGGTTACAAATTTTTCGTCTTCACGTTTAAGCAGAGAGTAAACAGGAGCAGAAGCAGATGATTCAGCAACCTCAATTAGATCTTCTATCCACACGATTTTTTTATGATATCTAATAGATATAGATGCGATTGATCGTTGGTTATGAGCAGAGAATTCAGAGATCTCTTTCGAGCAAGGACAGAGTGATGTAACAGGTACATGCACGGTTAAGATAAAATCTTTTCCTTTAACTTTATCGGATATAGCCACAAAATCACAGTTATAATCCATAAGTGCAGATTGTTTAGATACAGGTGCGACTTTATTAATAAAGTATGGAAATGATAGCTCAATATGAGTTGTATCACTACTTAAGACGGTATGCATTTCGTCTAAAATATCTGAGCATGAAATGATCGACACATTATCTTTATGTCTATTTAAGATTTCTATAAATCTTGACATATGAGTGCCTTTAAATTCTTTCGGCAGGTGTACAGACATCGCTATATTTGCGACAGTACCTTGTTCCCCTTTAGATCTATCTTTTAATATTATCGGGTAAGTAAGATCTTTGACACCTACTTTATCTATATCAATATTTCTATTATCTTCTAAGCTTTGCACATCTTTTAACTTCATTATAACTACCTAATTTTTTGAAATAATATCTATTATAGCTAACTTTCAAAATTTTAACAGTTTTTTTATAATTATTTAATTATAGAAATAAAAATGGATCTGTTATATAATATGTGGACAATTTTTTTTACGAGATTTTGTATTATAAGATTTAAGGTTAAATTATGGTTACGAAGCGTATTATTCCTTGTTTAGATTTGAAAGATGGCAGAGTTGTAAAGGGTACGAACTTTATTAATTTACGTGATGCAGGCGATCCTGTATCAGTTGCTATAGAGTATGAGCGTCAAGGTGCAGATGAGATAGCTTTTTTAGATATCAGTGCGACGGTTGAAAAGCGTGCAACGATGGTTAATCTGATAGAGCGAGTGTGCGACAATATTTTCATGCCGATCACTGTAGGAGGCGGAATATCATCTATTGAGGATATACGTTTGTTACTTATGTCAGGAGCGGATAAAATTTCTATAAATTCGGCAGCTGTTTATAATCCAGAACTTATTAGAGATGCTGCGGAGAAGTTCGGTTCACAAGCTATTATTATAGCGATTGATGCTAGATATTCGGAAGCTATGGGAAGTTACGAGGTAGTGGTAGCATCAGGTAAGAAGTCAACAGGGCTAGACGCCGTTGAGTGGGCGAAGAAGATGGTATCATATGGTGCAGGCGAGGTTTTATTAACATCGATGGATAAGGATGGTACAAAATCTGGATACGATTTAAAATTGACATCACTTATATCAGATGCTGTCCGAGTTCCGATAATCGCATCGGGTGGAATAGGCGAGTTGCAAGATTTTTACGATGGTGCAGTTGTTGGTAAAGCAGATGGATTGCTTGCAGCGTCGGTTTTCCATTTTGGTACATACACAGTCCAGCAGGTTAAAGATTATCTTAGAGAGCGTGATGTGTTGGTGCGAGATTTAGTATAGATAAGTTTATATCTGTTTGTAGTTTATGGAAGATGGTTGTGATATTATAATTTATTTGTAGTTTGAACAACATAGTTACTATATCTAGCATAGATGTTTGTTTGTGCGTTTGTACAGGTGGCGAGTGTTTGTGCGTGTTTGAGCGTTCGTACACGGTGGCGAGTGTTTGCGTGTGTTTGAGCGTTCGTACACGGTAGCGAGTTTGTGCGTGTTTGAGCGTTTGTACAGGTGGCAAGTGTTTGTGCGTGTTTGCGAGTTCGTACACGGTGGCGAGTTTGTGCGAGTTTGTGTGTTCGTACACGGTAGCGAGTGTTTGCGTGTTTGAGCGTTCGTACACGGTAGCGAGTTTGTGCGAGTTTGCGAGTTCGTACACGGTAGCAAGTTTGTGCGTGTTTGAGCGTTTGTACAGGTAGCGAGTTTGTGCGTGTTTGAGCGTTTGTACAGGTAGCGAGTGTTTGCGTTTGTACACGGTGGCAAGTTTGTGTGAGTTTGCGAGTTTGTACAGGTGGCGAGTTTGTGCGTGTTTGCGAGTTCTTACACTGTAGCGAGTTTGTGCGTGTTTGCGAGTTCTTACACGGTAGCGAGTTTGAGCGTTTGTACAGGTAGCGAGTGTTTGCGTGCTTGAGCGTTCGTACACGGTGGCGAGTTTGTGCGTGTTTGCGAGTTCTTACACGGTAGCGAGTTTGCGAGTGTTTGAGCGTTTGTACACGGTGGCAAGTTTGTGCGTGTTGTTTGAGCGTTTGTACAGGTAGCGAGTGTTTGCGTGTTTGAGCGTTTGTACAGGTGGCGAGTTTGTGCGTGTTTGCGAGTTCGTACACGGTAGCGAGTTTGTGCGAGTTTGCGAGTTCGTACACGGTGGCGAGTTTGTGCGTGTTTGAGTGTTTGTACAGGTGGCGAGTTTGTGCGTGTTTGTGTGTTCGTACAGGTGGCGTGTTTGCGAGTTCGTACACGGTAGCGAGTTTGTGCGTTTGAGCATTTATATATGGTTGTGTGTTTGTGTTCTTACACGGTAGCGAGTGTTTGCGTGTTTGAGCGTTCTTACACGGTAGCGAGTTTGCGAGTGTTTGAGCGTTTGTACAGGTGGCGAGTGTTTGTGCGTGTTTGAGCGTTTGTACACGGTGGCGAGTTTGCGAGTGTTTGCGTTCTTACACGGTGGCAAGTTTGTGCGTGTTGTTTGAGCGTTTGTACAGGTAGCGAGTGTTTGCGTGTTTGAGCGTTTGTATAAAAACAAGAGCAAAGTGCAATAGATATTACTAAATTATTAAGGTATTAAGGTATGAGTATTAATACTCTATAGATTGCTTGAGTATACATTTAGAGGAGCGATATAAAATGGATATGTTAGAGAAATTGAATAAAATTGTTCTTGAAAGAAAACTTAATTACAGTGAAAGTTCATACACTTCAAAGCTTTTATCAGCAGGCGACAACACAATTATTAAAAAACTGGGTGAAGAGAACGCTGAATTAATCAGAGCGATATTAATCGAGACTAAAGAGAGTGTTGTTTCAGAAGCTGCAGATTATATATATCATCTAACGGTAGCGTTGCGTTACAGAGATATAAATCTTACAGATGTATTAGATGAATTAGAGAAAAGATACGATTCAAATAAGTAGTTTAGATTAAGTTAATTTTAAAATTAAGTATTAAGTATATATATAGTTGAATAGATTTAAGGAGTTGTAATGTCTGATAATAGGAAGTTATGGGGAGGTAGATTTAACCTTTCTACAGATAAATTAGTTGATGAGTTTAATGCGTCTATTTCGTTTGATAAAAGATTATATCCTTACGATATAAGAGGTTCTATTGCACACGCTAAGATGTTAGCTGTACAAGGTATTATTACGACTATGGAGTCGGATCAGATAATCATAGGACTAGATCAGATCTTAAATGAGATTGAGACAGGTAAATTTATTTTCTCACAAGCAGATGAAGATATTCATATGGCGGTAGAGAAACGACTAATAGAGATCATAGGTGATACAGGTGGAAAACTTCATACAGCAAGAAGCAGAAACGATCAAGTAGCGTTGGATATCCGTTTATATATTAGAGATCAGGTAGAGAGTATCAAATCATTAATTATCGGTTTTCTAGAGGTTCTTGTAAAGCGTGCAGAGAAAGATATAGATGTTATCTCACCAGGTTTCACACATCTTCAAGCAGGACAACCGATACTATTTTCACATTATTTTCTTGCATACTTTCAGATGTTAAAAAGAGATTACACAAGGTTTACAGATCTAGCAATCCGTCTAAATTACTCACCGTTAGGTGCAGGAGCGTTAGCAGGAACATCGTTTAATATAGATCGTCATTTTGTAGCTAAAGAGCTAGATTTTTATGGAGTTACAGAGAATTCAATAGACTCAGTATCAGATAGAGATTTTGCATTAGAGCTACTATCAACAATATCAATAACGATGATGCACTTATCAAGATTTTCAGAAGAGATCATTTTATTTTCAACATCGGAGTTTAATTATATAACTTTATCTGATGATTTTTGTACAGGTTCATCTATAATGCCACAGAAGAAAAACCCTGATGTTGCCGAACTGATAAGAGGAAAAACTGCAAGAGTATACGGTAATATGATAACCTTATTTACGTTAATGAAAGCGTTACCGTTAGCGTATAATAAAGATATGCAAGAGGATAAAGAACCGATTTTTGATTCAGTAGATACGGTTACTATGTCGTTAAAGATTTTTGCATCGATGATAGATAAGATGGAGCTAAACGCTGATAAATTAAAAATGGCAGCAACTAAAGGATATTCAACAGCGACAGATATAGCAGATTATCTTGTAAGAAAGGGTTTACCTTTTCGTCAAGCACATTATATAGTTGGTAAGGTTGTATCTCATGCTGTTGCAGAGGGTATAGAGTTATCACAGATATCTCTACCTATTTTTCAGTCGTACAGCAACTTAATTGAGGTTGATATATATGATAGCATTACATTAGAAGCGTCAGTATCATCAAGACAATCATATGGTGGCACGGCGAAGAGTCAGGTATTAAAACAGATCGAACTTGCAAAGAGTTTCATTAATGAAAACAGTTAGTAATATATTACTATTTGTTGCGATAATTTTACTTGTCGGTTGTGGCAAGAAAGATAATCCAGTACCGAAGAATATCTTTAATACTCCTTCACTAGCGGACGTGAGTATTAAGCTAGATATCGATGGTGTGAGGCTTACTAATAATAGTGATAATCACACTCTTTTTGTAGAGAAAGAGAGAGTTGTTAAGAATTTATTTTTTAGATATGAGTATGAACGAGTAACCTTAATAGCTCCAAATATGAGTTATTTAGATACAGATGTTATAGAGGGTAGAGAGTATCTATATCGTTTCTACGCATATAATAGTATGGATCAATCGTACTCTAAACCTACTACAAAATCGGTAAGATATGAAATTCCAGTACGGATAGGTAATATCTCATCTAAAATTGTAGGTAGCACGCTATGTGTAGAGATAGACGATATGCGTGGAATGGATAATGTAACTTTTTATCTTAACGGCAATTTTGTTTATGAGTATAATGAAGGTGATGGTAAGTACTGTATAGATATTCCATCAACAATTATGATAGATTTCAAAGCTGTTCCTCATAGAAAGGGTAGTGAAGGCGTTCCATATATTAAGAGTTTTAAACGTGATCCGAGTGATGGATTATTTCCACCACAGAATATAAAAGTTGTTCAAACAGGTAGTAGATCTATTTTATCGTGGGACAAGTTAAAAGGTTACGATGAGTATAATATATATGTGGATAAAGATGGTAAGCAAGAGCTATTAACAACAACTGTTGCGACTATTTTTTCATATAGTATACCTAAAGGTGATGAGTGTGCTACACTTAAATTATCATCAGTTAAAGGTGGTGAGGAGTCATCATTAATCACTGTAGCGATTTGTAGATAATTATAATTTTACTTGAAAAAAAGTAGTAATAGAAATAAAATATAAAATAATGTTTATTATAAACTAGTTAGAGGGAAGTATGTATACTTTATTGTTATCGATATCTTCAGGGATATTATTAGGTTTTCTTTCGTTTAAATTAATCACACCGAGTTATGCGTTATCGGTGATTATAGCTTTAGTTACGATCATCACTATGAATATTATAGTTGGCAGAAGTATGATGAAAAAGATCACGGCGATATTTAATAACTGTGAGAAGGATATAAAATCAGGTAAAATAGATGTTGCTATAGAGAAGATGAAAAAGGCATATCAGTACTCTAATTGGCAGTTGATGGTTAGATCGCAGATAGATGCACAGATCGGAGTTCTTTTATATGCTACGAAGCGTTTTGATGAGTCTCTTCCGTATCTTGCGAAGTCGTCAAAGAGAAATAGTATGGCTATATCGATGCTTCTTGCGAGTTACTATAAGTCGAAAGATTTTGATAAGATGAAGAAGTTGATAGATGTCGCGGTTAAGGTGAATAAGAAGGATAGTTTCATACAGTCTTTATCGGCGTATCTGTACTTAGAGGTAGGCGATAGAGATAGAGCTATATCTATATTAAACGATGCACTGAAGAAAATCCCAACAGATGAGAGATTACATAACGCTCTTGATTCTACTCGTAACAATAAGAAGATAAAGATGCAAACATACGGTACGTTATGGTTACAGTTACATCTATCAAAAAGTCCAGATGGAGTTAAGCAGTACCAGACGTTAATCGGCAGACAGAAGATAACAAGAAGATAGTATTATATAATTTATATAATTGATGTTAATATAGAAAAGTTACAGATTGATATATATTACTGTTTTGAGTTATAATATTTAAAATTTTAAAAAGTTATAAATTAATGAACTTATACGGTTTTAGGTTATCCTAATTATAGGCGTAGAGAGTGGGGAAGTTGGTATGAAGACAGATGAAAAAATCATTGAGAGAGTTTTGACTGGCGATATATCTAAGTTTGAGATATTGATAGAAAAATATCAGACACAAATTTTTTATGTAGCGATGAATATAAGTAGAAATAAAGATACTGCTGAGGATATAGTTCAAGATGCTTTTATTAAGGCGTTTGACAAGTTACACACTATTAACGACAGGGCACATTTTTTCCCATGGTTAAAAAGAATAACTATAAATTTAGCGTTGAATAATTACGATAAAAATAAAAGAATAGTTGATGTAGAGGTAGAGGATTCAGAGGTAAGTTTTTTTGATAGATTACCAGATAACTCAGATCCAGAATCAATTATGATAAATGATGAATTAAAACGTTATGTACGTTTGTATGTAGATGCTTTACCTGAGCGTTTACGCAGAGTTATAATAATGCGTGAAGTTGAGGATCTAAGTTATGAAGAAATTTCAGAGATCTTAAAAATTCCGTTAGGAACAGTTAGATCAAGATTATTTAATGCAAGACAGGTTGTAAAAGATCGTCTTATCAAGCAGGGTTTGACAGATAGTTTAGTCTCTCGTACTGCAAACTAGTAAGCAATGTGTATGAAAGAGGTGTAGTATGAGTCATAAAGGATTAACTTGTGGAGATTTTGTTAAGCTTCTAAATGATTATGTTGATTTCAATGTATCTAAGAAGGAGTCTCAATTAATAGAAAAACATCTTGATGTTTGTGATAGTTGCAAGATTAAAGTTGGTAACGCTGTTAAAGTTAAAAAGATGATTAAGTCAACTTATGGAGTAGGTTCATCTACTATTGATGTACGCAGTACTGTTATGTCAAAACTTAGAAGCAGGGGTAATACATCTGTTGGATCAGATAAGAGCCTCGATTTATCATCAAGAATTATGTCAAAAATAACTGATAGTAAAAAACCAGTTAATGTGTTTAAATTTTCTTTATCTGTTATGGAAAATTATAAAGTTTTATCTATTGCTGTTGCGACACTTTTTATTATTACTGCAACGATTGTATACTCACAAGCAGAAAGTAAGAAATTAATGGCAGCTAGAAGTAAGATAGAATCATACGCTTTAGAGCATTCATCAACTGCTCCAACAGACTATAGAGCGTCAACAAATAGTGTTGGGGATAGTATGGGCAACGGTATCACGTCTGTTAATTTTAGTGAATAATGCGTTTTTATAAATTAGTACCATCGCTACTTCTATTTTTGTCAATTTACGGACTAGCTAACGCTGATGAGTTATGTTTTTACAAATATTACGAAGGTAATGGAAGGTATAAAACATACTTTTTTGATAGAGAGGCTGTTCATTCAGAACAAATCCATATAAGCTCAATTGCCTCTAAACTATTCAATAGAAATTTTTTTATAGAACATCTCAAAAAAAAGTATTACAATATAGTTAAAGTAGATAACATTGTCTTTTTAGGTCAAACAATTACTCAATACACTTTATCTCCAAAAGATAAAGATAGATTTAAGCATGTTCTTTGGTTGCGTGGTAGACATCTGATAAAAACAGAAGTCTATGATATTGATGATAATCTTGTTATTGCATATGGTAAGGTTGATCTCTCTTATGGGACAGAAAATCATATGGATACGATAATGTCAAATCCAAGAATTTCAAATAAATCAAGAGGTAATTTACACAACTTTTATAGAGGTTTCGATCACGTTAGAACGAAACAACTACCTGAGAATAGGTATCATCTATTTTTTAGTGATGGGTTAAATGGTGTCTCAATATTTATCGATGAAACTCCGACAAACTCTGATATGAGTGCAAAAACTGTTTACGGCAATATGTTTCTTTCTAAGATTATAAACGGTGTAGAGTACTCTGCTATGGGTACGCTCCCTTATTCGGCGTTATCAGAGTTTATTGATAAAGTTGGAAATTCAGATGCTGATGTGTACGCAGAACTAATAGATTGTAGTAACTCAATAGATAGTAATACGTACAGGGACAATAAGTAATTTATGTAGGATGGTATTTAAGAAAATGTCTAAGTTTTTTTATATTAAGTTTTTAGTATTGGTATTATTATTTGGATTTACATCTAGCTCATATTCGAGCTCATTAATTCCAAAATCATTCGCTCCAGTTGTTGAAAAAACAGCAGAGGGTGTTGTAAATATTTCAACAACAAAAACTGTAACGAGCAACCAATCAGGTAGTGATATGTTTCAGTTTTTCTTTGGAGATCAATACAATAGTGCTCCAAACCAAAGATCAAATCCGAGACAATTTAAAACATCAGCATTAGGCTCAGGTTTTCTTATAGATAGAATGGGCTACATAGTTACTAACAATCATGTTATTGAAGGTGCTGATGAAATCATCGTCAAAACAACAACGCAGAAAGAGTTTAAAGCTGTGGTTATCGGTGCAGATCCGTTAACTGATCTTGCGTTATTAAAGATAGAGTTAAACGGTGAGATGATTGAACCGTTAGTTTTAGGCGATATAAATAAAGCTAGAATAGGTGATTGGGTTATAGCGATCGGTAATCCGTTAGGACTAGGTGGAACGATTACGGCAGGGATCATATCGGCTAAAGGTAGAGTGATAGGTGATGGTCCATACGATAATTTTATACAAACAGATGCATCAATTAATCCTGGTAATTCAGGCGGGCCACTGCTTAATATGGATGGAGAAGTGATAGGTGTAAACACAGCTATTATTCAATCAGCTCAAGGGTTAGGTTTTGCTGTACCTGTTGATATGTTGATTAAAATTTTACCTAAATTACGTCAAGGTAAGGTAAGTCGTGGTTGGCTTGGAGTAACGTTGCAGGAGCTTGATGAAGATATTGCAAAGTCTCTTGGCAAAAATGATACTAACGGAGTTTTAGTAGCCGATGTTATGGTGGATCATCCAGCAGATAGATACGGTGTTAAGGCTGGAGATATTATAGTTGCTATAGATGGTCAAACAGTTATAAATGCTAGAGAGTTGACTAAATTAATAGGTGATACATCACCAGATGATACAGTTCGAGTTAGAATTTTCCGTAACGGTAAGTTAGGGAATATAGATGTGAAATTAGGTGAGCGTCCAACAAAAAACCCTCAAGAGATCGCAACGAATAAAGTACCAACGGGTAACTTAGCTGTACGAGATATGTCTACTAAAGAGCGATCAAGATTTGGGATAGATGAAGGAGTTGTAGTTACTTCAGTAAGAGAGAATTCATCAGCATTTAAATCAGGGCTAAGAGATGGCGATATCATTGTGTGGTTTAATAAACGAAGTATTAATAAGAAATCGGATTTTGATGGTTACTATAAGAACGTAAAACAAGGCAATGTTATAGGTCTTAAAATCATTTCACAAAGTGGTGGTGTTAGGTTTATAGCTTTCAATAAGGAGTAGGTATTTTATGAACAAAAAAGAGATAAAAATACAGCTACGATTTTTTGATTTAGATGCTTACTGCCATGTTAATAACTCTGTATATCTGAACTATTTTGAGTTAGCACGAACGGAAGCGTATAGAGAGTTTTACGATAAAGCTGTTGAAGATAATATATATCTTGTTATAACAGAAACGTACGTTAAATATAAAATCCCTATATTGTTTACAGATACGGTTTATATTAGTGTATGGGTATCAGATATTCAAGGTGTAAAATTTACAGTTCAGTATGAGGTTCATAACGGAGAGGGTAAAGTTTTTGCAGTAGGTAATACTGTGCATGCAATGTTTGATCCTGCGACGAACCGTCCACTTAGGTTGCCAAAAAATATAGAAGAGTACTTGTATAAACGAGAAAGTTAGATGTAGATTGTTATGAGGGTTACCTGTGTAGGTAGTTATTTCATAATTTATATATGAGAATTAAGATTATAATGTTATAGTGATATAGCATTATTTTTTTAAAATTTATTATATTGTATTTAAGATTTTAAATTGTATTTATGAGGGGTGTGAGAGTGAGTTTTAGCAAATCAGTATGGGGTTCAATTTCAGAGATTTATGAGAAGACATTAAATCATGATTTTATCAAAGAGTTAGCCGATGGAAGTTTAGCAGTAGAGAGGTTTGGTTACTATATTTCACAAGATTTACTATATCTTAATTTTTATTCAAAAGTTTTAGCGATAGCATCAACAAAGGCATCAACACTTGAGGATCAGCGTCTATTTATCGATCAATCAAAATATGCAGCGTTTGGTGAAACAGGAATGCACAGATATTACATTGATACATACAACTTAGATATCCCTAAACGTATGGGTCCATCAGCATTTTCATATTCACATTATCTTCTTTCAACAGCGTTAGCAGAGCCGTTATCGGTTACAGTTGCAGCACTTTATCCGTGTGCGATTATTTATGCTGAGATAGGTTTAGAGCTTGGTAGAACGTATAAGAAAGAGGGTAATATATACAGTAAGTGGATAGCTGAGTACTCAAACCCAGCGTTTATGGAATCAGCTATGAGCGTACGTGATATTTTAGATAAGTTAGCTGTTGACGCATCACCTTTGGAGCTAGATAAGATGAAAGAGGCATTTATTGTAAGCAGTAAATTAGAGTATCTTTTCTGGGATGATGCGTACAATTTAAGATCTTGGAGTATATAGTATTTAGGTTTTATATTACTGTACAAGAGTTTGTGTAGTTATTTATTGTGAGGTTGTTTTGTAATATAATTTCAATTGTTACAAAGTTGATATGAGTAAAATATTTGATTATCGTGTATTGATTATATTAAATCTTAGTTGGTTGTTTTGTAATATAATTTCAATTGTTACAAAGTTGATATGAGTAAAATCTTTGATTATCGTGTATTGATTATATTAAATCTTAGTTGGTTGCTTTGTAATATAATTTCAATTGTTACAAAGTTGATATGAGTAAAATATTTGATTAT
>CAMRDM010000058.1 GCA_947041225.1 uncultured Deferribacteraceae bacterium | reverse complement strand
GAATATTAATTCTATTAACATGGCGTGCGATCTGCTTACAGATAGTTATCACGTAATAGTAACTCTATTAGCATGGCGTTCGATCGGTTTACTAATAATTATCACGCAATATTAACTCTATTAACATGGCGTTCGATCGGTTTACTAATAATTATCACGCATATTAATTCTATTAAAGTGGCGTTCGATCGGCTTACTAATAGTTATAATAGAATATTAATTCTATTAACATGGCGTGCGATCTGCTTACAGATAGTTATCACGTATATTAATTCTATTAACATGGCGTTCGATCGGCTTACTAATAGTTATCATAGAATAGTAATTCTATTAACGTG
The DNA here is from genome assembly GCA_947041225.1 of uncultured Deferribacteraceae bacterium. GTDB lineage: Bacteria > Chrysiogenota > Deferribacteres > Deferribacterales > Mucispirillaceae > CAMQYB01. The sequence continues at coordinate 12,924 of CAMRDM010000058.1, read as the reverse complement.
GCGTTCGATCGGCTTACAGATAGTTATCACGCAATATTAATTCTATTAACGTGGCGTTCGATCGGCTTACAGATAGTTATCACGTAATATTAACTCTATTAACGTGGCGTTCGATCGGCTTACTAATAGTTATCATAGAATATTAATTCTACTAGCATGGCGTTCGATCGGTTTACTAATAATTATCACGTAATATTAACTCTATTAACGTGGCGTTCGATCGGCTTACAGATAGTTATCACGCATATTAATTCTATTAACGTGGCGTTCGATCGGTTTACTAATAATTATCACGCATATTAATTCTATTAAAGTGGCGTTCGATCGGCTTACTAATAGTTATCACGCATATTAATTCTATTAACATGGCGTTCGATCGGCTTACAGATAGTTATCACGTAATATTAACTCTATTAACATGGCGTTCGATCGGCTTACTAATAATTATCACGCATATTAACTCTATTAACATGGCGTTCGATCGGCTTACAGATAGTTATCACGCATATTAATTCTATTAAAGTGGCGTTCGATCGGTTTACTAATAGTTATCACGCATATTAATTCTATTAACATGGCGTGCGATCGGTTTGCAGATAGTACAAATTATTGTAATCCATCTATTAACTATATAAAATATAATCAATCAATAAAAAAATGTGCCTAGCTAAAAAGTTAGACACATTTATGTTATTTGAAATAATAATAATTTTAATATATAAACCGTTACGATGTTATTTAAAAATAGTAATTCTTTCAGTAATTAAATATTTACAGTGTTATGAGGTTTAGTATTATTTTTAAGTACAGATATAATGCTATCAACGCACATCTTAGCCATACCTTTTCTAGTCTCAATAGTTGATGATCCGATATGAGGAGTTAGAATAGTATTTTCAAGTGTTTTAAGTTCAGCATTAACAATCGGTTCATCTTCGTAAACATCTAATCCAGCCCCTGCGATTACACCTGATTTTAAAGCGTTCACAAGATCAGCTTCATTAATAATAGGGCCTCTACCGATATTAACTAATATAGATGATTTTTTCATCGCAATAAATTCAGTAGCAGTAAATTTATGTTTAGTTTCAGGTGTTAGAGGAGCAGTAATAACGATAAAATCTGATTCAGATAGTAGTTCTTCAAACGGTACATATTTTGAGTTTGGAAGTAGGTTTTTCGGATCAGGCACACGTCTATTATGAAATATAATATTCATATTAAATCCACTAGCCATTTTTGCAACAGCTTTACCTATCTCCCCCATTCCAAAAATCCCTAAAGTTTTTCCGTATAGATCTGTACCTGATAGTAGTGTTGAACTCCATGCAGGAAAGATATTTTGACGGGTTAATCTATCTCCTTCAGATAAGCGTCTAGCAGCCGCCATCATAAGTGCGAACCCTAGTTCAGCTGTTGATTGAGTTAATATATCTGGAGTGTTGCAAATAGTTATACCACATGCTTTTGCAGCAACGAGATCGATATTATTTACTCCAACACCGTAGTTCGCAATAACTTTAAGTTTAGGAGATGATTCTAATATGTTTTTATCCATCTTTTCATCAAGCATACATATTATTCCTTCAGCATCGTTTGTAAGGTGTTTTAATCTTGTACACGATATAGGTTCGTTAGTGAAATTTGCATCAACATCAAAATCGCTCAAAACTTCATTGATATCAATTGGCAGTCTTCTTGTAACAACAACTTTTTTCATACTCTCTCTCCGTGATATTAATAATTTATATTAAACATTTACTACTTATAACTTTTTCTTTTAAACAGATCGGTTCTTTTCGATATAACTCTATCTATAAAAAGTATTCCATCTAGATGATCTAATTCATGTTGTACTACAACTGATTCAAACCCATTTAAAATGATCTCATTTTTGATAAATTTTTCATCGTAATATGATAGTTTAATGGTTTGCGCTCTATTAACATTTCCAGTGAAATCAGGTACAGACATACATCCTTCTCTAAAAGTTATGAGTCCTTCATGCGATACGATTTCTGGATTAATCAAAATCATCGCCCCATGGTTTTCAGTACACTTTATATTTTTAGAAGCATCAACAGCGACGATACGTTTACTGTATCCAAGTTGTGTTGCAGCCACTCCAACAGAGTGACTAATCTCAGCCATAATAACGTTTAGATCTTCGATAATCTCTAAAATTTCTTGATCTATACTATCAACTTTATCTGCTTCTATCTTTAATCTTTCATCAGGATAGAGTAATATTTTTCTATTTGACATCTATACACTAAAACTCATACGAGTCTATTTTATTTATTTTAATATCGATATTGATCTCTTTAGCAACAGATAAAAGTTTCATCTCCCAGCTATCACATAGATCGGTTGGAACGATAATTTCTAAAATCATCACATATATTTCATCACTATCTTTACCGACAACTTTTGTTTGAAGTTCGATAATATTAATATTTTGTTCAGCTAAAAAATTAGTTATTTTATAAACTATCCCAGCTTTATCTGCACCGTATACAGATACAGAGTACGATTCACCATCACTTTCTGCGACCGTATCTGGTATGATATTTACTTGTGGATTATATCCAGTATCTTTAAATAACGTAGAAATTTCTGTAACAGTCAACTCATTCTTATGGCTCACAACTAAAATCATAGAGAAAATCCCCGAGATATATATCGAGCTTGAGTCATCAATATTGAAACCGTTATCGTATAAAACTTTGCTTACACCTGCAACAATTCCTGTTTTATCAGGAGATATAAAAGCAAGTGAATAATAATTTTTTGTTCTCATATAGTCGTATACCTTAATTTAGATAAATATTAAACATTATTTTGATGTTTATCTAGATATTTGTCAAGCTTGATTATTTTAGTTGTTTTATGATGGGTTAGGATTTATAATATAATTATCGGTAGTTATATAGAGTTGTCGTTATAAATTACTTATTATCGACTATATTAAAGAAAGGTGGTATTGGGCATATGCTTGATATTTTTACAGAAAGAGCAAGGCAAGTAATTCTCCTTGCGAAAGAAGAAGCTTCAGAACTTATGAAACCGTACGTAGATACAGAGCATGTATTACTAGGACTTCTAAAAGATAAATCAGGAATACCTTATGAGATATTTTTAAATCATAAGATTAATATATCCGCATTAGTTAAGGAAATTCGTTCACAAATACCAGTAGGTGCGATCATCATGCCTAAGGCTGAGATACCGTTCTCTATCACTGCTGGACAGGTATTGAAATTTGCCGTAGAAGAAGCAAGATTTATGGGAAGTGGGTTTGTTAGTTCGGAACATCTGTTTCTAGGGTTGCTTAGAGAGAGTAGAGGACGTGCTTACTCAGTCTTATCTAACATAGGGTTTGAGATTATAGGAATGAGAGAGTACGTTGTATATTATCTTAAAAGCAAAGCTAAAAACAAAGTTGTTGTAAGTAATACTCCGTTACTAGATGAGTTCGGTAAAGATCTCTCTAAACTTGCGAAGGAGAGTAAGTTAGATAGAATTATCGGACGTGAAAATGAGTTAAGTCGTTTAATTCAAGTTATATCAAGACGTCAGAAAAATAATGTAGTCCTAATAGGTGAACCAGGTGTTGGTAAAACAGCTATCGTTGAAGCCTTAGCAGTTAAATTGTTAGATATATCTATGCCTAAATTTTTAAGAGATAAAAGGGTTGTATCGCTTGAACTAGGTAATCTAGTTGCAGGTACAAAATATAGAGGACAGTTTGAAGAGAGATTGAAAGGTCTCATTAAAGAGATTGAAAACGATCGTAATATTATTTTATTCATCGATGAAATTCATACAATCGTTGGTGCAGGCTCAGCAGAGGGATCAATTGATGCTGCAAATATGCTAAAACCAGCGCTTGCAAGAGGAGCAGTACAATGTATAGGTGCAACAACTGTATCTGAATATAAAAAATATTTTGAGAAAGATGCAGCACTTGATAGACGTTTTCAAACTATCATCGTTGAGCAACCTACTAGAGAGGAAACCGTAAATATTATTAAAGGTATCGTTGGATATTATGAAGATTTTCATAAAGTGTTAATATCTCATGATGTGATCGAAGAGACGGTATACCTAACTGATAGATATCTTACTAACAAAAACCAACCTGATAAAAGTATAGATGTAATAGATGAGGCTGCTGCAAAAATAAAACTTGAAAAGATGCTTACTCCTAAAGAAATCACTGTTGCAAAAGATAAAATAGATGAAGCAAGAGAGATTCAAGATAGTTTTGTCTCTGTTGGTGATTTTGAAATGATTGATAAATATAGTAAGAAAATTGATAGATTATTTAGAAGCTATAAATCTAAAGTAGATAACTGGGAATTAACATCTGAAAATACTTGGGGATCTGTATCTATTAATGATGTTGCAGATGTTGTATCTCTAATCACTGGTATTCCATCTAACAAGTTGAAAGCAGATGAGAAACAACGTATCGCTAATATAGATCAAGAGTTAAAGAAAAATATTGTCGGTCAAGATGAGGCAATAGATCTACTATCTAAGTCTATAAAACGTAGCTACTCTGGTATATCTAACCCTAATCGTCCTATAGGATCATTTATATTCTTAGGACCTACTGGTGTTGGTAAAACAGAGGTTGTTAAGCAACTTGCTGAGATTGTTTTCGGTCGTGCTGATGCTCTTGTTAAGATAGATATGAGTGAGTATATGGAAAAATTTAATGTCTCACGTTTAATCGGTTCGCCTCCTGGATATGTTGGACACGATAACGGTGGAAAATTTACTGAACAGATCAGAACAAAACCGTACAGCGTTGTACTGTTTGATGAAATTGAAAAAGCTCATCCTGATGTTCTAAATATTCTACTACAGATATTAGACGAAGGAGTTATAACAGACTCACTAGGACATAAAGTTAATTTTAGAAATACGATCATCGTTATGACATCTAATTTAGGATCTAAAACAACTATGAACGATAAACCTCTTGGGTTTGATAATAAAATTAATAAAGGTGATGTTGTCGATTTTGACAAATTTAAAGTTAACGCTAAGAAAGAAGTAAAAGAGTATTTCTCTCCTGAGTTTCTTAACCGTATAGATAACGTTGTATATTTTAAACCGTTAAGTAACGATGAATTAATAAAAATTATGGATATACAGATCGATGAAATAAATAGTCGATTAATCAAACTCGGTAGATCTATCGTGATTGATGATAAAACTAAAAGATTTCTTATATCTAATGATTATCCTTATGTATATGGTGCAAGACCGATACGTAGAATTCTACAAGAGTATCTTGAAGATAAACTCTCAGATTTAATGCTTGATAAAACGTACGATAAACGGAAAAAATTTAAAGCGACGGTCGTGGATGATGAACTTGTCATTATATAACAATACAGATATCTCAACTTTATCAAACGTACGTATTGCGATTTTTGGAGCAGGAGCTGTAGGCTCATATGTTGCATATAAATTGTCTAAGGCAGGCATTAAGTACGATATAATCGCTAGAGGTGAACGTTTAGATACTCTACAAAATGATGGATTGTTTGTTGAGGATCAGAATGATAATAGATCTAACCATAAAGTTAATGCTGTTACAAAACTTGATGGATTATACGATGTAATTTTTCTAACTGTTAAATCTAACGATACAGTGAACGTATCGACGATCATTAAACCACATTTAAAAGATAGTGGGGTAGTTGTATCTTTACAGAACGGCGTTGATAATCCTAAATTGATAGCAAGCGTTATTGATGCTCATAAAGTTGTCGTATCGGTTGTATATGTTACGGCTGTATCTAAAAACTTTAATCAACTTAAATATTACTCTGAAGCTATGATAATTTACGATCATTTTAAAACAGGTGAGAAACCTGATAGTACTGATTTAGAGATAGTAAATAATATTTTTACATGTGCAGGGATAGGGTCAAAACATAGTAAGGATATAGTTAAGGATCAGTGGCGTAAGCTACTATTTAATGCTGTATCCAATCCGTTGACGGCTCTTTTTGGATATACTTATGGTAGATTTTTAAAGGATGAAACAGCAGTGTCGTTGGCTAAAAGAGTGTTTGATGAGGCGTTATTTGCAGCTAAACTTCTTGATGTATATTTTGAAGAAGATGAGTTTGATAAGATAATCGCTGGAATGGGTGGCGTGCCATCGTTTAAATCATCTATGTTGCAAGATATTGAGGCTAATCGTAAACCAGAGCTAGATGCGATACTTGGCATTATAGTTGATGTGTTTAAATCTAATGGGTTGACAGCAACATCTATAGAGATGTTAATTGATATAATGAAAGTTAAATACGGTGGATATTTTCAATCATCACCAAGGTTAGCGGTAGATCTACTTGTATATCGTGGACGTGAGGTGTTGTTGATTGATCGTATGAACGAGCCACATGGATATGCAATCCCTGGTGGGTTTGTAGATCTCTATGAGAGTGTCGAAGATACGGCTGTAAGAGAGCTTAGAGAGGAAACAGGTATTGAGATTAGTAAAGAGGATATCTCGCTAGTAGGGGTATATTCTGAGCCAAGTAGAGATATTAGAGGACATACAGTGTCGGTGATATACTCATGCGATATAACGGGTAGAGATGTTAAGGCTGAAGGACGTGATGATGCGTTGTCGGCAGAGTTTTTCGATATAGATAAGTTACCAGAAAAGTTAGCGTTCGATCATAGAGAAGTTCTTAATGATTTTAGAAAACAGAAAGGCTTGTAGTATGGTATAGAAAGTTACGGATATAAGTAGTAAAGGATTAAAGGATATAAGTAGTAAAGTAGTAAAGGGTATAGAAAGGGTACATAACGTTATATAAGTTGTGTGCCTTTTGTTTTGTATGGTTTTGTAGTTTTTGTAATAATTACGATTAGTTAAGCTGTTATGCAATATAGTAATAGTTAGAATAAATGATATTGCATAGATAAACTACTTGACATAAGTTAGAAAAATGTATAGTATCTTAGCTCGTGGTAAGCTTCTTATAGGGGTTTATTTAGGAGGAGTGTCCGAGCCTGGTTGAAGGAGGCGGTCTTGAAAACCGTTGAGGGTTAATAGCCCTCCGTGGGTTCGAATCCTACCTCCTCCGTTTACGATTTAAGTGTGTGGATGTACAATTTATTTTGTACGCCACACATTTTTTTTGTTGAAAATTAAGAGGGGAGAGGCTAGTATATGATAGTTAGATTTTCATTGTCAATAATACCAAGATTTAGAGCATCTTCTAGCGATATGTTAGAATATGCGTCTAAGTATATTTGATGCCCTTTAAGGTCTTCTATGCTTGTTTTAAACGTATCTAAGATATAGAACTCATTATCTACTTTATATAACTTATCTTTCTCTATCTCTTCAATTTTAAGATGTAATGGTTTACTAGAACTGTTCATCATCTGATATAACTTATCAAATGTTGAGAAGTTATTATTGTCTAGAGGAAATTGTCCATATCCCATATCAGTAGGTTGTCTTTTGTCAGCTAAAGAGAAAACTTTATATCCTATATCAAGCTTATCTTTTAACTCTGGTTTATCTGTGATGATTTTTTCACCTGCACGGTTTAATCGTTCAATTGTGATAGACGATATAACTGACTCAAGTTTATTTTCTGTACAAAAATCATAAGCAGTTTTAGATTTTTTTTCATCAATTTTTTCATCCCATTGTGCTAGAATAAATTTACGACTTCCACCATCTTCAGCATTTAGTTGCATAACCGCATCACCAGTTGTGCCACTCCCTGCGAAGAAATCAAGAATGATGGAGTTTGAGGTAGTTGTTATTTCTAAAATTCTTTTAATTAAACCGATTGGCTTTGGAAATGAAAACACATTTTTTTGTTTAAATAATTGAAATACTTGATCGGTACCTCTTTCTGATGTGTCAATATCATTCCATATAGTTCCTATAGATTGTCCTTTATCTTGGGCTTCTGATAAAAATCTTTTATATTGAGGTCTTCCTAATCCGTTTTTCCCAAAAATAATTCGATCATCAGTCTGGGCATTTAAGAATTGATCTTGAGAAAATCTCCAACATCTACCACTAGGTGGCAGGTATTGATCACCCGTATTAGGGTTTGTAATTGGGTATGTAAGGTTAGGTCTTATATTTGGTGCATCAAATGGATCTGCAACCCAGCCTCCTCTTTTGTCATTATCTGGATTAGAAAAACGAGATTCGTCTGTTGCTAGCCTATATATGCCTAGTTCAGTATTTTTAATGTAACATAATGTACTATTATGAGATAAAGAAACAACAATATCGTTTTGTTTAGATTTACGATGGTTCCAGATAAAATTTGCTACAAAATTATTTTCTCCAAAAATCTCATCACATATTATTTTAAGGTTAGCTTGTTCATTATCATCAATACTTATAAAAATTACACCATCATCAGTCAATAACTCTCTAGCTAATTTTAATCTAGGGTACATAAAACTTAACCAACCAGAGTGAGATCTTGTACCATACATATTTGATAGAAAATTAACAGTATCTTCTCCTATCCCAAACTCTTCCACTAACTCTTTTTCATCTCTAATATTAAAATTATCTTTATAAAGAAAATCTTCATTTTTTGTGTTATACGGAGGGTCGATATATATCATCTTAATTTTACCGTAATAATTTTGTTTTAATAATTTTAAAACTTCAATATTATCTCCACGGATAACTACATTATCAGTATTCTTAAAATATTTAGACTGTGCCTCTTCTATCTTTAAAGCCTTATCTGTGGGTATATCAGCAAGTGCTTTTGCAAGCCCTTTGCCTGCAAATGTTAATTCATAGCCTTTATTATTTGCAGTTGTATTTGCAATATCAATCACATCTTTAAGAGCATCAATATTTAATGTGTCATCACTTGTAATTACATTCGGTAAAATCTCTTTAAGTTTTGCGATGATATCATTTCTATCTTCACTCTTTTTATCTTCTCTATCAATAATCTTTATATTCTTCTTTTCTGCTTCATCTTTATTTATCATGACTTATCCTTAACTTATAGCTTTTAACAGATCAGATAAATCTGCTTTGTTGATACGTTTTTTGAAAACAATTTCTATATCAGGTGTTGCTTTTTGAAGTTCATTAAAAAACTTCTCTGCATATTTAATTTTCGTATTTTCATCATCAGGTATATCACTTTCTTTATTATATCCTTTAGTTTCTACAACTAAGAAAAGTGTTTTTTTATTTTCTCTATCTATTAGATACGCAAAATCAGGATTATAATGTTTATATGGCGTTGGTATAGAAATTCTAGGCAATTTAGCAAATACCGTGATAGATTGCTTGTCAACTTTTTGAGGGTCTTCTAAAATAGCTTTTTTTTCTATTTTGGAATCATATACTACTTTATCAAATAAAAAATGGTCAGGTGCTATATCATCACATATAAATCTACCTATCTCTGTATGCTTAAGTTCTGTTCTATATGTTTTATCGTCATGCTGTAAAGTAGTGATTTTAATCTCACTCTCTAAATTATAAGTTACTGATTGAAGAATATTTTTATGTATCTCATCTTTGATAATGGCTTTTAAACGTATTTTAGCTTCTCGTGGGTTATTCTTAACTTTCTCTTTATCAATTTTATTAAAAAGTTTAGTGATAAATAGCAGAGGAAGTTTTTCCTCTTTTGCAAATTCTATTATAAACTTTTTATAGCGTTCATTTTTAATAAAATTTATTTTGTCTAGGTTTTGAGTTTCTTTATTTTCAATTATGTTTTTATCTGCATTAAACTCTTTGATCTCTATTTTGCTATTCACTGGCGAAATATTCTCTTGATTAAATTTTTCTACAATACAATCAATAATATTATCTTCTTCTATGTTTTTGTAAATAATTTTTGCTTTACGATTGATTGTTTCCCATAACTTTTTAAACTGTTCTAACTTATCTTGTTTAATATTAATTGTTTCTGGTTTTATATTTCCGTTCTCTATAATTGGTTTTATGTCATAGCCTTTCAATTTTTCACAGAGAGAGCTATAAAGATCTTCATCAATCTTACATGATAACACTTCTTCTTTATGTGTTGTAATAAAATCAAGGAGAGGGGATAGAATAGTTAGCTTATCATCTTTCAATTCAATAATATTATTCTTTGCCAATTTATCGATTAATCTGAAAGATTGTAATTTATCTAATCCAATAGTAGTAAAATAATCTTCTGTAATCTCATCGCCTGTACGGATATAACTATCATCATTTATTTCTTTTTGTATTTCTTCAATAAAATTTTTCTCTCTACCTGATACGATTACATCTAAAGTGTTATATTTAAAAAACTCTTCTGCGTTTTCATCAACATAATTATAGGTAATACGTTTTCCTTCTTGATTAACAGATATTCTCAAACCTCTACCTATCTGTTGTCTGCGTGATGTTTCACTATTTGTTTGTGATAGTTTACATATTTGAAAAACATTAGGATTATCCCACCCCTCTTGCAACGCCCATACTGAAAAGATAAAACGTAATGGAGTATCTAGTGAAAGTAACCTTTCTTTATCTTTTAAGATTAGGTTAATGCCATTACTTTCTTTCTCGTCTTTAGTCTTTCCATCTCCTGAAAAATAACCTTCATGTACATTAAGATTACCTTCATCATCAAAATCTTTCTCTAAATATTTTTTATATTTTATATTTATTTTTTTTGTTAAAATTTCTTTGCGTTTCTTTTTGTACTCTTTTTCAAATATCTTTAGAATTCTAGGATTATCTCCTCTAAAGTCGTTAATAGTAGGGATAAAAAATAATGATAAAGTCTTAATGCCTTTATTAAAAAAGGTTTCTTCTTTTTCAAAATGAATATCTATAGTTTTTCTAATCATGAGTGATATCTCTTCATCACTTAAATCATACCCTTTGTTAATTTCTAGTTGTTGTCCGTTAGATAGGTATACCGACTTATTGTCAACATTTACAACATTTACACTATTATATCTTTCTAACCCTGTAGCTTGTCCGATATCTTCTTCTAATTTAACTTTAACTTTTTTCTCTTCATTGTCTTGAAAATATAATAAGTTGATCTCTTTTTTTGTAGCTGTATTTACTTTTAGCCAAAAATCATGAGTTATAATTGTGTTTACTCTAATTCTCTTTACAAGATAATTTTTGAATGAAGAGATGCTATCAAGTGAGTATATCATGTTAGAAATTTTATGACTTTCTTCGCTTGGAAAAGTTGCACCAAAACGGAGGTATAGAGAGTTAAATTCATTAAATACTTTTGTAAATGCTTCACCTTTTAAAAGATGAGGTTCATCAATAAAGATAATAGGTTTTAAATTTTGAAGGGCTTTAAACACAGACTCTGCATTAGATAAATCTTCTTGATCATAGTGTAATAGATTTTTATCAGTTTTATCGATAGAGCTATTAGTTAATACTAATACTGATAATTCATCTTGATTTTTAAGATAATGATGTTTGATGATAGCTAATGATTGTCCACCATCGTAGGTATATTTAACTAGTCGTTTGTTATACTCTCTCTCAAAATAATCTGATGTTAAAGCTATATTTTGTAAAACACCTTCTCTAATCGCTTTTCTTGGTACAAAGATTATAAACTTATTCTGTCCATAATTTTTATTTAACTCAAAAATTGTTTTTAGATATGTAAAGGTTTTGCCTGTTCCTGTTTCCATTTTAATATCTAACTTTGTATTAGATGATAAAGTAGATATAGGCATCGGATCTTTTTTATAAAATTCTTCAAGATCGGTTTTGAAGTTGGTTGACGGATCACTACTAAAATAATTGGATAAAACATCAATTATATTCTGTACGCATTTCTCTTGATAATCTTGTTTCTCAAATAACATAAATTTGTATACCTTTTTATTAGTGATCTCTATTACATTATATTGATATTACCTATAAGGTCAACCATAATTATATATTATTTAAACGGCTAAAGTTTTCACTAAATACATGAAATTAATAATAAAGTATATATGTTGTTAAAAAAAAGAGGCACAGAAACGTACTCTTAATATACATCTCTATACCTCTAAATTTATAATTATCTAATTGTTTAATCGTCTAACTTATATAACTCATTCTAACTTATCACAAGTATCGCATCAACACTCAATATATCAGTTCAGTCGTCGGCTCAACTGAAAGAGGCGTTGGATATAAATTGTTCCAGTTAATACCTAAGCCAATAGAGTTCCATTTCCACCAACTGTTATTATAATATAAATACCAATTGTTGACATTATTTTTATCTATTTTAACACCTTTTATAGCTGTTTCTTCTGTTAAAATTATCCTATCTACGCCGATACATATATCTGTTTTTCCGCCTGCTCCACCATCAACTGTGTAATTATCGGGGAATAAATACGACATATTAAAATAGGATTCCTTCACATTGGCAAGATCAGAAAGAGTATTAATATTTTGATAATATCGTGCATCATATATTACTATATAACTACCTTGACTCTTATAATTTATCGGTGCAACAAACGCTTTATATTGTGCGTGGTCTTCAATATTAGTAACCTCACTCTCTTGTATTTGAGTAATCGCTAACTTTGATTGGTTTACAAATGTGCCGTAATCCATTAAATATCTATGCATATCAAAGGGATCATCTATTGGTGCATAACAAGACATTATGAATGGTGTTATGAGAAATATTGATATTAGTATTAATCTATTAAACTTTAAAGTCATTTTGTACTCCATATAATAAAGGTTGTAACATAACGAACTACTTAGTAGTTTCTGGAGCTAAAGAACCCCAAGTTATATTTGCCTTACTCACATCCCATTGCCACCAGCTTGCATCATAATACACATACCAATGATTTATATTGGTGTTATCTATTTTAGCATTGAACACTCCAGACTCATCAAAA
>CAMRDM010000057.1 GCA_947041225.1 uncultured Deferribacteraceae bacterium | reverse complement strand
ATTATTATGCATATAGATTACTGTTATTTGACGTTAAAGTGTATTAGAAAAGTAACCTATTACATATAACTCGATCAAACTAATACGATCTATTATTATGCATATAGATTACTGTTATTTGACGTTAAAGTGTATTAGAAAAGTAATCTATTACATATAACTCGATCAAACTAATACGATCTATTATTGTGCATATAGATTGAGTGTTAGGATTTAAGTAGGCACTCAATCTATATATCATCAATACATAAATTTAAAAGTTATCTCTGTGCATATTTTATCGGATCAGTCTCGCCTGCCCTACTAAAACCTTGTAATCTAAGAAAACAACTCTCACAAACTCCACACGCCTCCTCCTCGCCTTGATAACATGACCAAGTAAGGTTGATTGGAGCTGAAAGTTTTACTCCTAACTTAACGATCTCTGACTTATTATTATCGATTATAGGGGTTAATATCTCAACTTGATAATTATCTCCTAACGCTATCTCAAGCAGAGAATTAAATCGTTCAAAAAATATCTTTCTACAATCTGGATATCCACTTGAATCCTCATCAACTGCACCGATAAAAATCTTAGATGCTTTAATAACTTCTGCATAACTTACTGCTATTGAAATCATATTCGCATTACGAAAAGGAACGTAACTACTAGGAACTTTATCAGTTGCTTGTGGTATTGAGTTTGTTTCTAGTTTAATACTCTTATCTGTTAATGCCGATCCACCTATATCTGAAAGATATGATATATCTACAACTAATTTCTTACTTTCATCAATATTATAGAAATTACAGATATCATGATACGCATCAAGCTCTCTTTTCATCGTTAAATGATTATAGTTGATATGTACTGGATATACTTCATATCCCATGTCTATTGCCATAGCTAGCGTTACACAACTATCTAGCCCTCCTGAAAGGAGGATAATCGCTTTCTCTTTACCGTTTAATGTATTAACAACTTCTTTATTCATTTTATATATTTACTACCATATTATTTTCTAATTTCTTTTAATTTCTCTAACACTTCTTCTTTTGTATCAAGTATAAACATCTTATCAAACAGATCTTTATCGATATACTTTCTATCAAGAAGGAACTCTTCTACCCACTTCATTAACCCTGTCCAAAACTCTTTTCCGTATAATATAATAGGAACTTCATTTAGATAATCAACTGATATTAAAGTTAATATTTCAAATAGTTCGTCTAATGTTCCAAATCCACCTTCAACAAATATGAACGCTTCAGAATCTTTAATTAAAAACACTTTACGTGTGAATAAGTAATCACAAATATATGATGATTTAACGTACGGATTACTCTCTTGCTCGTGTGGAAGAACAACGTTTATACCTATACTGCTTCCACCAGCATCAAAAGCTCCTTTATTGGCTGCTTCCATTAATCCAGGCCCACCACCTGTTAAAATCGAGTATCCATTCGTACTAATAAAATTCGTAAGATCAGCAACCAACTTATATGTAGCACTATCTTCCTTTGTTCTAGCTGATCCAAAAACAGTGATTATATTATTGCTTACTGGTAGTTCATTTAAAAAAGTTAATCCACTGTTAAATTCTTCAGATGTGTTTTCAATAATATCTTTATCTGTAGTGCTTATATTGTATATCGTTTTTTTGTCCATTTTCAACCTTTATTGCTATTTTAATCGTAGTAGCGATTTTATCTATTTTAATATAGATAATTTTTATAGAATTTTAAGAATAGTAAAGGCGATCCTTTAAAGATCGCCTTTACTATTTTATAAATATTTAAATCAATTTTAAATATCTTAAATTATTACTTCTTGTCGTATAAAGACCATGTACCTCTAGTTCTTGAAAATCTAGTTGCTTTTCTTTTCTCTTCTTGAGAAGCATTTTGAGATACTCCGAAAACTTGACCTGGGAATATTAAATCAGGATCTTTGATCTTATCTTTATTTCCCCAGTAAATAACTGGCCATAGGTAAGCATTACGAAGTTCTCTCTTAGAGATATTCCATAAGTTATCACCACGAACAACTGTATAATTAACCGTGCTTCCTTTAGTATTAACAGCATCAGGTGCACCGATTAAATCTTGAGCTCTGTTGTTTTCCATTTGTGCAGTTTTAAGGTTACAAGCATCAGATGCTTTTTTAGCATTTTGTAGATGTTTATTTGCCTTAGTTTTTGTTTCTCTCCAATCCATATTGTTTGAAGATGAATTTCTATCCATGTTTTTTAACTTAGCTTTAAGATCCTCTGTACGCTTACGTTCAGCTAATAACGCTTTGTAAGGTGGTTCTTCTTTACCAAATACAGCAATAGCTTCATTTGAAGCAGTTTCTGTACCATTAATATCACCAGCTGCCTCTAAACGATCAACATTCTCGATAGCTTTCTTAGTGCCTACAAAAGCTTTGTTACCACAAAAATCTTTTGAATAACCTTTAACTAACGCACGAACTGCTTCTAACGAATAGCCATCTTCAACTACTCCACCAGATTTACCTCCACAAGCTACAACCAACGTTAAGAGTGAAACCATTAATACAATCTTCTTTAGCATAAATAATCCTCCTGTAATAATTATATAACTAGTATATATATAAAATTTTTAATACACTTCATTTCATTAGAAATACCCTACACTAACAGATATGTTACTGTCAACATAAATAATATAGAGAATAAAACAAACATCAATCTTTCATCTACTCTTTAATATCGGTTGAAATACTTAATTCCATTAACTGTTTTTTATCAACAAAGCTTGGAGCCTCACACATAAGGTCTATAGCTTTTTGTGTTTTAGGGAAAGCGATCACATCTCTTATAGATGTAGAGTTTGTAATTATCGCTGCAATTCTATCTATACCGAACGCTATACCGCCATGAGGTGGTGTTCCGTATTTCAAGGCATCAATGAAAAATCCAAATCTACTTTCAAGATCAGCATCGGTAAATCCCATTAGTTCAAACATACTTTTCTGTATATCGCTTCGATGTATTCTTATAGATCCACCACCTATCTCCGATCCGTTCAACACAAGATCGTAAGCTTTAGCACGTGCCTTTTCAGGAGCGGTTTTTAATAGTTCAATATCTTCATCTAACGGTGCTGTAAATGGATGATGAATAGCTACAAAACGTTTATCCTCTTTAGAGTATTCAAGTAATGGGAAATTCAATACCCATACAAATGAAAGTTTTTTATCATCTATAACATTTAACATCTTACCTAATTTCAATCTTAGTTTAGACATGTATAGATTTACAGTGTACTCATCTCCTGCACCGAAGAATATAATATCTCCAACCTCACCTTTCATCTCTTTAATAAGTGATGCTGTTAGATCATCACCTAGAAACTTAATTAATGGTGATTGCAATCCATCTTCATTAATTCTTATATAAGCTAAACCTTTAGCACCAAGAGTACCTACAAAATCTGTTAACTCATCTATATCTTTTCTGCTAAAAGATTTACCAGCACCTTTAGCGTTTATAGCTTTTACAACGCCACCTTTAGTAGCTTCAGCAAATACTTTAAAATCACAATCTTTAACTAACTCATTAAGCGTTTTTAAATGAAGATCAAAACGAGTATCAGGAGCGTCCGTTCCATACTGTTCAATAGCATCAGCGTAATCCATAGTTGGAAAAGGCGCTGTTAAAGTTCTATTAACCGTTTTCTCGAATACATATTTAATCATACCTTCAATCATTTTGATGAGATCTTCTTTATCGATAAAACTCATCTCTATATCTAATTGAGTGAATTCTGGTTGACGATCTGATCTTAAATCTTCATCTCTAAAACAACGAACGATCTGATAATATTTATCAAATCCACCCACCATTAACAGCTGTTTAAACATCTGTGGTGATTGTGGAAGTGCATAAAATTTACCTGCATTGACTCTTGATGGAACTAAATAATCTCTCGCACCTTCAGGTGTAGATTTAGTTAGAAACGGAGTCTCTATATCAACAAAATCCTGCGACCACATATACTCTCTTATAGCTCTTGTTAAGCTACTACGAAGCATAATATTTCTTTGTAGTTCAGGACGTCTAAGATCAAGGTAACGATATTTTAATCTTATATCTTCAGCAACTTCAATACTATCATCTATCATAAATGGAGGCGTTAGAGCTGTATTTAAAATTCTTATCTCTGATATATGAACCTCAATATCACCAGTCTTTAGTCCATCATTTTTCATCCCATCTGGACGAAGCATAACCTTTCCAAGAACTGCTACAACATACTCTGGTCTACAAGTATCGCCTACAACTCTAGCCTCTTCATGTTCTTCGTTGATAACTATCTGAGTAACGCCGTATCTATCACGAAGATCTATAAATATAACTCCACCATAATCACGACGTTTCTGTACCCAACCGTTTAAAATGACTTCTTTATTTAAATCTTCTTTTCTAAGATCACCACATGTATGAGTTCTTTTAAAATCCCCTAAATTGCTTAACATTAACTAAACGCTCCTAACACATATTTATATATTATAGCAAAATATTATACTCTAAATTAAAACTTTCATAACTTATTTATATTTTAAACAGAATAAACTAATCTCTATTTATAGCACACAAATCAGAAATACTAACCCTTTTCTGATCGCCACTTAACATATCTTTAATAGTTACCTCTAATGAATTAACTTCATCCTCGCCAACTATAACCGTAAACTTAGAATCTAATTTTATCTATAATTTTTACAATCAATAGATATTTTAACGATAAAGTTTCCTAGATTTAATCTATTAAAATCATTTTAATAAAATCTATATTTAATCAACCGTAACTAAAAAATTTGTACTTATTGATAATACTATCGTACCATTCATAGTTGAGTTATCATATCCCTCTATAGCATCAATGAAAAATCCAAATCTACTTTCAAGATCAGCATCGGTAAATCCCATTAGTTCAAACATACTTTTCTGTATATCGCTTCGATGTATTCTTATAGATCCACCACCTATCTCCGATCCGTTCAACACAAGATCGTAAGCTTTAGCACGTGCCTTTTCAGGAGCGGTTTTTAATAGTTCAATATCTTCATCTAACGGTGCTGTAAATGGATGATGAATAGCTACAAAACGTTTATCCTCTTTAGAGTATTCAAGTAATGGGAAATTCAATACCCATACAAATGAAAGTTTTTTATCATCTATAACATTTAACATCTTACCTAATTTCAATCTTAGTTTAGACATGTATAGATTTACAGTGTACTCATCTCCTGCACCGAAGAATATAATATCTCCAACCTCACCTTTCATCTCTTTAATAAGTGATGCTGTTAGATCATCACCTAGAAACTTAATTAATGGTGATTGCAATCCATCTTCATTAATTCTTATATAAGCTAAACCTTTAGCACCAAGAGTACCTACAAAATCTGTTAACTCATCTATATCTTTTCTGCTAAAAGATTTACCAGCACCTTTAGCGTTTATAGCTTTTACAACGCCACCTTTAGTAGCTTCAGCAAATACTTTAAAATCACAATCTTTAACTAACTCATTAAGCGTTTTTAAATGAAGATCAAAACGAGTATCAGGAGCGTCCGTTCCATACTGTTCAATAGCATCAGCGTAATCCATAGTTGGAAAAGGCGCTGTTAAAGTTCTATTAACCGTTTTCTCGAATACATATTTAATCATACCTTCAATCATTTTGATGAGATCTTCTTTATCGATAAAACTCATCTCTATATCTAATTGAGTGAATTCTGGTTGACGATCTGATCTTAAATCTTCATCTCTAAAACAACGAACGATCTGATAATATTTATCAAATCCACCCACCATTAACAGCTGTTTAAACATCTGTGGTGATTGTGGAAGTGCATAAAATTTACCTGCATTGACTCTTGATGGAACTAAATAATCTCTCGCACCTTCAGGTGTAGATTTAGTTAGAAACGGAGTCTCTATATCAACAAAATCCTGCGACCACATATACTCTCTTATAGCTCTTGTTAAGCTACTACGAAGCATAATATTTCTTTGTAGTTCAGGACGTCTAAGATCAAGGTAACGATATTTTAATCTTATATCTTCAGCAACTTCAATACTATCATCTATCATAAATGGAGGCGTTAGAGCTGTATTTAAAATTCTTATCTCTGATATATGAACCTCAATATCACCAGTCTTTAGTCCATCATTTTTCATCCCATCTGGACGAAGCATAACCTTTCCAAGAACTGCTACAACATACTCTGGTCTACAAGTATCGCCTACAACTCTAGCCTCTTCATGTTCTTCGTTGATAACTATCTGAGTAACGCCGTATCTATCACGAAGATCTATAAATATAACTCCACCATAATCACGACGTTTCTGTACCCAACCGTTTAAAATGACTTCTTTATTTAAATCTTCTTTTCTAAGATCACCACATGTATGAGTTCTTTTAAAATCCCCTAAATTGCTTAACATTAACTAAACGCTCCTAACACATATTTATATATTATAGCAAAATATTATACTCTAAATTAAAACTTTCATAACTTATTTATATTTTAAACAGAATAAACTAATCTCTATTTATAGCACACAAATCAGAAATACTAACCCTTTTCTGATCGCCACTTAACATATCTTTAATAGTTACCTCTAATGAATTAACTTCATCCTCGCCAACTATAACCGTAAACTTAGAATCTAACTTATTAGATTTTTTCATCTGAGACTTCATAGATGCTTGATCGTAATCATACTCTACTATAAACCCTTTCTCTCTCAAACTGTTCACTATTTTTAATCCATGCTCTAAAGTGTCCTCAAAAAATAGTACAAAGTAATCTGTCTGTCTTACAGGTAGAGTTTTACTCTGCTGAAGAAGTTCAACTAATCTATCTATACCTATTGCAAACCCTATACCTGCTGTATCCTTCGATCCACCTAATGTCTTAATTAATCCATCGTATCTGCCACCTGCTCCTACTGCCGATGCTGATCCTAACATCGTTGTTACAAGCTCAAAAGCTGTGCGTATATAGTAATCTAAACCACGAACCATAAACGGATTAATCTTATACGGTATACTCATCTCACCTAAATATTGTTTAACTAAAGTAAAATGATCTGAACACTCTCCACATAAATTATCAAGCATTATAGGAGCATCTTTAATTAATTTCTTACAATTTTCATTTTTGCAATCTAATATACGAAGAGGATTACGCTCTAATCTTCTATTACAATCGCCACATAATTCATCTTTAATATTCTTAAAGTACGAGATCAACTTATCATTATAACTAGGACGGCACTCTTTACAACCTAATGAATTAATCTCTAACTCTACGATATTATCTAACTCTAAAACTTTAGCAGAGTTATAAAGAAGCGATGCCATCTCTGCATCTAATAAAGAAGATGAACTCTCTAAAACCTCTACACCTATCTGAGTAAACTGACGAAAACGACCTTTTTGTGGACGCTCTCTTCTAAACATATTGCCTAGATAGTAAAACTTTTTGACACCATTATTAATTAAACCGTTCTCAATATACGCTCTAAGTAACGACGCTGTACCCTCAGGACGTAATGAAACAAACTCGCCATCTTTATCTTCAAAAGAGAACATCTCTTTTTCAACTATATCTGTAGTGTCGCCTATACCTCTATTAAATAAAGCTGTTTTCTCTAATATAGGAAGACGAAATTCATTAAAACCGTAACTTGTGAATAATGATTTTAATTTATCCTCAACATATTGCCAATACTCAATATCTTCACCAAAAATATCTCTAAAACCTTTCATTTTACTGTATTTCATTAATACTTATATCCTAAATACTCATATTAGATCAATATGTTATTGTGTATTATCTACTATCTGTATATTTAAATCATCTTTTAGTTGAGATACCATCTCATCAATACTTTTTAAAGTTATAGGATGAATATAATTTTCATCGATCTCTTTTAACGGTATAAGCACAAACGAACGCTCACTCATACACTTATGAGGAATAGTCAACCTATCACAATCAAGAACTGTGCCATTCCGATCTATAATATCTATATCTATCTCTCTTGCGCCCCAATATAACGGGTTCTTGTTTCTTCCAATATATACCTCTAACTCTTTGATAAATTGTAATAATTCATCAGGAGATAGATCGCACTCAATAGATATAACTTTATTATAATAATTTCTTTGATCATCTCGTAAAAGTGATACTGTCTCATATAACGACGACTCTTTTAATAATATAAAGCGTTCCGAAATCAATGTAACTGCTTGTGCAATAAACGCTTTACTATCACCTAGATTGCTTCCGATACCTAATAATACCGACATGATTTATTTATCTTCTAAACTAGATTTATCTTCTGTCTTAGACTCTTCTATATTATAATTACCTTTAAGCCCCTCTAATAGAGAAACTCTTACCTCTTCCATCAACTCTTCATCTTTCTTACCCTCTGTAGGTATAGGTTTCAATACTTTAAGTTGCATATTTGCTGGAAACATACCAATACCTGTTTTAGGCATACATATATCTGTTCCTATTATTGCAACAGGTAAAATTTCAACATTAGCCTTACGTGCTATCAAGAATGCACCTTTTTTAAATGGAAGTAACACACGGTTAGCACTTCTTGTTCCTTCAGGAAAGATAGCTACATCAATTCCAGAGTGTAGAACTTCAACTGTTCTATTAATACTCTTTATAGCCTTTCTTGCATTACCTCTTTCAACAGGAATACAACTTAATCCTTTCATAGCTGAACCCATAAAAGGCATATAAAAAACCTCTTTCTTAGACATAAAACTTACTCTACGTTTAAACGCTGTAAAGGACATTAATATCATTAATATATCTGTGTAACTTTGATGATTAGGCATAACTAAATAAGTTTTATTTGGATCTAAATGTTCTCCTCCTGACCAATCTAATGTTGAGCTATGTAACCACAACATAAATTTTCCTCTAGGTATAAGAGGTGTCCGATAACACATATCTTTATCTTTTTTATCTTTTTTGAAAAAAGCTAATATCGTTCTCTCAAGAGAGTATTCTAAGACACCTATCACAGTTATCACAAATATTATAAAACCTTTAATCTTCTTCATAAAACTAACCTACTTTACTTTTTTATTACTTGCTAGCTTTGTTGTAGTATTTTTTATATTTATTGCTCTTACAATTACGATTAATGCTACTAGTTTATATCTATTTTATAACCGTAGCTATCATTATTTATAGGTATATGAAAATTAGTCAGAAAGTTTCTTAACCTTACTTACAATTTCACAAAATATATCATTATAAACAGGTCTGATACCTGTAAAGTTAGCTATATTATCCACTTTGATTTTATTCTGAAAAAACATATTAAATGTAGATAAAATCTCTCTCACCCCTGTCCCTAAAACATATACTCCAAGAAAAGAGTTATCTGCCTTATTGTATACAATTTTAATAATTGTAGGTGTTTCTTCTACAAGAAGATGATTGTAAAATGATGAATGATTTACCTTAATCACATCGTAATCATATCCAGTTTTCTCAGCTTGCTCTTCTGATAAGCCGATAAAACCTAACTCTGGATCGGTAGATAGATACGTAGTAAATGCAAACTCATCAGATAAAATATCTTTACCTAACATGTTTTTTGCAGCCGTTTCTCCAGAATTAACAGCCCAACCTAGTCTCATTCCAACAGCTGTAACGTCGCCTGCAACATAGATATCTTGATTGTCTGTAGTGAAATTAGTATCAAAAACAATATTGCCATCATCATTAATTTTAACGCCAGCTGCCTCAAGATTTAACGGTGAAACAAACGGTTTTCTACCTATTGATAAGAATACTTGTTCCGACTCTATCTGCATATCGTCAAACAATATAAGATATTTTTGTCCTACTTTATCAATACTTATCACTTCTCTATCATTAACTATATTAATTCCTTTCTTCTTTAATATATCTTCATATCTTTTTGCAGCTTTATTATCTAAAAATGAAAGGATCGTATCTCCTTTCTCAACTATATTAACTTTAGTGCCAAGACGATTAAAAACACATGCTAACTCAACACCGATAAGTCCTCCACCTATAATTGATATAGATGTTGGTATACTCTCAAGTTTTGACACAGAATTAATATCTGCTAATTTAAGATTAGATAGAAGTTTCTGCTGATCTGAACCAACAGCGATTAATGCTTTCTCAAAAACAACTGTATCAACTTCGCCATCTTCTTTAGTTAGTTCAGCTGTATGAGGTTCTATGAACCTTATTGAACCTGGAATATAATTGATTTCATACTTTTCAAACTTTTCAAGAATTAAACGTTTTGCCTTATTTACATTGTTATCAATATATTTTTTTAATCGTTTGAAATCTAGCTTCTTTGGAGGGTTTTTACCGTTATCGATAAAATTATTGTGAACTTGAAGGTACCTTGTGTACATCTGCGAAAAATATAGTAGAGAATTGGATACGACTACGCCATCATTACAATATGTTCCACCTAGTTGCCTAGAGACTACTAAAATGTCCTTGCTTTCTTTTGCTAAAATTGTGGATGCAGCAATCCCTGCTGGACCTGCACCCACAACTAAATATTTTACCTTAATCATTGATTATCTAGTGTTAACTTCCTAATCTTATTATTAAGTTCCTACTTCCCATGATGCTAAGTAAGTTTCTTGTTCTGGAGTTAATTTATCTATATTTACACCCATAGTTTTAAGTTTTGTAAGAGCTATATCTTGCTCTACACTTGAGGGTAATACATAAACTTTTTTCTCTAACTTACCTTTGTTCTCTACTACAAACTCTGATGATAACGCTTGTGTAGCAAACGACATATCCATAACTGATGCAGGGTGCCCTTCAGCACATGCAAGATTTACTAATCGTCCTTGTCCTAACACATAGATAGATTTTCCATCTACGATATACTCATCAACATTATTATTATTTCTAACATCTTTGATAACTTCACTAGAGATTTCTGTTAAACCTACTAGATCGATCTCTATATCAAAGTGTCCAGAGTTTGCGACAACACATCCAGTTTTCATAACTTTAAAATGCTCTGGTCTTACAATATGCATGTTACCTGTTACAGTACAAATTATATCTGCAAATTTAGCCGCTTCACTCATCGGCATAACTCTATAACCATCCATTGATGCTGCTAATGCTTTTACCGAATCAACTTCAGTAACGATAACATTTGCTCCTAAACCTCTTGCTCTTTCAGCAAGACCTTTGCCACACCAACCGTAACCCGCAACAACAAATGTTTTACCTGCAATTAATGTATCAGTAGCACGAATGATGCCATCTATTGATGATTGACCTGTTCCATATCTATTATCGAACATGTTTTTTGTTTGAATATCGTTAACTGCAACAACTGGAAATTTAAGCATTCCTGCCTCTTGCATAGCTCTAAGTCTGATAACACCTGTCGTTGTCTCTTCCATTGATCCTATTATATGATCGTGAAGTTCTGGGTGATTTTTTAAGATCTCAGATACTAAATCAGCACCATCATCCATAGTGATATGTGGTTTGTGTGATATAGCACTATTTATATGTTTATAGTAAGTATCGTTATCTTCACCTCTTATCGCATGAACAGAGATATCAAAATCTCTAACTAAAGAAGCTGCTACATCATCTTGTGTCGATAATGGGTTTGAAGCAACTAAAAGAATATCTGCTCCACCTACGGCACATGTACGCATTAAGTTAGCTGTCTCTGCTGTAACATGAAGACAACAAGACATACGCATATCTTTAAACGGTTTACTCTTCTCAAATTTTGCTCTAATCTCTGCTAAAACTGGCATACTCTTATCTGCCCATAAAATACGTTTTTTTCCTAAATCTGCAAGATTGATATCTTTTATATCGTGACTCTTTGACATTTGCATTCCCTCTATACTATAATTATATAGCTACTATTATCACTACTAAATAAAATAGATAATATAAATGTTGTTTCGCAAATCTATTATCTATTTTGTATAATTTAGTTATTATAATTTACTATTTTTTAACTTAACTTTGCTAATGAATTAATTTCATCAACTTTATTTCTTTTTTCCCAATTAAAGATCTCTCTACCAAAATGCCCATATGCAGCAGTTTGTTTAAAAATCGGTTTTCTTAAATCAAGCGACTCAATCAAACCTTTAGGTGTTAAATCAAACACCTTACCTATTATGGTTGATATAGCTGTGTCTGATATTACACCTGTATTAAACGTATCAACACTAATAGATACTGGCTGAGCAACACCTATCGCATAAGCTAATTGGATTTCACAACGTTTTGCAAGTCCTGCTGCTACTATATTTTTCGCAACCCATCTTGCACCGTATGCAGCCGATCTATCAACTTTAGTCGCATCCTTACCTGAGAAAGCTCCGCCACCATGACGTCCCATTCCTCCGTAAGTATCAACTATAATCTTTCTACCAGTTAATCCACAATCACCCATAGGGCCACCTACAACAAATCTACCCGTTGGATTGATATGTAGAGTGATATCATCTTTATCATATAACTCACGTGGTAATGTTGGCTCTATAACATATTTTTTTATATCTGCATGGATTTTCTCAAGTGTTACATCTGGTGAGTGTTGAGTTGAAACAACAACTGTATCAATTCGTACAGGCTTATATCCATCATACTCTACCGTTACTTGAGATTTTCCATCAGGTCTAAGATAATCAAGTAAACCTGTTTTTCTCACTTCGCTTAACTTCATAGATAGTTTGTGTGAAAGCATAATCGGTAACGGCATTAACTCTTCTGTTTCATCACACGCAAAACCGAACATTAAACCTTGATCGCCTGCACCACCAGTATCTACTCCCATAGCTATATCAGGAGATTGTTGATTAATTGTAGAAATTACTCCACATGTTAAATAATCAAACCCATACTTCGCTCTAGTATATCCTATCTCTTCAATTGTTTTTCTAACAACAGCTGGAATATCAACATATGTTTTTGTAGTTATCTCGCCAGATACAACTACCAATCCAGTAGTTAGAAGTGTTTCACAAGCAACTCTACTTGTAGGATCATCAGTTAGCATCGCATCAAGGATACTATCAGATATTTGATCTGCTATTTTATCAGGATGTCCTTCTGTTACAGACTCTGATGTAAAAAGATGTTTCTTATTCATAATTTTAAGAGTGTCTCCTATATTCATAACTTATATACTGTAATTAATGAGTTTGAGCACTATGTGCATCAATATCATTACAAACAACCTATGTAGTTATCTATAACTATACATTACTACATGATAACAATTTAAGTTATCTATTATTTATATTTGTATATTACCACGTCATAATAATTTAAGTTATTATAAGTATTTCTATAACTATACATTACTACATGATAACAATTTAAGTTATCCGTTATTTATATTTGTATATTACCACGTCATAATAATTTAAGTTATTATAAGTATTT
>CAMRDM010000056.1 GCA_947041225.1 uncultured Deferribacteraceae bacterium | reverse complement strand
ATAAATCTATACTTGAACTTTATGAGCTTATTGAAAACTTAAAAGAAAAAAGTGAAAACAGATTTAATAAGTAATATCCATAAATCTATTGACACTTTCCAATATAATCAATAAAATTAACTTATATCTATAATCAACATGATTTAGTATTGAAAACATATCGTAATAACTATAATATTTTATATTACAATATGTTACGATTTACTCATAAATCGTGATAGTAATAGATATTTTTTCTAAATTAATATAATTGTACTTAATATATATTGCATTACGCATCAAATAAAATAATAGATACCTAATTTAGTAGAGGTGTTGTGATTAATAAACATACAATCAATACTAAAATTAGTGAAGATACAGATAACAACGATACTATTGTAAGTTCTATGCCCACGAAAACGAATACATATATATGTATAATATTAACTACTCTATTTGTTCTCTATCTATTGAAGCTTGTGTGGCGTATTATATCTATATCGTGTATAACGCAATACTCTCAATTAATGCGACTTGCATTTGAAAATAATTA
Source organism: uncultured Deferribacteraceae bacterium (assembly GCA_947041225.1). GTDB lineage: Bacteria > Chrysiogenota > Deferribacteres > Deferribacterales > Mucispirillaceae > CAMQYB01. Next base: position 13,211 of record CAMRDM010000056.1, on the reverse strand, counting down.
CTGTGTTAAATATAAAATAAAATAATTAATAATCATTTTAATCGAGGTATTCATTATGGATAAAGGTGTTAAAGCTGTTAAAAGTAAGGTAGCTAAAAAAACAAGTAAAGGTAATGGTAAGTTAATGCTTATCGTTTTCTTTACTCTTGTTGTAATCGTATCTGTTGGGGTTATATCGCTACATCTATACTCTAACTATAAGCTGAACGCTGTTCTGAAATCAACTATTAGATCTGTTCGTGGAAATACTGAGCTATCGTACGCTAAAGCTGAATACACTTTCTGGAATAAACAACTGCGTATCAATGATTTAACCGTTATATACGGAGATTCAACTGTTGCTAAATTCGGTACTATACATCTACCTAATATTGGTTTTAAAGAGAACCTGCTTTCTGATTTAGTATTTACATTTGAAAATGCTCAATTAAATCTTTCATCACCAGTATTTAAAATGCTAGGTAAAAGAATTGAAACGTTAGGATATAATCCTTTATATTTTAAAGGTTCGGTGGGGATTAAATATAATAGTACTTATAAAAACTTAACCGTTCATAAGTTTGAACTTAATATTAAAGATTTAGGAAAGTTAAATGTTGAGTTTGAAATACCTAATGTTGAAACTAAACACGATCTACTTAATAATAGTTTCGATAGGTTAAGAGTAGGTTTTGTTAACGATGGAATTATTAATGAAGTTATACGCAGTTACTCTAATAGTAGAGGCTACGATCTTTTACAAGGGAAAGAAGTTGCTCTTTATAGATTGAAAACTGTGATGTCTAAATACCAACCTATCAGTAATCAATATAGACAGTTGACTAGTTTATATGATTTTATAGAGAACTCATCTGAGATACTTTTTTCATCAGATGTTAGAACTTCACTATCTTTGATAGATTTATTTAATATTATGAACTCTAAGACTTATAGTGGTATTGTTAGATCAATACTCAACTTACCACTCATAGTGATAACGAAATAAATTAACTGTTTTTTTTATTCGTGTGTAAGTGGGCTTAGTTAGGTTAGTGGGTTTGGTTAGTAAACTTACTACACATAATTATAATTCATAATTTTTACAGTAACGCAATAAAATAAACATAAAACATAAATATAAAAAATCCTCTTTAAATTATTAAAGGGGATCTTTTTACATATAATTAAAGTAAATCGTTACAGTTACTAATCACTTAAGCGTTGGCTCTGTTTACTACTTTGACACTTCTTGAATTTTCTTTAAAATATCTATTAACTTCTCTGACAATAAACTTATCTCATTATAAGTATTTACTCGAAAAGGAACTACACATTTTAATAAATATATTATTTATCTTACTCGTATAAACATCTTGCTTTTAAAAAAATAAAACATAGCTCCTCCCCACTCTCATTAATTTTATAAACTGTATTTAATCTAATCTAATCACGCTAATCTACTTAAAAAGTTTTAATCTAAGTGAGTTAGATATAACTGTGATTGAGGATAACGCCATCACTATACCTGCTATCGCTGGATTAAGCATCGTACCTGTTATAGGGTACAACACCCCTGCTGCAACTGGGATCGCTATAACATTATAAATAAATGCTAAAAATAAATTCTCTCTTATTATCACTGCTGATCGTTTTGCAACTCTTACAGTAAATAAAATCTTTATAAGTTCATTTCTAATAATCATTATATCGCTTGAATTGATCGCTATATCTGTTGCTGATCCTAGCGATAAACCTATATCTGCCTTCGATAACGCTATAGAATCATTTATACCATCTCCAACCATAGCAACCTTTCTGCCTGCTTCTTGAAAATTAGATATAATCGTAAATTTATCATGAGGCGATACACTATGATAATAATTATTTATACATAAACTATCTGCAATCTTTTTAACAGAGTTATGGTTGTCGCCTGATAATATTACAGCCTCAATCGATAACTCTTTTAATCCATTAATTAAATCTACAGCGTTATCTCTAAGTCTATCACCTAATAATATTCTACCTGCTAATTTACTATCTACTGCGATATAAACAGTTGTATCATCTGTCTCATTATCATTTGTATCTAACACAGATATATCAACATCATTATTGAGAAGTAGTAGTTCGTTACCGATAATAACCTCCTCTCCCATAACTGTTGCCATTACTCCTTGTCCTGCGATATTTTCATAATGTTCAACATCTATATCGTTAAACTTATCAAGACTACTCTCAATCTCTAAATATGATACTATCGATCTTGCTATAAAATGTTCTGATTTGTTTTCAACTAGTAACAGTAATGATCTAACTTTTTTCTCATCAAAACCGTTATAGATATCAAAACTGCGAACTTCAAACTTACCATCAGTTAATGTTCCTGTTTTATCAAACACAACTGTATTGATATCTTTTGCACGTTCTAAAATCTCACCGTTCCTAATTAATACCCCCTCCTTTGCAGCTCTGCCAACAGTTGCTATTATAGCAGTTGGAATAGCTAAACCTAATGCACATGGACAAGCTATAACTAAAATTGACACAAACGGGATAATACTCAAGGTGATAGATCCTGTTGATATAAACCAGAAGATAAAGGTTATCACAGCTATCGATAAAACTGCTGGAGTAAATATAGATGATATCTTATCAGCTAACCGCTCAATAGAGGCTTTATGCATAGAGGCTTCAAGAACAGATTTTGTAATTGATGCAAGCACTGTATCTTTACCTAATTTTAACGATTTATAAGTTGCTGATCCGTTAACAACGATCGTACCTGTATAAATTTTATCGCTCAACTCTTTCTTGATAGGTTTTGATTCACCTGTTAATAACGACTCATCAATAACTAAATGTCCGTTGATAATCTCGCCGTCTGTTGGAACAGTATCTCCTGCTTTTAGAATAATTATATCATCTACACCTATATCCGATATACTTCTCTCAATCTGATCTCCATCAATAATAACTGTAGCTCTTTTAGGCGATAAACTTATTAATGAGTTAATCTCCTTAGATACATCTCGTTTTGCTCTATCTTCTAACGATCTTCCTAATAGTAGAAATGTTATTATAATAGCTGATGACTCAAAATATAATTCATGATGCGATCTACCTAACAGTAGTAACACTGTTGAATATATAAACGCTGTAAAAGTTCCAAGCGTTACAAGTGAGTTCATACCAGAACTTAACGGTTTCTTAAATGCTGGAATATAGAACGGATATCCACCGTAGAAAAGTACAACTGCTGATAACATAAACTGTATAAATCCAGAGTGTGGAACGTTGAAATCAATTATCATCGAACCCATAGATAGAACAAAAACAATTATACTAAACGGGAGAGTTACTATAAATCTTCTAAATAACTTTCTACCTTTAGAACTATCAACTATATCATCTAATGATGGTGTAAAACCTGCTTTTCTTATCGCTTCAAAGATAGATTCAACATCTGTATCATCGTTCACGATAATCATAGCACGATTTGTTGCAAGACTTACCGATACAGAAACAACTGTTTTATCTTTTGATATAACTTTCTCAACTCTATTTACACAAGCAGCACAACTCATTCCTGCGATTGATATATCTATCTGTTTCATAATTTACCTATCTGTTTATTTTTTTAATAATTGCAAAAAACTATATTTCATAATATCATAACAGTGTTTATGAACATTGGTATATATATTATAGAAGAAGATCTTGCCATCGCTATTAAAACCTTTCTAAATTTAAGAAATATTAATAGTGAGGTAGTTGATCGTAAAAATCTACAACTTGATCTATACGATATAATTATAGTAGAAAGTTGTAAAGATGATTTAGTTCTATATAAAAATAAACTTACTTTAACAGATGATATATCATTAAAAAATGATCTTAACTATATATATACCCCTTTTACTGCACATGAACTTTTACTTAAAATTGAGGGATTAATAAACAAAGGTAGTAGGAAATAGTTCATAGTAAATAACTTTATATTATATAAATACTTTTGAGGAAGGAAAAATGAGTGAAAAATTAGTTGAATACTCAAACGATGGAGATTTAGTTGGTGTACAACGATGTATAGAAAATGGAGATAATGTCAATTCTGAAGATGAAAGCGGAAATACAGCGTTATTATATGCTTCAAGTAGAAAACATATTGAGATAGTAAAATATCTTATAGATAGTGGAGCTAGTATTAATTTTCAGAATAAACATGGTTATACTGCACTCATGTGTGCTGCAATGGTAAACAGTATAGAGGTCGTAAAAACCCTTGTAGAAAACAACGCCTTAATTGATTTGAAAGATAATAAGGCTTCTACGGCATTACTCTATGCTTCAAAAAGCACCTCCCATTCAGAAATAGTAGAGTATCTTGTTAAAAACGGTGCTGACGTTAATGTTAAAGATGATGAGGGTATTACAGTGTTGTTTTATGCCTCAAGTAGTAACAATCTCAATCAAGTAAAATATCTTATTGATAATGGTGCTGATATTAATATTAATGGTATACGTGGTACAACAGCATTAATTGAGGCTTCAGCAAATAAATATAATAAAATAGTAGAGTATTTAATAGGAAAAGGAGCATCTCTTAACGATCAAGATGAAAATGGTTATACAGCATTAATGCGAGCTTCAGAAGAAGGATATTTTGAAACAGTAAAATATTTAGCAGATAATGGTGCTGATATTAATATACAAAATAAAGACGGTCTTACAGCAACATCGCTAACTAAATCTAAAAAAATAATACAATATCTTGTAGGAAACGATACTATAGTAAAAAATAATACTATAGCTAATACAAATAACGCTTCAGATAAAAAACTGGAAGAAGAGTTTCTTATATTTCAGTGTTTTGAATTTAAGTTGGCAGTTCTAGAAGTGCTAATGTATAAACTTAAGTTAATAACACCTTTTGATATATATAAATTTGCTGAGCAATACGGTGATGAAGAAATTGATATAGACAGTGAAGAGCCTATTCCTGCTGTTATTGATTATTTTAGAGAATTAGCTATCCCTAAAAGATTTGATAAATATGTTGAAAGTATTGATATGGATGGTGGTAACGACATATATATGAACATCGCTCCTCTATGGACTGGAGAAGATGGTTTTTTTGATATTAACGATATTACCAGTGAAGAAATTCTACAGTTTCCAAATCTTAAAAAAGTTGCATTAATGAGTGGGAGTTCTTTTAAAGATGTATCAGAAGTGTTTAGACAACATGGAATTGATGTGGAAAGCTGTTAATTAAAAAGTAGTAAAACTTCAGAAAGGTGCTTAAGGTACAGTATAATTATTTTAATTATATCTCTATTAGCAGAGGTTATTGTTTGGTCTATTATTGTATGACTACAATTTTCATGATAAAGTTAACCGTTATATAGATGAGTTTTATGATTGTAGCTACTATCAAGAATAATATAAACATCGCCATTTTGAACAGTATCGTAAAGAGATAAAAATATTATCTAAAACGAGATGAGATTGTTAGATGATTTAATAATCTATGCTCCATACTATCACTACCTTTATATACACCTTTTATAGCAACAAAACTTTTATTTAAAATTGAGGAACTAAAAACAGATGAGCAAATTTACACATCTACATTTACATACAAAATACTCTGCACTTGATGGAGCTATAAAATTAGACGAACTAGCAGATAGATTAATAGAACTCGGTATGGACTCTTGTGCTATAACCGATCACGGTGCTATGTACGGCGTTGTTGATTTCTATAAAACATTAAAAGCTAGAGGTATTAAACCTATTATCGGATCAGAGTTTTATATATCTCCAAGTGATAGACTTAAAAAAGATTATCCAAGAGGAACGCAATCTAGTTATCATCTTGTTCTGCTTGCTGAAAATGATATCGGATTACAAAATCTATATAAACTTTCATCGATAGGATTTCTTGAAGGGTTTTACTATAAACCTAGAATTGATAAAGAGGTTTTAGAGAAATATAGCGAAGGTATTATAGCTTTATCTGCTTGTTTAGGTGGAGAAATCCCTAGAACTATATTCTCTAAAAACTATGAAGCAGCTCGTGATATGGCTATCGAATATAATCGTATCATGGGAGATGGAAATTTTTTCCTAGAACTCCAAGAGAACGGTATAGGCGAGCAAACAATCGTCAATAAACAACTAATAGCTATCTCTAAAGAGACAGGTATCCCTCTTGTTGCAACAGCCGATTGTCACTATCTTAATAAAGAAGATCATGAGTTTCATAATATCTTAATGCGTATACAACTATCAAATAGATTTAGTAGCAAAGCAACCGATACACTTGATGATAGCGACAATGTTGGAGCAGCAGATAAAGATATAGCTGAATACTCATCTGAACTATACCTTAAATCACCTGAAAAAATGATTGAAGATTTTCATTATATCCCTGAAGCTATTGAAAATACTGTTAAGATCGCTGAAAGGTGTAACGTTAAAATAGAGTTCGGAAAACTTCATCTACCTATATTTATATCAGAAGATGGTGAAGATCCTGAAACTCATATAAGAAGACTTTCAACCGAAGGGCTTAATAAACGTTTAGAGATTGTTGATCCATCTGAATTTGATAAATATAGAGAAAGGCTTCAACAAGAATTAACTGTTATTATAGATAAAGGTTTCGATAGTTACTTTCTAATCGTTCAAGATTTCGTTAAACACGCTCTAAAAATAGGAACAGCTGTAGGTCCTGGTAGAGGATCTGGTGCTGGCTCGTTAGTATCTTATTCGCTAGGTATAACCGATATCGATCCATTAAAATATAATCTACTTTTTGAGAGATTTTTAAATCCTGAAAGAGAGTCTATGCCCGATTTCGATATAGATTTCTGTATTAAAGGAAGAGCTGAAGTTATAGATTATGTAACTCAAAAATACGGTACAGATAGAGTTTCACAGATCGTAACTTTCTCTACACTTAAACCTCGTAACGCTATTAGAGATATAGGTAGAGCTTTAGGACTATCTGTTGCAGAGTACGATAAACTATCTAAACTTATCCCGTTTGGAACATCAACATTTGAGAAAGCTTTCGATTCTGACCCATCGCTTGAAAGAACTTTTAATGAGATAGATAGAACAGGACAAGTTTTAAAATACGCTAAAAAAATTGAAGGATTAATACGTCAAGTAGGACTTCACGCAGCAGGTGTTATCATAGCTGATGATAAAATTGATAACTATGCTCCTCTTGCTAAAGGGCCTAACAAAGAGGTTATAATCCAGTTTGAAAAAGATACTGCAGAGAAAGTTGGATTAATTAAATTCGATTTCTTAGGATTAAAAAACTTAACAACAATAGATAACGCCATAAGACGTATAAAAGAAGACGTCGATAAAGATTTTGATATAAAAAATATACCGCTAGATAATAAAGCTGTATATAATATGTTGAGTAGAGGCGAGTCAATAGGTGTTTTTCAGCTTGAGAGTGATGGTATGAGAAACCTACTTGAGAAACTTAAACCTTCTGTTTTTGAAGATATAATCGCTGCGAACGCTCTATACCGTCCAGGTCCTATCAACAGTGGTATGCTCGATGATTTCGTTGAAAGAAAACATGGTAGACAGAAAATCGTATATCTGTTTGATGAGATCAAACCGTACTTAGAAGAAACTTACGGCGTTATTGTTTATCAAGAACAGGTAATGCAGATAGCAAGAACGATCGGTGGATACTCACTTGGTGCAGCCGATACTTTGCGTCGTGCAATGGGTAAAAAGAAAGCTGATATTATGGCACTTGAAAAAAATAAATTTCTCTACGGATTAGAAGCAGAGAACATTATAGGTGTACAGAAACTCGGATTTGATATGAAAAAAGCTGAAGAGTTATTCGATCTTATGGCTCAGTTTGCTGAGTACGGATTTAATAAAAGTCACTCTGCTGCTTACTCATTAATAGCGTATCAGACTGCGTACCTGAAAAAACATTTTCCTAATCAATATATAGCTGCACTTTTAACAAGTGATATTGATGCATCAGATGATCTTATTAAACATCTTAAAGATGCTGAAAATTTAGGATATAAAATTCTTATCCCTAGTATCAATCATAGCTTCATAGATTTTAGGTACGATGAAGAGGAACACGGTATGCGTTTCGCACTTTCTGCTATAAAAAATGTTGGTGCAAATATAATTGATAGCTACGTAACTGAACGTGAAAAAAACGGTAAATTCAGTAGCATATATGAGATGTGTAAAAGATTGGATTCTAAAGCTTTAAATAAAAAAACAGTTGAGTCTCTAATCTTAGCTGGTGCACTCGATTGTTTCAATAAATTTAGATCGCAACATTTAAGTATATATGAAGAGTGTCTACAAGGTGCAAACCACTCTGCTAAACTTAAAGCTAAAGGGATTTCTACTATTGAAGATTTTATTGAGGTCGATGAAGATGAAGTAGAATTCTATAACGAAATTGATGAAATGCCTAAGAAAGAACTTCTTGAAAAAGAGAGAGAATTAACTGGTATATATATATCCGATCACCCTCTTAAAGAGCTTGAACCTATTATATCTCTTATAAGTGAAAACTTTCTATCGATCAAATCATACGCTCACGATACAGCTGTGCTTATAACTGGAATGATCGACTCTGTACAGATTAAAATGACTAAAAAAATGCAGAAAATGGCGGTCGTTAGATTGCTTGGACTTGATAGCGATATCGAACTTATACTCTTTTCAAGACAGTTCTCTAAATACCAAAACCTATTAGAGAAAAATGAACTACTAACAGTTAAAGGAAGAGTATCGAACAACTCTGATAATGTCTCATCAAGAGGGACCGTTTTAGTCGATGAAGTTTTAGATATCACTGACGCTATCGAAAAAGAGTTAGGCGCTATATCTATAAATTTCAATCTTCAAAAAAGTGATACAGATAGTAATAAATTAAACACAGTACTTGCTGAACATCCCGGTAAAATGCCTGTAAAACTTTTTATTGAGGAGAAAGATAAATTTAGTACAACTCTTGCACTTCCTGCAAAATATAATATTAAACCATCATTTGAACTGATAGCATCTTTAAGAAGTTTAAACGGATTTAAAAGTTTAACACCTATACATAAAAGTGATAAACTGTTTTTCAATAAAGTTGTGGATATAGATTATACTTTAGGGATGGAAGATTAGGAGTAGTTACTTACTCTATATCGAGTTACAGTATGTGTGAATAATTAAAAAAGTATCAATAATTATATTATTAAATTCTGGAGAATTTAAATGATTAAAAAAGTATTAACTATCGCTGGATCAGATTCTGGTGGATGTGCTGGTATACAAGCTGATATAAAATCTATATCGGCGTGCGGTGGATTTGCAACATCTGTTATAACCGCTATCACCTCGCAGAACACTTTAGGTGTAACATATATCGAAGAGCTATCATTAAAATCTATAGAAACTCAGCTTGATGCTGTGTTATCTGATATAGGTACTGACGCTGTAAAAACTGGAATGGTTGCATCAACTGATATAATAAAATTAATAGCTGAAAAAATAACTGAATATAAAATTACAAACTATGTGTTCGATCCTGTTATGGTTGCAACATCAGGCGATACTCTTCTTAAAAGTGATGCGATTGAGAGTTTGAAAAAATATCTACTACCTCTATCTATGCTTATTACTCCGAACATTCCTGAGGCTGAAATTTTATCTAACATAACTATCAATAGTGATGAAACAATTAAAGAGGCTGCAAAGATAATCCATTCACAAGGTGCAAAAAATGTTCTTATCAAAGGTGGACATGCAGATAATAAATACTCTACAGATATATTATACGATGGCACAACTTTTAAAGAGTTTAAAGATCTGCGTATTGATACAAAAAATACTCATGGAACGGGGTGTACATACTCTGCAGCTATTGCAACTAATATAGCAAGAGAGCATAATCTTTATGATGCAATTGCTTTATCTAAAAAGTATATTACCGAATCTTTAAAGTACGGTGTTGATATGAATATAGGTGCAGGATCTGGCCCTGTAAATCATTTTTATATGTTAAATAAAACAGTTTAAAATTAAAATAATAGATTTAGGTATTAATTAAAATGAAACAATTTTCTTACTCTGATTACGATTTTTTCGCATATTTTTATAATAAATACTGGACGATAGGATACCCTCTAACTATGGTTAAAGCGTTAGAGAGAATTCTTTTTCCATATATAAAAGCTGATGCAAAAATATTAGACTTATGCTGTGGAACAGGAAATGTATCTCATGAACTATCTAAACTCGGATACGATGTGATGGGGGTAGATGGATCAGCATCTATGCTCTCATACGCTAATATTAACGCTCCAACTGTAAACTTTATTCAATCTGATGTAAGAGAGTTAAATTTAGGTGTTAAGTTCGATGCGATAATATCACTGCTTGATTCTATGAATCATCTATTAACTGTGGAAGATTTAGAGATCGCTTTTAGAAAAGTTTACGAACATCTTAAAGATGATGCTATATTTGTATTTGATATCAATTCTTATAAATCATCTATCACTGTTGCAGATTGTTCGTTCTCGGTTGTTGAGGATACAAATGTCTTTATCAATAACGCTTACTACGATGAAAAAGAAGAGAAATTAATCTACAACATAACAATGTTTATGAAAGAAGATTCTAACTGGATTCGTGGTGATGCACAGATAGTGGAAAGGTATTACGATGAAAATATAATCGTAGATATTTTACGATCTGTAGGGTATAATAATATAGCTGTAATGCAAGGGTATAAAGATCTTAGAATTAAAAAATTCTGCGATAGAATATTTATCACTGCAAGAAAATAATCTACGGCTGTAAGTGGCAAAGTTTTTAATCAATATAAAGTAGTCAAAAAATTATCAACAACATAATTAATTATAGAAATAACGTAACACCGTTTCAAGCAACATAAAACTCGTAATATTTTCAGCATATTATTCACAAGGAGAAAGGCATGAAAGATACATTAGATCTACTCACTCACAGAGGGAGTATAAGAAAGTTTAGCGATAAAGAGATCCCTAAAGAAGTTTTACACAATATTTATAAAGCAACTATCTGTTCACAAAATTACGCTAACGGACAACAGTACTCAATAATAGTTGTTACCGATCAGAAGAAAAAAGATTTCCTATATGAAGCAACAGTCTCTAAATCATCTGGTAGAGGGATGAGTTTTATAAAAAAAGCTCCTATCTTTCTATTATTCGTAATGGATTTTAATAAGATAGATCGTGTGATGAAAAAAGAGAAAGTTGAGATGAAAATTCAAGACTCTTTAGAAGCTCTACTAATCGGTGCTGTAGATGTTGGTATCGCAATAGAAGCTGCAACCGTCGCAGTAGCAAATGAAGGATTAGGTTCTGTTGCAGTTGGTGCAATTAGAACATCTGTAAAAGAGATCATCGAAATATTTGAACTACCAGAATATACATATCCGATAGCAGGATTAGCTATAGGTTATCTCGATGAAGGCGTTGCTATATTTGAAACTCCTAGATTACCTCTTAAAACTTTCCTTCACGATAATAGTTACGATAAATCTGTATTCGACGAACTTGTTGATAAGTACGATGTTAAAATAAAAGAGACGTATGCTAGTAAAGGTATACCCGATCTTACTTGGAGTAAGTTCGTTTCAACCTATTACAGCAAACCTATCTATATTGAACAGATAGAGTCTTATAAGAAACAAGGATTTAAACTTTAATATATTTAAAAATTAAAATTAAAATTAAAAATTCTATACATTAGATTTGTACGTGTACAAAAATATTAGCACTTGCTTTATATTTGTATGCGTACTTTTTTTAATCACTTTTTAAATTTTAAATTTCTAATTATTTTATCAATTACTTTTTTCTCAATTATTCCATATAAATACCTAGACAAAAAACAATAACAATAATTTACAACAGATTTATAAGTTAGAAACCTTTTAGATACTCTATATTTAGACACACTTAAATCCTATAGGTATAATCTCTATATCTATAATTAAGTGCAGTTACAAAAAACTAAAATGTTAAAGGATATTGCAAGGAACTTTATATATGTAGTATATATAAAGATTTAGATGTTCAAAAGTTTTTACAGTAAGCCCGATACTTTATATAAGTATGTGTATTATGAATAAGCATACTTATATAAAATATAAAATTAAGCTTTCTTAACTTTTCCAGCCTTAATACATTTAGTACAAACTTTTAACTTCAATTTAGTGCCATCTTGTTGAACAGCTCTAACACTTTGAATGTTCGGATACCAAACTCTTTTACTTACATTATGGCTTTTACTAATTTTATTACCATATAATGGTCCTTTTCCACAGATATCACAACGTCTAGACATTATTCATCCACCTCCTGACGTAAATTAAACAGAAAGTAATAATACTCTATTTACATTAAATATCAAGTAAAAAATCACCTTTAAGCAACTTTTAATAAAATAAATATATTAAAAGCGTATTTATTATATGTTAATAGCTTATTTTACTGCTTGATTTTACACTATATAGGTGTTACTCTAACTCATACTATTTCGTTTAGGAAAAGCTATGAAAATCACAAAAGATACTATAATTGCAGAGATATTAAAGACCGTCCCCGGTTCAAAAGATGTTTTCGATAAACATAATATGGGTTGCTATACATGTATGGGCGTACAAAAAGAGAGTTTAGAGAAAGGCTGTCTTATGCACGGTAAAGATGTTGAAGAGGTTTTAAAAGAAATTGAAAAACTCTCAAAATAACTGTACATATAGTTGGATTTAATTAAAGTTATGTCAAAAATAAACTCGTCAACTGGGTCTAGCTTAGATACGGATACAGATAAAGAAAATTCATTAACTGGGCTTAACCAAGATACGCATAAAGAAAATTCATTAACTGAGGTTAGTCAAGCAACTGCTACGTCAAAAATAAACTCGTCAACTGGGTCTAGCTTAGATACGGATACAGATAAAGAAAATTCTTCACCGATATTTATATCATACCGTCAAGGTGGAATTAGATATGAAGATATATTATCATCAGATGCCGATCGCTTAAAACTAGAGTTTGATGAGAACATATTTATATCTGCTGATAAAATATGGGATCAATTAGCCACTACGTCAAAATTTAACTATATCGATTTCAAATCTATCTACGGTAACAATAATCCAGTTAATCTCG
>CAMRDM010000055.1 GCA_947041225.1 uncultured Deferribacteraceae bacterium | reverse complement strand
CCACAGGAATGATTTTATCCGTAGGAACCCAGTAATCTTCAGTTGTAATAGAGTCAGTAATATCTTTTATAGCCAATATAGATAAATTAACTCCAAACTGATTAACACGTGCATAAGCACTATCAACAAGAGCCTGTATATCATCTAAATCTTCTAAATACTCGTTTCCACAACCAGATAGAAATAAACTAAATGATAACATAATTCCTGTTAATAATCGTTTCATAAGCTCACTAAATTACAGCTATTTATATTTTGTAGCAGTTTCAATAGCTACTGTGTTAAATGCGATTTCTGAGTTAAATAAGATAATATCATTTTTACTTAACGTATCATCTTCAAGTTTAGTTTGTAACTCAATGATTTTACCTTCTGCAACTTTAATATCTATCTCTTTAACATTCTCACAAACTTCTGTAAGAACTGTAACATTATTATCTGAAACTTTGAAAAATCCACCCGAGATGACAAACCTTTCATGTTTATCATCATCTCTCAATCTCAACTCACCTAATTTAAGTGAGGTAAAAAACGGTGCATGATCTTTCAAAACACCAAACTCGCCTATCTCATTTACAGCAACTACTTCATCTACCTCGCCTGTAAACACCGTAGCCATAGGAGAGATAACCTCAATATAAAGTTTTTTTATCATAATATATCAATCCTAATATCTACTTTTTAGACTCGTTATAGCCTTTTATAACTTCATCAATATCACCCTTCATATAAAACGCTTGCTCAGGGATGTTATCACATTTACCTTCTAGTATCATTTTGAAACTTCTAATCGTATCTACAAGTTTCACATATTTACCAGCTTGACCTGTAAACTGCTCTGCTACATGGAACGGCTGTGATAAAAATTTCTGTATTTTTCTTGCTCTATTAACAGTCGCTTTATCTTCTTCTGATAACTCTTCCATACCTAGAATTGCAATGATATCTTGTAACTCTTTATATCTTTGAAGGATAGCCTGAACACCCCTTGCTGTGTTGTAATGCTCTTCACCGATATATATAGGATCAAGAATTCTTGATGTTGAATCTAGGGGATCAACCGCAGGATATATACCCATCTCTGAAATCGCTCTTGATAAAACTGTTGTCGCATCAAGGTGAGCAAATGTTGTTGCAGGTGCTGGATCTGTAAGATCATCCGCTGGAACATATACAGCTTGAACTGATGTGATCGAACCTTTCTTAGTTGATGTGATACGCTCTTGAAGCTCACCCATCTCTGTTCCTAGGGTTGGCTGATAACCAACCGCTGATGGCATACGACCTAGTAAAGCCGAAACCTCTGATCCTGCTTGTGAAAATCTGAATATATTATCTACAAATAAAAGTACATCTTTACCTTCATCTCTAAAATGCTCTGCAACTGAAAGTGCTGATAATGCAACTCTCATTCTCGCTCCAGGAGATTCGTTCATCTGTCCGTATACTAGAGAAACTTTATCGATAACTTTTGATTCTGTCATCTCTAAGAAAAGATCGTTTCCTTCTCTTGTTCTCTCTCCAACTCCAGCAAAAACCGAATAACCACCATGTTCTTGTGCGATATTGTGAATTAATTCCATGATAACAACTGTTTTACCAACACCTGCTCCACCAAATAATCCTGTTTTACCACCCTTAGTATATGGCTCTAAAAGGTCTATAACTTTAATCCCTGTTTCAAGAATTTCTGTTGATGTTTCTTGCTCTTCTAACAACGGTGTAGGTTGGTGAATTGCACGTCTTTTCTTACTTTTTATCGCTGGACCACCATCAACTGGTTCTCCAATAACATTAAGAATACGTCCTAAAACTTCTTCTCCAACTGGTACGGTGATCGGACCACCAGTATCTTCAACTTTCATCCCACGTACTAGACCATCTGTTGACGCCATCGACACAGCTCTTACTGTATCCTCACCTAAATGCTGTGCAACTTCGCATATCAAAGTGCGTTTATGAGCTTTATCCTCAATTGATAATGCATTATAGATTGAAGGTAATTTAACGTCAGTAAACTTAACATCTACAACAGGACCGATTATCTGAACAATCTTACCGAACTTTTCTGCCATGGAAATCTCCTAATCATATACAATCTTTTAAATTAATTATAAACTAAATATACTATCTAACAAACTATCATAAACTAAATTATGCTCGTTTAATAACTACTATTAACTAATGTTCTGCATTATTTATAAACTAAACTATACCCAACTTATGAAACTAAGTTACTCATCGTTTATAAACTAAACTCGTTCAACTTAACTAAACCAGTCTAACTTGCGAACTATAACAACTAGCCAACTGTGAACTATGCTATGAACCGTCTACAATCCAACCTAGCCAACTGTGAACTATACTCTATACACTGTTTGCAAAGTAACCTAGCCAACTGTGAACTATGCTCTATACACTGTTTACAAAGTAACCTAGCCAACTGTGAACTATACTCTATACACTGTTTACAAAGTAACCTAGCCAACTGTGAACTATGCTATGAACCGTCTACAACGCCAAACCTAGCCCCAACAACCTAGCACAAATAACTTGGTTATTTTAACGCTTCAGCACCATTAACGATATCTAATAACTCTTTCGTAATAGCACCCTGTCTTGCTTTATTGTAATAAACAACAAGACGCTTAATCATATCACCCGCTGCCTGAGTAGCACTCTCCATAGCAACCATTCTAGCACTATGCTCACCTGCTGCTGACTCCAACATACTCTGATACAATACAGTGTTAATATATTTCGGTAATATATCTTCCAATATACTCTCTTTACTCGGTTCAAATATAAAATCTAGTACTGTAGCTTTCTCCGACTCTTTATCTTCCGTTGTTTCAATTGAACTAATATCAACTGGTAAAACTTTATCTAAAGTCGTTGTCTGAGTTGCTGTTGATTCATATTTATTGTACGCCATATAAATTTCATCAATATCCTCTGACTCGAAATCCGAGATCATGTTTGAGGTAACTAATGATACATTTGAATAAGTGTATTTACCACCGAAACTTATCCACGATGCTTTTATATTATCTGCTTGTCTGTTCTTAAAATAATCAAACGCTTTTTTACCAACAATGTATAACTTAACCGTTTTGCCATCAGCTAACTGTTTACAGATAAACTCATTCGCCATCTTAACAACACTTGAATTGAATGCACCACATAAACCTTTATCAGAGTTTACAACAAGAAGACCAACGTTACGAACTTCTTTTCTATCGGTTAAATATGGATGTGATGAGTCCTCTTTTAATCTGCGACGAAGCTCGATAACTAAACTTTTTAATTTATCTGTATAAGCTCTGCCAGTGTACATATTCTCAACTGCACGACGCATCTTCGCAGCCGATACCATTTTCATCGCTTTGGTTATCTTCTGCGTATTCTGAACAGATACTATCTTACGTTTAATATCCCTTGTATTTGCCATTCACTAAATCCTCATGATAAAAAAATCACCATAAATTCTATATAAGCTGATTAATTGTAACTATTAAATAAACTGACCTTTAAACTTCTTCAACGCCTCTTTCATCTTATCTGAAAGCTGATCCGAAATAGTTTTATTCTTAACAATTGCTTCAAGAATACCTGTCTTAGTTGTTTTAAGAAATTTTATATACTCTTCATCAAATTTAGCTATCTTGTTCAATGGAACATCATCCATAAATCCGTTAATACCAGCGAAAAATATTGCAACCTGCTCTTCAACTTTAACTGGCTTATATTGACTCTGTTTTAAAAGTTCCATCATTCTACTACCACGCGTTAACTGCGCTTGTGTTGACGCATCTAAATCTGATCCGAACTGTGCAAATGCTACAGTTGCACGATAATCTGCAAGATCTAATCTTAATCTTCCTGTTACCTGTTTCATAGCTTTGATCTGTGCTGCTCCACCAACTCTTGATACAGATATACCCGCATTAACCGCTGGTCTGAAACCTGAGTTAAATAGATCTGTCTCTAAGAAAATCTGTCCATCTGTAATAGATATAACATTCGTAGGAATATATGCAGAAACATCTCCCGCTTGTGTCTCAATAATCGGTAACGCAGTTAATGAACCACCACCCATCTCATCTGACATATTAGCAGCACGCTCTAGTAATCTTGAGTGAAGATAGAAAACATCTCCCGGATACGCCTCTCTTCCCGGAGGACGTCTTAATAGTAACGACATCTGACGATACGCAACAGCATGTTTAGATAGATCATCATATATAAGTAGTGCGTGTTGACCGTTATCTCTAAAATACTCACCCATCGTACAACCTGCAAGTGGAGCCATAAATTGTAACGGTGATGGATCTGATGCTGTAGCTGCAACGATGATAGTATACTCCATCGCTCCATGTTTCTCTAAGGTTTGAACAACACGTGCAACAGTCGATCTCTTCTGACCGATCGCAACATATACACATATTAAATCTTGACCTTTCTGATTTATTATAGTGTCTATAGCGATAGCTGTTTTACCAGTTTGTCTATCACCGATGATTAACTCTCTCTGCCCTCTACCGATAGGTATCATCGCATCAATCGCTTTTATACCCGTTTGTACCGGTTGATTAACTGGCTTACGAAGAATAATTCCAGGTGCAACTTTTTCAATTACATCTGTTTTCTTAGTCTTAATAGGGCCTTTACCATCAATAGGTTGACCTAACGCATCAACAACTCGACCGATAAGCTCTGGACCTACTGGAACTGAAGCAATTCTACCTGTACGTTTAACAGTATCTCCCTCTTTTAATGAAGAGGCATCACCCATAACAACGATACCAACACTATCTTCTTCTAAGTTTAGAACCATACCAAAAAGTTTGCCCGGTAACTCTACTAGCTCACCAGCCATAACTCCTTCTAAACCATAAACTTTTGCAATACCGTCTCCAGTACTGATAACTGTTCCAACCTCTTTTTTCGATACCATTTTATCAAAATTCTTGATCTGGGTACGAATAATTTGACTGATCTCTTCCGCTTTTATACGCATAAAGCTAAACTCCTATCGAGGTAATTTATTTTTATCTTATTTAAAATAATAGTAATAACTTTCTTACAAAATAATCTAATTTTACAAATAATTATGAGAAATTCTCTCTCATCTCATCTAACGCTGCCTTAACCGTTGCATCGTAAAGAATAGAACCATATTGAATTCTTACACCTGCTATTAATGTTGCATCTATCTGTTCATTAACAAGAACTTTTTTCTTAGTTAAGTCTGTTAATCTTTTCTCTATATCTTTCTTAATCGTCGGTGTCGGTTTAGTCGCATATGTAACATCAACCAGTACCTCACCTTGCGACTCTATCATTTTTGATTTAAAATACTCTGGAATTGATGCTAATAAAGATAGACGATTGTTCTCAATCAAAATCAATGTAAGATTTAAAAACTGATCATTCATCTTTTTCGCCTTGAAAAGCGCTCTGAAAACATTAGATTTGTCGCTTACTGATATCATCGGATTATAAACTAAACGCTTAAAATCAGCCGACTCTGATAACATCAATGAAATTAAATCCATCTCTGCTAAAACCTTCTTCTTCAAAGGAGCTGTTTTTAACTCATCAAATAATGCTTCAGCGTATCTTTTTGATAAAACTCTATTTTTCATATATTCTCTTATTAATTTCCTATATTTTTAATATAATTCATATCTATTTTTCTGTTTTTATCTGCTTTTATCTCTTTCTTAAGAAGAACTTCTGCTTTATCTATCGACTCTAATACGATACCTTTACGAATATCTGTGATCGCTTTTAAAACTTCATTGTCCATCGTAGCTTTAGATTTTTCACGCATGAACTCAATCTGCTTACCTGCTTCTGCAAGTAGATTGTCCATCTCAATCTTAGCAGCATCTTTAGCGTTTTTGCTAAGCTCACCAAGCTCTGAATCTAATTTATTCATTTTTATACGATGCTCTTCTAAACGTATATTAGCCTCATCTAATCCTATCTCTGCACGGTGCAAAGCGTTTACGATACTATCTCTACGACTAGCCGTCATACCTGATATTTTTTTACCGATAGCGAAAACTAAGATAATAACGAAAAGAGTAAACATAGCTATACGCCAGTATAAACCCGCCCAATCAAGCTCGCCACCCGCTGATGCAAATACATACGTTGGAGCTATTAAAAACATAAATACTATAAAAGATTTTAAAATGTTAAACATAAAATATCCTATTCTTATCCCAAATTTATATATAAATCCGATATATCTATAACTATTTAAGAAAATTTTGATAATTGTACACAGATCGTCTTACTCATCTCTGGTATATCTTTCTTGAGAGACTCTTTTGTAGTTTTTACCATTTTTTCAAGCTCTATAAGATGCTTTGCATGATCTGCTGATATCTCATCTTTAGTCGATAATATCATCGCATCTATCTTAGCTAATGTGTTTGAACGAAGTGTTTCTGCATGTTCTGACAACTCTTTTCTACTAGTTGATAGTTTCTCTTCATACTCTTTACTCTCTTTATCCAATATGTTGAAAATATTAGCTACCGACTCTTGCATAGCAGATATTTTACCATCTCTACTATCGATAACTTTCTTCATCGGTTTAAGAATAAGCTTATTAGAAACGAACACTACAATTAAGAAAAGAATAAGTTGAAAAAAGAAAGTTTCATCAAGACCTATTTGAATCATACTATTCCCCTAGATTATTGATCTATTTTCAGCTGTTAGATCGTAACAATGTGGTACCCTAAGATGGTACCTGTTGAAGATACCACCTATTATATAAAAAATCAAGTACAATTAATAGTTACAACAAAAACATATAACCTATTGATGATATATATACTTATCTTAAAACTTCTATACACGGAAGTTTACCAAACTCTATATATTCTAATGACGCTCCGCCACCTGTTGATATATGTGCAATCTTATCAGATACTCCAGCTTTTTTAACTGCAGATACTGAGTCTCCTCCACCAACTATTACCGTCGCATTATCTAATTTTGATAAAATATCTGCAATACTAAACGTCCCTTTTGAATACGCCTCTGATTCAAAAACTCCCATAGGTCCGTTCCATAGAACTGTCTTACAAGGCGTAAGTAGACGCTTATACTCTGCAATACTCTTCTCTCCTATATCTAGCCCCATATAATTATCTGGTATAGATATCTCTCTACATATTACAGGCTCACCACAAAATTTATCCGATATTATATGATCTAATGGAAGATTGATCGATACATTTTTCTGATCTGCTTTCTCGTATATCTTTCTAACAATATCCATCGCATCATCTTCAACCATCGATGTTCCAACAGAGTAATCGTTATATTTCAAGAAAGTGTACGCCATCGCACCACCGATTAGAATAATATCTGCAACATCTATTAATGAATTGATAACACCTATCTTATCAGAAATTTTTGCACCACCTACTATCGCTACAAACGGGCGTGCTGGAGATTTTATTATTGAGTCAAAATATCTAGCCTCTTTCTCTACTAGAAACCCTGCACCTTTCACAGAAATTAATTCAGCTAATCCGTAAGTCGATGAATGTTTACGATGTGATGTGCCGAACGCATCATTGATATATACATCGTAAAACGCTCCTAGTTGAGCTGTGAAATCGTTATCGTTCTTCTCTTCACCTTTATAAAAACGTAGATTTTCAAGAAGTAGCACATCACCATAATGCATAGATTCTATAGCTTTTTCAACATCAACACCTATACAATCATCTACGAATTTAATATCGAAGAATTTCTTCTCATTAATATAATCTGCAACAACTTTTAATGTGTAATCAAGGTTTTTTTCGCCTTTAGGTCTGCCAAGATGTGAACCTAAGATAACTTTTGCACCAGCGTTTTTAGCGTACAAAATAGTTTCTAACGCCTCAACTATCCTTGTATCGTCTGAAACTTTAGAGTCTTTTACAGGAACATTAAAATCAACTCTTATAAAAACTTTCTTGCCGTTTAAATCTAAATCATTAATAACTTTTAACATGTCTGTAGCTCCAATTATATTTTTTTACAATCGTATTACAACTTCGATACATCTAAAATTTTATGCGTTATTAAAACTAATCCTTACTACCTATTAGTAACTGTTTAAATGAATTGTTTGAAAGAATAAGCTCCGTTAATACACCTGTTAAAATGCCTGATATTACCGATATTAATAGTAATACTCCAACTATCGGCGTTGATAGAATATTATTTATAAATAGTGTGTTCGCTATTAAAAGCTGTATGAACATATGTGTGAACGATGATGCAACACCTACTGATATCGCTGTTATATTACTTTTAAATATTTTCAACACTACTACCATTACTATAAACGAAATAAAGGTTGATGGAAACCCTAATATTATTTTAAAGATAAAACTTCCTGAAAATACTGGGACAAGTACCGATTTTATTATCATTAATAAGAACGCAGATCTAACTGTTGATAGATATAACATAAACATTATAGGTATATTTGCTAGCCCTAACCTTACAGCTGGGATCGGTGTTGGTATAAAATTTTCTAATATACCAAGAACAACAGTAAATGCACCTAAAACCCCTATTAATACTGGAGTTCTAATTGATTTTTTAACTCTCAACCGTCAATACCCTCGATAATCTCGGAAACGTAAATATACGCTTCATTGTAACTATATATACTGATTGATCGTGCTGTGAGAGATGTAATAATGCGATTAATCAACTTGCACTATTTCCTCAATCAAGAATAATCTATCGTAACTGTAAACTTATACCGTAAACATAAACTTATACCGTAAACATAAACTTATACCATAACCATAAACTTATACCGTAACCGTAAACCTATACCGTAACCATAAACCTATACCGTAACCGTAAACCTATACCATAACCATAAACTTATACCGTAACCGTAAACCTATACCATAACCGTAACCCTACTCGCTACAATCTATCATAACCATAAACCTGTTCGGTAAACATATTATCTGATCGCCACAATTTTTCGCCGTCTCTGTTCTTACACAAATCTGATCTCTGCACGATGAAGAGATAACACTCACCTCGCCATCTTTAACTATCATATATATATCATCATCTGAGTATAACGATCTATCTGCTCCATTGTAATCTACAAACGATTTATTGAAATCATACTCGTTATCATCAAACGATAATCTGATCTTCGATGAAATAGTGCCCCTCACGATAAGTAACTGTTTCTCGCCTCTTCCACTACCTGTAAAATGGTACGATGATCTAGCTATCAACAAAATTGAGAGTGTGATAAAAAATATCACAAAAAATATATCCAACTTCTTAAATTTTAGGTTTTTTAACATACGCTTAATATTTCTCAAATAATTTATTATATAAATATAGCAACTTAATCATACCTACTCTATCGCTTCATAAAAACGTTTTTGTCAAACCATGTATTCGATATCCTCTCGGCTGTACCATCTTTTATCATACCGTTAAAGGTTGACATTATCTTATTGCGTAACTTATAATCGTTCTTTCTAAAACCGACTACATAAACATTATTACCTATCGACTCTTTTAATATCAGAAAATCTTTGTTACCCATCTCATGTACAACGTAATTAGCAAAAACTTCATCAACTATTACTGCATCAACTACCTTATCTTTCAGATCACCGAACGCCATAATATTATTCGGATACTCAACAATCTGAGAGGTCTCTTTACTCAACTTATCCGATTGCATTGCTTTTAACGCTGATGATGCTGTCTGAACTCCGATAACCTTACCTTTTAATCCTGCTTTATATTTTATAACAGAATCCACTCTTACAACAATTACCATTTTTGATGACATATATGGTTCTGATAGAAGCATATTTTCGCCTCTCTCTTTATCAAGACTTAAACCGCTCCATATAACATCTACCGTGCCTCGTTTTAACTCAAACTCTTTTAAATCCCAATTAATAGGCTGTAAGATTAGATCAACATTCAAACGCTTTGCGATCTCTTTTACTATATCAACCTCAAACCCTCGGATCTGATTATCTTTACCTCTAAAACCTAGTGGTGGAAAATAATCATCTAAGCCGACTACCAATCTGTCTTTTAGAACATAACTTGGATTATCTACTGGAAGCTTCGAATTTGTATTTATTTTACGCCTTTCACAATTCAAAATAAAAACAGAAAAAGCAACTAGGAGCAAAATTAACTTCTTTCTTAACATTACTGTCCTCATAAATAAAATAATCTTTACTATATACAAATAATATCTTAATATTATATGAATTAATCTTATTTTGCAATAATTATAAATACGATAATTCATTGCTAACGCACTAATATTTTAGGATACTAAAGATGAATGAGAAATACGACAACGCATTACAATATGTACAGATCGATTACGATAGAGAGAGAAGAACTGGATACCCAGAAGTTATCTTCGCAGAAGGAAAAAGAAAAGAATTCTTACTGCCTATATTTCAAAAAATATCAGATAAAAGCAATATCACAATCGCTACTCGGATAGATGAAAATGTAGCTTTAGAAATTATAAAAGTTTTCCCTAAAGCTGTTTACAGTCGCATAGCTAAAGTTTTAACGCTACATAAAAAAGAGGTTCAAAAAGTCGGACGTGTAGCCGTCGTTTCTGCTGGTACTTCCGATATCAATGTCGCTGAAGAAGCATCTATTATACTTGAAGCGTTCGGAAGTAACGTTGATAGATTATACGATCTAGGCGTTGCTGGAATTCATAGACTACTTAGCAAACAAGATATACTTAATCAAGCTAACGCTATAGTCGCTGTTGCTGGAATGGAAGGAGCTTTACCATCTGTTATCGCAGGACTTGTTGCTGTACCTGTTATAGCTGTGCCAACCGCTGTTGGATACGGTGTGAATTTTAACGGATTAACAACCTTACTCGCAATGCTTAATTCATGCTCTAACGGCGTGTCGGTTGTAAATATAGGAAACGGATTTGGTGCTGCTATTCAAGCTGATATGATAAATAAATTAGCTGTGAAATAATCGATAACACATATAGTTTTAACACATAAAATAGTAACAAATAGAACTCGTAAAATAGATGTATAATATATTGTAGTAGTTTTTGCCACTATAGTTCTATATACTCACAACTGTACAGTATCACAATAAATTTACTAGGATAATTTCAAGATAATGCTATCTGATAATAAAATTTTTACCCTACCTTTTACAAGGCTATTTATCGCAAACACAATGATAGTTATTGCGTTCTATATGCTTATGCCTACCCTTCCTGTACATATAACAAGAGATCTACATATAGATGAAAAAAGCGTAGGATTAATTCTTGGAATATTCTCGATAAGCTCATTAGTGATACGTCCTCTTGTTGGTATAGCTCTTGATAGAATAGGAAGAAAAATTATATATATACCCGGAGTAATTATCTTCGGTTTCTGTATCGGTGGATATATATTTGCATACTCGTTCCTAGCGATTATGTTAATAAGAATTATACATGGAATGAGCTGGGCTAGTATTACAACATCTAACTCTACTATGATCGCAGATATTGTTGAGAAGAGATATAGAGGAACAGCGATCGGATATTTCTCGCTATCTATAAGTATAGGTATGGCGATTGGTCCTGCAGCTGGTGTTTTTCTAATGAATTACATATCTTTTCAAAATATCTTTATTAGTGGAGTAATATTAGTTACGTTATCACTCCTATCATCATATTCAATAAAACTCCCTGAACTTGTAAAAGATAAATCTAAAATTACTATCAAAACATTATATGAATTAAAAGTGATACCAATAGCTATAATGTACACTCTATACGGAGCATCTTATAGTGCTGCTACAATATTTAGCTCGCTACATGGGATAGATTTAAAGGTTAAACATCTATGGTTGTTTTTTGTGATACTTGCGTTATTTATGGGGGTATTTAGACCTTATGTTGGAAGAATTATAGATAAAACTGGACCCGGTAAAATACTCTACATAGGGTTCTCTCTGCTTGTGATAGGTTTAATTATGTTAGGGCTTGCTACAAATACTTTTTTCTTTCATCTATCAGCAGTATTTCTAGGTACTGCTACTGGGTTTATTATGCCAACTTGCATGACAATGGTTATAAATATAGTATCTCCAACTAGAAGAGGAGCTGCTACTTCAACATTTTTCACAGCATTTGATATAGGGATCGGAGTTGGTGTAATAATACAAGGATTTGTTATTGATAATATCGGATACAGAAATATGTATGTTATATTCGCAGTGGTAGCACTTTCAGCTATGATACTCTTTAAACTATATGTATTTAACTACTACAACCAACAGATGAAGAAAATAGAAAATAGCCAAACTATTTAGATTAAAATAGTCTATACAAATAAGAGAAATTAAGCTAGAGTAGGTCATTAATTCAACATATTATTAATTAATTTAAGGATTAGGAGAACAAATTGTTTGCAAATATTTTTGACAAAAATACAAACTCATATTATAAATCAAATATTTATGGAATACTTAGCTTACAAGATAGTAATAATCGAGAAGCAATTGTATATAATCCTATAGTAGAAGCCTTTGAGCTTGTTCCCTATAATAAAACTATACAAGTTATAAGCCATGACAAAACAGGTTTAGCAACCTATCAAAATGCTTATCTTTTGAAATATAAATTGTTTTGCAAAAACAACGATTATCCATTTAAGATAAATAAGTTTTTCGGACCAATAGAAGTTTTAAAAAATCATGAATTTCTAGCTAAAATAATAAGCAATAAAAAAGTGCCAAAAACTGAAACTAATATAGAAGTTATAGATAGAAGCGATAAAGATATATGGAACTATCTAAACACACAAGAAGACGCAAATGAGTTTATGAAAATGTTTGCAGGCTTTCACGATAGTTTTATGTGTGATTTAAAATTTGACCTTGAAAATAACTGTGTCACAGCTATTTTTGATAATTCTGGTTGGTATGGGATAGTGGAACTTTGCTTTGAGAGTGTAGAGGATATAAAGCTTATAAAGCCTAATAATCACTGGATATATTCTGCCTCTCTTTTTGTAAATGATAAATATGTGTTTTGGATGGATGAATACTTAGAAACTTTTGATGAGGCTACAGAAAATCTTAATTGTTCCTATATAAAAGCAGTAAGTCTAAAGTGGAGAGATAAAGATCCTAGCAAGAAAATATATGATAAAATTATTATGGTCGACAAAGTATAAACATCTTCAAATAATAGTTATGCTTTACTGTACAACTTTAATCCATTTAGAAGATTAAACCTACTTCAGCTAATACTGAAAATGAACTGTGAATTAAAAATCTTCCTGCATAATCTATACTCGTACCGAACATAACTCTTCCCATAATAAACCGTACACCAACTTTACCTGTAATACCTATATCGCTCTCATTGACACCTGTACCGTTTGATTTTTGTGATGTCGCAAGTGAAACCCCTACCCCGATATTAGGGATAACATATTTATTATTAGATATACGAATAACCCTCTGAAGCATAGCGTAACCTCTTAACTCTATACTCTGAAAATACGCTGAGTTGTAACCTAAAAAACCCTCTACTGCAAAATATTTAAAGAACTGTTTGCCTACTGTTGCTCCAACTAACGCTCCAGGATATGAATTAAATTTACCTCGTCCATCTGATGAAGAGTATCCTCCCGTTAGCATAACGTAAAATATCTGCTTGCCATCAAGCCCTGTGAAAGGTTTCCCACTAAAGAAACCCTCTTTCTTAACTAACGCTGTTGAATTATCACTCGAACCTACTGCCCTGCCATCTGATACAGTTATATTATCAGTTACAATAGCAGTTGTCGTTGTTGTTGTCGTCGTTGTCGTCCCATTATCAGTTGATATAGTTGTTATATTTGTTGTGATCGTCTTTGATCCATTATCATTTAATACAGATGTTACTTTCTTTGT
>CAMRDM010000054.1 GCA_947041225.1 uncultured Deferribacteraceae bacterium | reverse complement strand
AGTAGAAAATATATTAGAGGTAGGAGAGGTTGTACGTTTAAAATTGTTACAAGTAGAAAATATATTAGAGGTAGGAGAGGTTGTACGTTTAAAATTGTTACAAGTATAAAATAGATTAGAGGTGGGAGATGTTGTACGTTTAAAATTGTTACAAGTATAAAATATATTGAGGTGGGAGATGTTGTACGTTTAAAATTGTTACAAGTATAAAATATATTAGAGGTAGGAGAGGTTGTAAGTTTAAAATTGTTACAAGTAGAAAATATATTAGAGGTAGGAGATGTTGCAAGTTTGAAATTGTTACAAGTACGAAATATATTAGAGGTAGTGGAGGTTGTAAAATTTCAGTTTTGCAATTGTTGTAAATATAAAATATAGAGAGGGCGTTAGATTGTAAAATTTATGTTTGAAATATTTAATGATGAATGGCTATTGTACAGTAAGTTCTTTCTCAAAATATCTTATTTTGTTTTATCTAACTATGTGCAAGTTTTCAATCGTAATTATATTAAAAAATATAGTGGTGTATAATTTCAAATAACTACAACTCAAAGTTATTTTTGAATATAAAAAAAGAGTTAATTAAAAAATATTAATTAACCCCTTTGTGGTGAGTAAACGATCTAAACCTTAATTCTTAACCAGCTGTTGATTTCACGAGTTCTGTAAAAGACTCAGGAGAATGAATAGCTAACTCTGATAAAGATTTTCTATTTAACTCAATACTATGCTTCTTCAATCTACCCATAAATTTCGAGTAAGATGTTGAATTGGCTTTACAAGCAGCAGAAATACGAATGATCCATAAACGTCTGAAATCTCTCTTCTTTCTTCTTCTGTCTCTGTAAGCAAAACATAGTGCACGTTCAACCATAGGTCTAGCGATATTATATACCGACTTAGCTCTACCTCTAAAACCTTTCGCTAATGCGATAATCTTCTTTCTTCTTCTGCGGGTTTTATACCCACCTCTTGCTCTTGGCACTTTAAACTCCTTTCCCTAACGATCACAATAAATTGAAAGATATAAAATCTTTAATATAATATGAGCATCAAGTGATATTTTATTTTTATCGTATGGCGGCCATTTATAATGCCATATCGATATCTTTTAAACACTTTGAAATAATATAATTTTATCTATTACAGATAAAAACAGATCTTATTAGTAAGGCATTAGCACTGCTAAATTTCTAGCAACTTTTCCTTCAATAACACCATTTAGCGATAAATTACGCTTACGTTTTCTACTTTTACTAGTAAGAATATGTCTCTTACCTTGTTTTTGAAACACAAGTTTACCGTTAGCAGTTATTCTAAATCTCTTCTGTGCACCTTTATGTGTCTTAACTTTATGAACACCCATTAAAACCTACCCCATCATATTTATAATATAGTTTTTCTTATACAACTAATTTTATATAAGAAATATTTTTTCTGATTAATTTGCTGATTTTATAGCTTTCGGATTAATAACCATTATTTGTTGTTTACCGAAAAGTTCTGGTTTTTTTTCCATCAACCCTAAATCTTCAACGTCCAGTAGAACTTTATTAATGATCTCTAACCCAGCATTTTGAAACATCATCTCTCTACCACGGTATCTGATAATAATTTTAACTTTATCACCATCGGTTAGAAAACGTCTTATATGTTTCAGTTTAACGTTATAATCATGATCTTCAATTTTAGGACGGAACTTGATCTCTTTTATATCAATTTGATGAAGACGCTGTTTTTTCTTTGTTTCTTTCTCTTTCTTGTTCTTCTCAAACTTATACTTACTATAATCCATCACTCTACAAACAACAGGTTTTGCTGTTGCTGCTATTTCAACTAAATCTAGTCCTTTATCACCTGCTATTTTCAAAGCCTCTGATATTGAAACAACACCTAATTGAGATCCGTCATCTGAAACTAAACGAACTTCACTATCTGTAATCGCTTCGTTTACCCTTTCTTTATCACTGTCTCTACTTGAAGCTATCGCTCTGTCCCCCATAATTCTAAAGATTTGCTGTTGACTAAGTTATTTAGTATACTGATATATTCATCAAATGCAAGATTATTTTTCAGAGTGTTATCTCTTAATCGTACAGATATGGTTTTATCTGCCATTTCACCGTCTCCAACTATCACCATGTGAGGTATCTTTTCACCTTGTGCTTCTCTTACTTTAAAGCCTATTTTTTCGTTACGGAAATCTTTTTCAACACGGTATCCGAGTAACATTAATTGCTTTGCAATCTGTTCAGCATAATCTATACTACCTGCACTAATGTTCATAACTTTTATCTGTACAGGTGCGATCCATAGCGGAAATGCTCCTGCGAAATGTTCTATAAGTACGCCTAAAAACCTATCAACCGATCCTAAGATAACACGGTGCAACATAACAGGTCTATGTTTTTCCCCATCATCACCTATATAGCTTAGATCAAATCTTTCAGGTAGATTAAAATCACATTGAATAGTTGCACACTGCCATAATCTACCTATAGAATCTTTTAACTTAATATCTATTTTAGGTCCATAAAATGCTCCATCGCCTTCGTTAATAGTGTAATCAAGTTTATTAACTTCCATTGCATCAACGAGTGCAGCTGTTGCCATATCCCACGCTTCTAATGTTCCGATAAATTTCTCTTCAGGTCTAGTAGATATAGTATGAGTAAACTCAAATCCGAACATATTCATCACATCTGATACAAACTTTAATATATCGGTAATCTCATTTTGCAACTGGTCGACTGTACAAAATATATGTGCATCATCTTGAGTGAAAGCTCTAACACGCATTAATCCGTGTAGTACGCCTGATTTTTCATGACGGTGAACAGTACCTAATTCAAAATATCTTTGAGGTAGATCTCTATACGATCTCAACTCTGATTTATACACTAATATATGTGATAGACAGTTCATAGGTTTTACACCGAACTCCATATCATCAATCTGTGTAAAATACATATTTTCTTTATAGTTTTCGTAATGTCCAGATTTAACCCATAGATCACTTTTTAATATTGATGGTCCGTAAACGATTTTATATCCACGTTTAAGATGTTCATCACGTTCATACTGTTCAAGTATAGATCGAAGCATTCCACCGTTTGGTAGATAGATAGGAAATCCAGCTCCAGCATCATCATCTATCATAAATAATTTTAACTGTTTACCAAGTTTTCTAT
The DNA here is from genome assembly GCA_947041225.1 of uncultured Deferribacteraceae bacterium. Classification (GTDB taxonomy): domain Bacteria; phylum Chrysiogenota; class Deferribacteres; order Deferribacterales; family Mucispirillaceae; genus CAMQYB01. Next base: position 10,799 of record CAMRDM010000054.1, on the reverse strand, counting down.
GATCACGTTTCTTAGCTTCTTCTAACATATTAAGGTATTCATCTAAGGCTTCTTTAGTAAAGAAAGCAGTTCCGTATATACGTTGTAGTTGAGGATTTTTTTCATCCCCACGCCAGTACGCACCAGCAACTGATAGAAGTTTAAAATGTTTTATTTTATTAGTTGAGGGAACGTGAACTCCTCTACAAAGATCTGTAAAATCACCTTGAGTGTATAAAGATACGGTATCTACACCAAGATCGTTAATGATCTCTACTTTATAATTTTCACCCTCTGCTGTAAATTTTTCGATAGCGTCTTTAGTAGATATTTCACTTCTAACAAGAGGTATAGTTTCAGAAGATATTTTCTTCATCTCTTTTTCAATCTTTATAAGATCATCGGGCGTGAAAGGAGTTTTTTGATCGAAATCATAGAAAAACCCGTTCTCAATCACAGGTCCAATAGTAACTTTAGTGTTAGGAAATAACCTAACTACCGCTTGTGCCATTAAATGTGCTGTTGAGTGTCTTAAAATTTCTAACGTTTCTTCATCAGACTCAGTTAAGATTTTCACTTTATCATTATTATTAAGAGGAGATGTGATATCCCTAAGTTCATCATTAACAACCGCTGCGATCGCTTTTTTAGCTAACTGACTTGATAAAGATTTTGCTAAATCTATTGTGTTACTATTATCAGGTATCTCTACCTGCTTACCATCTAATAATTCTATTACCATAACTGTCCCTCATATAACGTGAATTCTTTTATTGTATATTACTATACACAATAAATCAACAATCTATTATAGAACGAAAGTTTTATAATTAATAAAGTTCAGTATTATGATGAAATTATAATGAGATAAGTATATATTAATCTAATATTACATATAGATATTAAGTTGACAGAGCATTCTAATAGTCGTAACATCTTAATACTACAAGGGTTTATGAGGGGAGACTTATATGACAGTAATAATGATTGTTCAGTTATGTATCGTATTATTGGCGTTATATGTCGGTGCAAGGTATGGTAGTATTGCACTTGGCGCAATGTCAGGTATCGGTTTATTAGTTCTAGTATTCGCATTTGGTTTAAAACCTGGTACACCACCAGTTACGGTTATGTTTATTATCATAGCGGCAGTAACTTGTGCAGGGGTATTACAAGCATCAGGTGGAATGGATTTTCTTATTCAGATTGCAGAGAAAATTCTACGAAAAAATCCTGCACAGATAACATTTTTAGCACCTATTACTACATTTTTCTTAACGGTATTAGTAGGTACAGGACACGTTGTTTACACGTTAATGCCTATTATATGTGATATATCACTTAGAAAAGGTATACGTCCAGAGCGTCCTTGCGGAGTTGCATCTATTGCATCACAAGTAGGGATAACTTGTTCACCGATCGCAGCTGCTGTTACAGCGTTTGTTGCTATCACAAATGAAGCTACAGGAATGTCAGTTACGATTACACAAGTTATAATTGTTACAATACCTGCTTGTTTAGTTGGATTATTTTTTGCATCTTTATACTCTAATAAACGCGGTTTAGATTTAGATAAAGATCCTAAATTCCAAGCAAGATTAGCAGATCCTGCAACTAAAGAGTTTATGTATGGTACAGTTGCAACAACATTAGATAAAGAGCTACCTAAAACGGCTAAATGGTCGGTATATATCTTTATGTTAGCTATTCTTTCAATCGTTATACTTGCAACATTTCAATCGTTACTACCAGAGTTCCCTAATAAGGCTGGTGTGATGAAACCTTTATCTATGGCGTTACTAATTCAGATAGTTATGCTAGCAACTGCAGCGTTGATTATCTTAGTATGTAAAGCTGATCCTAAAAAAGTTGTAGCAGGTTCTGTATGGCAAGCTGGTATGGTTGCAGTTGTTGCGATCTACGGTATTGCGTGGTTATCAGATACATATTTCCTACATTATAAAGCTGAGATGATGTCGTCGATGAAAGGTATAGTTCAAGCTTATCCATGGTCGATAGCGTTTGTACTATTTAGTGTATCGGTACTTATTAATACTCAAGGTGGAGTTGTTACATCTATGCTTCCTCTAGCGTATAGCTTAGGTATACCGTTTCCAGTTCTGTTAGGTGTTCTACCATCAGTTTATGGATACTTTTTTATACCGAACTATCCATCAGATATCGCAACCGTATCGTTTGATCGATCAGGAACAACGATAATAGGTAAGTATTTATTAAATCATAGTTTTATGGTACCTGGATTGATTAGTGTTACTGTTTCATGTATTGTCGGAAGTATAATAACTATGGTTATATATTAAGTTATTCATATTACGATTATAAGAAAATTATGATCTAAATAAGTATAAAATTACGCAACTTGATAGATAAGCTGTTTTAAACATAAATCTATTAGGTTGCGTTTTTTTTATATAAAATTATTGGGTGAAGGTAGTATATTACGATAGATATTTCATGTGTAAATATCGGTGGTTACTTGCTAAAGGTTTATGATTCTTACTGTTACAGTTATTACGGTTATATGGCTTCTTTGTAGATTATATAGTTTAGAGTTGACTTAGATATGTTATATATTAAAAGTTATTGAATACTAAAATATTCTACTATAACTTATCAACAGATGAGTTAATTCGTTCTATAAGTTCGTTTATTTTTTCATTTAGTTGTTTCTGAGTATTAAAATTATCTCTAGCGATATAGTAGTCGTATAAACCTTCTCTACTTTTTGCAGATGTCCAATCAGTTATGATACATTTTTTCAATTCGTCACGGTTTTGTCGTCCGTCCATATCCCATAGTTTGATATTTTTTTCTATCAACATAACATAAGTAAAACAGTATGGAACAGGGTTATTATCGTGAGTCTCTACAAAATCTAATAAGTTTTTAATATCTGTTTTTATATTATAAATATCTAAATAGGTGTGGGCGGGATTGAACCGCCAACCCCTGCAACGTCAATGCAGTGCTCTCCCATTGAGCTACACACCTATGAACTAAATGCTTCCGTTAACTGTATATAAGTATAATACAGTTACACAATAAATCATACTGTAATTTGATTCGTTGTTGAGCGAGATCTATGTTTATAATTGGTTTTGATATTTTAATTGATAGTAAAGGAGAATGTTTTAAAAGGGTTTTGTAGCACGATTAATATATGCCCGATTATGCCCACGTGATATATGCCCGATTATGCCCACGTAATATATGCCTGATTATGCCCACGTGATATATGCCCGATTATGCCCACGTGATATATGCCCGATTATGCCCACGTGATATATGCTCAATTATGCCCACGTGATATATGCCCGATTATGCCCACGTAATATATGCCTGATTATGCCCACGTGATATATGCCCGATTATGCCCACGTGATATATGCCCGATTATGCCCACGTGATATATGCTCAATTATGCCCACGTAATATATGCCCGATTATGCCCACGTAATATATGCCCGATTATGCCCACGTGATATATGCCCGATTATGCCCACGTGATACTTTTATGTTTTAGAAGAAAAAATTATATAGCTTTTTTTACGTTCTCTTCACTAGTTATATTTTCTAAATCTTCTGAACTTTCTAACTCATTAAGTTTCTGTTTATTCATACTTTTAAGAATAGTTTTCTTAATTATCGTAGAACCGATAACTTGACCAGTAACACTAAACAGAAGGAAAATTAACGCATATTGAAAAGGCAACTCATATATTTTTCTCATAATAATTGATACAGGTATAGGAGCATGGATCATCAAAAACCATGGGATTGAGAATTTTTTAAATTTCATTCTCAACATACCAAACGGCACAGACACAAATAAACATAGTCCTGCAATCATCAGTACAATAAAAAATAGTTGCTCATTCATCATGAATTGTTATACACTAATTGTATGCAATTAACAACATTATTAATAATCGGAAGTGGTGGTTTTTTAGGGTCTATATCAAGATATATTGTTAACTATATGTTAATTAATAGTAATTTTGTCGGATTAAACACGTTGACAGTTAACGTCGTTGGATCATTACTCGCTGGAATACTCATAAATTTCTTAAAAGATTTTAATCTAGTATACCTATTTTTCTTAATCGGTTTTTTAGGAAGTTTTACAACATTCTCAACATTTTCAGTTGAGGTATTAAACTTTTTTCTAAGAAAAGAGTATTTTTACGGTTTAGGGTTTATATTTCTAAATCTATCTCTTTCGATCCTTGCAGTTTTTATCGGTTACTTTTTTACAAATAAATTTGTATAATAGATTATTGTGTATACATGTTTAGAGTAACATATTAAAGAGTATCTAGTTTACTCTGTTTTATAATATACTTTTAAGAGGTTTGATATTAATGAATTCAAATACATTTGGTAAACTTTTTTCAATAACAACTTTTGGTGAAAGTCACGGTGAAGCTGTTGGAGTTGTAATAGATGGCTGTCCAGCTGGGATCACTATTAAGATTGAGGATATTCAAAAAGAGCTTGATAAAAGACGTCCAGGAAGTAGTGCGCTTTCATCTCCAAGAGATGAGAAAGATATAGCTATGATATACTCAGGAGTGTTTGAAGGTAAAACAACAGGCACACCTATTATGATAATGGTAAAAAACGAATCTCAAAAAAGTGGTGATTACGATGCTATAAAAGATCTGTTTCGTCCAGGACATGCAGATTACACATATTATAAGAAGTACGGTATAAGAGATCATAGAGGTGGTGGCAGATCGTCAGTTCGTGAAAGTATCGGACGTGTTGCAGCCTTAGGCATTGCAAGAAAAATTTTAGATAGTTACGGTATAGATATTTTTGCACACGTTACTCAAGTAGGCAATATTACGGCTGAAACATTTGATAGAGATTTTATAGATGAAAACCCTCTACATACCGCTTGTGTAGAAAAATACGATGAGATGAGTGCAGAAATTTTACGAGTTAAAGCGTTAGGAGATTCAATAGGTGCGATATTAGAGTTTAGAGCTAAAGGTGTATACGCTGGAGTTGGCGAACCTATATTTGATAGATTGAACGCAAGATTATCTTACGCATTAATGAGTATCCCTGCTGTAAAAGGTGTTGAGTTCGGCTTAGGGTTTAATGCTGTAAATTATCTAGGATCACAGATGAATGATGAAATTAAAAGTGATGGCTTTACAACTAATAACTCTGGTGGAATGCTAGGTGGAATATCTAACGGTGATGATATTTATGGAAGATTAGTTGTTAAACCAGTATCATCAATATTGATACCTAAGAAAACGATAGATATTGAAGGTAACGATAGCGAGATTGTAACGATGGGTAGACACGATAGTTGTGTTGCAGCAAGAGCAGTTGTTATAGTTGAGGCGATGATCGCATTAACTCTTGTTGATCTGATATTGATCGATAAGTCAAAAAAATTATAATTAATGTGTTAGGTGCTATGCGATATTTAGAATATATTTATAAAGTATTAAGTGGAGTGATTTTCGTATTAATACTCCCTTATCCACTTTTTGGATCATACATACATATAGATAATTTAGAGGTGGTAGGTAGAGATAATACCAGTACTGTTTTTATAGCGTTCGATCTTGAAAATAGTTTCATAATGGATAGTGGATTTAGCTCACTGTATAGTAATATGAAAGATAAAGATGAAGAGCGCTTTGTTATTTTAGGTAGATTGTTTTTAGATCCATTAGATGATAATATTACAGATGAGGCTACCACATTTGATACTCAAGAAGAGATTATTTATCAGTATGATGAGTACGGCAATATTATATATGATGAATTAGATGATAACGTTACGATTGATATGGTGGATGAATTTTTTGATGATATATTTATCTATTCAGGTATAGAGTTATCGTTAAATATTCCGAGCACATTTTTTTTTAGAGCTAAATTAGTTCACAATTCAGATAAGTCAGATTACGAGAAACAACGTGAATTTATGAATTTAACATCTGAGGCGATAGAGGCTTTTTACAGTTATACATTAGATTTTAAAATAGGTGCAAGAGATATATTTCATGCAGAAGATGAACTTCAAGCTATGCTTGCATATTTAGATATTATTGTTAATAACGATCATCGATATAGAGAGTTACATTCAAGAGAAGAGTTAGATAGGATTACTGAAATTTTTGAAATTTTAGATGAAGTTGTAAAGATCCAGATGAAAGATGATATGGCGAATAAAGGGAAGGTTATAGAGTCGATATATGAGTATCCGTTAGCCGATGTGCCGTATGATGATGAGATATTTTTATCAAACTATTTTCCAAGAGTAATTTTCAATGAAGCTAAAAAAATCCATACAAGTAACTTTTCGTATAACGATAAACGTATATTGATCGGAGATTTATTTAGGTTAAATTTAGATACACTATTAACTTATGTTTACGATCTTGATACTGGTTCAAGAGATATAGAGGAGAGTAATATAGATGCCTCAAGTATCTTGACGTTTGTAAAATCTATGAAGCTCAACGATCACGGATACGGCGAGGGGATATCGACTACGGATATGAAAAAGATGGATACCATAATAGAAATTTTAGAAGATTTATTCGGTATAAAGGAGCGAAAAGTTGAATACTTATAAAACTTATAAAAATATGATGTTTTATGTTTTGTGTTTTTTATGTTCGCTATTTTTTATTAGTTGTTCGCAGAAGTTAGATAAGTATAGAAGTGATATAGAGATGACAAAAGCACCGACAGAACTTTTAATATTGAGTAGTAAGATAGTTAAGGATGATGAATTAAGTCCGAGTGTAAAGACGACGTTGTTATTAGATGTATCAAATAAATCATTAATTTTTTTTCCAGTATATATGAAGTATTTAACGGTTGGCAGAGTAGATAGAAATAGTAGAGAAATCTTAGCGTTGATGAACGTATGGAGATTTATGATAAGCTCCCCATTTTTAGTAGGCGAAGATGATGCGAACGATATGCACACAAGACTACTTGTACTGCTAGGGAGATTTTAGTATAAATGAGAGATGTAGAATAGAAATTTTTTGTAGGTAGTAATTTATTCAAAAAGATAGAATAAAAAATAAGCAATAAATAAAAAGCGTAAGGTTGTCTTACGCTTTACTTGTATATATTTACAATTATTTAAAACTCAATTTAATTTATAAAGTTAGCGCCGTTTACCGAGCTATAATTATTTTAAAAACTTTCAGTTTTACTTATATTTAGAACAGAATTTTTTATTTTCTTTTGAGTCAGTTGGACACTCTTTCTCGTATAGATCTTTAAAACGGTTACATGCAGATGTTAATCCACCGTCACAAGCTAATTTATAATGCTGTAACGCTTTGTTAAAATCGATCTCAACTCCTTCACCATATTCGTACATAGAGCCTATTAATACACAACCAATCATCTCTTTATTGTTGCAAACTTTGCTATAAGAGTTTATAGCCTTTTTACTGCTTTGCTTAACACCTATACCTTCTTGATATAAAGAACCTTGAGCAAGACAAGCAGCCATCATTCCGCCGTCACAAGCTTTTGTAATATATTTGAAAGCGTTGATGTAATCGCTATCGTTGGTATATTTCTCTGCGACCTCAAGACATGCATCTACATTATTTTCCTCATCACACTGAGTAATCAACTCGTTGTTACTTTCAGCAAGCAAGGTAGATGAACTAAAAGTAACAACCGTAAAGATAACAAACAGTAACTTCATGATTTTTACCCCCATCACAATATTTATTAATTATATAGTATCACATATAAAAAAAGTAGAGAATAATTTTTTACTCTCTACTCAATCTATTAAAATAATGATTTTAAATTTTACTTTTTATATTTTTTACAGAATTTTTTAGGATCGGTTGAACACTCACTTTTATATAGTTCATCAAATTTTTGACAACCTTTATCGTTTTTACTGTCGCAAGCTTTTTTATAGAGCTGTAACGCTTTGCCTAAATTGATATCAATTGTTTCTCCATCTTCATAGAGTTCTCCAAGCACAAGACATACATCTATCTCTCCGCCGTTGCAACTTTTAGTATATAATTTTATAGCTTTTTTATAGTCTTGTTTAACAACCGTTCCACTATAGTAAAAATATCCTAATATACCACAGCCGAGCATCTCTCTACCGTCGCAAGCTTTTTTGATATACTTGAAAGAGTTCTCAAAATCTTCTTTTTCATAATACTTTTCACCAGCAGTAACACATGCATCTATATCTTTATACTCATCACATTTGATAAGCAGTCCTATTTCTCTATATAATTCGTTATAAGCTCCACAACCATCAGCCAAACCACCATCACAAGCTATTTGATAGAATTTTAATGCTTTTTTAAAATCAATTTCAACTTCGACACCTTCTTCATACATACCTCCTAATATAGCACAGCCGAGCATCTCTCCTCTGTCGCAAGCTTTCGTGTAATACTTTATAGCTTTTTCAGGATTTTTTTCACCATCTATACCTTGCAGATAAAATGATCCTTGAAGAATGCAACCGAGCATCTCTCCACTGCTACAAATTTTATCAATATATTTATAAGCATTGGTATAATCTTTTGCGTTGACATATTTTTCTGCGACCTCAAGACATGCGTCTACATTATTTTCTTCATCACACTGAGTAATCAACTCTTCATTTATTTCAGCAAGCAAGGTAGATGAACTAAAAGTAACCACCGTAATAACCGTAAAGATAACAAACAGTAACTTCATGATTTTTACCCCCATCACAATATTTATTAATTATATAGTATCACATATAAAAAAAGTAGAGAATAATTTTTTACTCTCTACTCAATCTATTAAAATAATGATTTTAAATTTTACTTTTTATATTTTTTACAGAATTTTTTAGGATCGGTTGAACACTCACTTTTATATAGTTCATCAAATTTTTGACAACCTTTATCGTTTTTACTGTCGCAAGCTTTTTTATAGAGCTGTAACGCTTTGCCTAAATTGATATCAATTGTTTCTCCATCTTCATAGAGTTCTCCAAGCACAAGACATACATCTATCTCTCCGCCGTTGCAACTTTTATTATATAATTTTATAGCTTTATTAAGATTTTTTTTCACACCTATACCTTCTTGATATAGGTATCCTTCTGAAGCACAGCCGATCATTAAACCACCATCACAAGATTTTTTGATATATTTAAATGCGTAGTCATAATCTTCTTCTTGTCCATATTGAGATGCTAATTGAGTACAAGCATCTAAATCTTTTTCATCACATTTGATACTTAGATCTTCGAACGATCCGACAAATGGATCATTAAGTCTATCACACGCCATCTCTTTTCCACCGTCGCAAGCTTTTTTATAAAGCTTCATAGATTTAGCGTAACTAAAATCTACTCCAAGCCCTTTAGCGTATAGATCCCCAAGTGCACCACATCCAGCCATCTCTCCACCGTTGCAACTTTTAATGTAAAATTTTCTAGCTTTTTGATAACTTTGTTTAACGCCTATAGCTCTTTGATACATATCACCTATAGTGCCACAGCCGTACATATTTCCACCATCACAAGCTTTTTCAAGATATTTAAGTGCAGTGGTATTGTCTACATAAATATACATTTGTGCTACTTCCACGCAAGCAGTCATATCATTTTCCTTATCACACTGAATAGTTAGCTCGTAGTTTGCATCAGCAAATACGATAGATAAGTTTAAAACCAGAGCTGTTATAACGATAAACATAACATATAATAACTTCATAATTATACCTCTTCATTATCCGATAATTATCCGATAATTATTTGATAATAACACATATAAAAATAAGTAGAGAATAATTTTTTTTCATCTCTATTTTTTATTAATATTAATGTTTTGAAAGTTATTTATATTTTGAACAGGATTTTTTTTATTATCATTAGAATTAGTTTGACATTCTTTTTCATATAGATCATTGAGTCTATCACAGCCCATATCCTTGCCACCATCACAAGCTTTTTTTAACATATTTGAATTAAGTAGCATACTCCTTTTTATTATCCTATAGAGGTTGTTTGATGATAGCATATACACAAAAAGCAGAAAACAGAAACATTGCTATTCTACATTATATTGCATTTTTGTTTTAGAATTATTAAGACTTTTTTGTGCTTATAGTTTTTGCTGTTAGATGAGATTATGTTTATAAACATATTAGTTACTCTGTAACTAATACTTTGTTGAGTTTATATATTCAATATGATTTTCTCTTTATTTTCAGTTAAGATTTCAATAGTTTTTGTATTTATAAATCTTATATTATCGACCCAGATTTCTTTTCCAACTTCACGTCCCCATTCAATCCATTGACTATTGCTTTTGTGATACTCCCACTCGGTAAAAGGTTCTTTAATAAAATAGAGTATTACTCCACAGCCAGCCATAGCACAAACTGTTTCGTCCTCTGAAATTATTCCTATATCTGGATCGCCATAAAAATCTCCAATCACGATTTTTTTTTGCGACGCTTTTATTATCAACATAACGATTTCGTATTCATTAACAATCATGTAATTATCACTTTCAGCTAATATGTTCATTTCTCTCCCCCTCAAGTTATCAAGATGAGTAATATTCGTTTGCATTACGGTTTAGATTTTTCTTTGATACTATTATTCAAACGAATTGTAAGTATATTTTTAAATTCAGAATTATTACAGATAAAAAAAGTAGAGAACGTTTTTGATTCTCTACTTGATTTATATTTCTATTAATTCTGAATTTAAAATTTTACTTTTTATATTTTGCACAGAATTTTTTAGGATCGGTTGAACACTCTTTTTTGTATAAAGTTTT
>CAMRDM010000053.1 GCA_947041225.1 uncultured Deferribacteraceae bacterium | reverse complement strand
TTGTAATAACTCTAAAAATATCATCAATTCTAAAGTATTCATACGTGATTACTTGCAATAAAACTAAAAATATCATCAATTCTAAAGTATTCACACTCAATTAAACACTTTTATACGCATTTTTTCAAAAAATATTATCAGATATAAGTAAAAACTGTATGATAAACTTTTCCTTAAAGAAAAAATTTCCTACTCTTAACCGATCAACTGCTCTCTAATTGAACAATCTTATCAGCGTAACTCCGAAAAGTATTATTAAACACGCTATTAAACGGCGTACTCCTGAGCTTTCTTTAAAGAAAAATACCCCTATAAGCAATCCAAATAACGCTGAAACTTGTCGAACAGCTGCTGCGTACGATATCTCTATATCTACAAGCCCTATTCTAAACGCTGCCGTCGATAAATAGACAACAATACCTGCACCGATTACAATGTTCCATTCTATCTTGCTACGCTCTTCATTTCTATAGATTATTGTAACAAATATCCATGAGAAAACCATTGAGAAAAATGTCATCCAATATATATACGACAAAGGATTAAACTCTGCTACACCTAACTTATCTGCTAAAGCACCAAATGAGTACACCCACGCAGCAAGTAACGCATATAAAACAGCTTTTACTGCAAGCTTATTACTACCCCTAGTGCTGTTCATAAATATACAACCACCGATAATAAGTAGTATGCCGATAAATCCTATACCCGATATCCGTTCATCTAAAAACAGATACGCCCATAAAGCTATAAATAACGGTGCAGCCGTTGTTATAGGATAGACTAACGATACATCACCGTACTTATACGCTGTTGCTGTAAACAGTTGATACATTGAGAAGAAAAACGCTGATATGATAGGTAGATACATCTTATTGATGTCAACTAGTAGTAAATTTCTATCATAGATAAGCATAAATATAGTACCTGCAACCGCCGCAACGGTTAGCATATATTTTGTCGATTGAGTCTTATTTTTAGACATCTTGATTAATATATTCCAAGATGCGTGAAAGAAAGCTGAAAGTACTATTATTTCAAATGAATAGTTCATTGAGGTACCCTTAAATGTTTTATATGTTACACTTACATAGGAATACATTAAACACAGTAACAACTACATCGGTTTAATGATACTACTCTAAATTTATACTACTAACTATCAATATCTTTTACCACTATTTAACTTATTTAAAATTTAAAACATACATTTATAGCTATAAAAAGGTTAAACAGGTATTAAAATATAAATATATATCTAGTTAAGATTAGATTGTAATATAACATCGTATAAAAAGATATAGAAATATAATAACTAAACAATTATATGATACACAAGATCGCTATTACTATACAAATAAATTGTAACCACAAGATAGTTTTTATAGACTTATGTATTATAGCGGTTTAATTAATACACTCTAACCATCTATCAAATATCAAATATTATAATAATAGATAGTAAGTATCTGTCCATTATGGACGATATAAAATGATTATGACTTGATATATAGCAAATAAATAAGAGTATGTATAAAATGAAGTAATAGATATGAATAATACCTTTATCGTAAAGAGATCGTGTAGAATAGATTATTCATTCATTATAAAGAGTCTCTTGATATTTTTATATGAACGATATATCATTTACTCTTGTCTACTATGCTTATGTTCTGCTAAAAGGGAGATCTATGAATATCTTAATTAAAACATTAACTGTTGTATTGTTGACCATATTAACATCGGTAACGACTATATATGCTCAAGCCAACGCTAAAAAAACAATTGTAACAGTAATAAAACCGTATAAAGGGTTTACAGAGCCAACTGTCGAATTAACAGGTTCAGCGTTCTTTTCTATATCATCAGGAGTAGCTGCTGAAAGTGCTGGAAAAGTTAAAAAGATATTTGTTAGAGAGGGAGATAACGTTAAAAAAGATGCAGAACTTGTTCAACTTGATGATGAGATAATATCTTACTCATTAGAGATAGCAAAAGCTACTGCAAATATGGCAAAAAGTAATCTTGATCAAGCGTTTAAAGATTACGATCGTAACAAGAATTTATATGATAAAAAAGCTGTAGCTCTATCGGTATTTGAAGATTATGAAACTAAATATGTAAACGCTCAAAATGAGTATCAATCATCACTTGCTAGTCTAAGCAAACTTGAGACTGAGAAGAATAAAATGCTTGTTAAAGCTCCTATTACAGGCTCTATCACAAGCAAAGATGTTGAAGTTGGTGAATGGGTAACAGTTGGTGGACTTGTTGCAACAGTTGCATCTAATAGTTACGAGGCGAGAATATCACTACCTGAGAAAGTTCTACCGTACGTTAAAGTAGGTAATAAAATAATATTAATATCAAATAATAAAGAGTATAACGGAAAAGTGTTATCTATAAATAAGAAAGCTAATCTAGCAACAAGAACATTTGAATCAAGAATATCTTTAGGAAATGATGCTTCATTAAGAGAGGGAATTATTATCACAGCACGCATACCATCAGGAAAACCTGTGGCTGCACTATTTGTTAAACGTGATGCTGTCTTAACGGTTAATTTCTCTAAAGGTGTATATGTGGAGTCAGGTGGAGTGGCTAGATTTGTTCCAGTAACAGTTATCGGTTACAAAGGTAAAGATGTTGGTATTAAAGGCGATATAACGGTCGATGATAATATTATCTTAAATGGAAATAATAGAATTCGTAACGGTTCAAATGTTACGATAAGTAGCAAATAATAATGAGTATATTTACGTTAAGAAATCAGATAAAAGTTGTGGTAATTAATAATGATTAAATTTGCGTTAGAAAATCCGATAAAAGTTTTTGTTGGTGTATTATTTATTGTTATCTTCGGTATAACAACTTTAAAGAGTATGCCGTATAGATTAATCCCTCCTATCGAGTACCCTCAAGTATCTGTAACTACAAGATGGAGTGGTGCAACACCGTATGATATGGAAAGAGAGATCGTTGATCCTCAAGAAAGAAAACTTAGAACTATACCAGGACTTGTAGATATTGAATCAATGGCATCAAACGGCTTCGCAAGAGTAAACATGTTATTCGATATCGAAGAAGATATCGATGATGCGATGCTACAAGTTTTAAATAAGCTCAATGAAGTAAGAAGTTATCCTGAAGATGTTGATAACCCTACTATTAAAGCTGCAAACTCAGATGATTCTCCGAGCATCATGATGATGATCTTACCTACTGATAACTATACAAGTATAGATCAGTTCGGATCGTATGTTACAGAGGTTGTACGTCCCTACTTTGATAGAATTGATGGCGTATCTGATATGTCTATATCTGGTGGATTAAATAAAGAGATCCATATAAAATTAGATCCACATATCTTAGCGTTATATAAATTAACCGTTGGTGATATAGCTCGTATATTAACAGATGAAAATATTACAATCTCAGCTGGAACAGTCGATCTTGGAGAAAGAGAATTTAGAGTATTAACCGAAGGAGAAATTAGAACTCCAGCAGATCTTCAAGAGATAGTTGTTATATCTGACGGTAACTCAAGAGTTAAATTTGGTGATATAGCAGATATTAGTTTCGGATACTCTAAGCGAACTTTCACAAGCAATCATAACGGTACGAACGGGATATTTATAGGCGTAATCCCTGAAGCTAATACCGATGTCCTTAAATTAACAAAAAAAGTTAGAGAAGCAGCTGTTACTTTAAATGATGGGATATTGAAAGATCAAAATCTAAGAATTGAGTGGCTTTCAGATCAAGAGGATTATATTCTTGATGCACTTGCACTTGTACAATCAAATATATTACTCGGATCTATACTTGCAGTATTAGTTCTTCTAGTATTTTTAAGAAGTATTAGATCAACTTTAGTAATAGCCGTTACTATCCCTATATCAATAATAGGCACATTTTTTATATTAGGTTTATTTGGAAGAAGTTTAAATGTAACATCGCTTGCAGGGATAGCTTTTTGCGTAGGAATGTTAATAGATAACTCTATAGTAGTCTTAGAGAATATCGATAGACATTTAAAGATGAATAAAACCCCATTTCAAGCAGCATATGATGGTACTAAAGAGGTTTGGGGTGCAGTATTAATATCAACTCTCACAACAATTGCCGTGTTCTTACCTGTTGTATTTATCAAGGAAGAAGCTGGACAATTATTCTCAGATATAGCGCTATCAGTATCGGCTGCTGTTGGATTAAGTTTAATCGTTTCTGTACTTGTAATTCCTGTTGCAACGAAACTTATATATAGCACAGGTAAAGTTAAAGGTAAGAAACAGTTAACTGGTAAGATGAAGCAGATAGATGAATTTATCACAAAAATAGGAGCAGTATCGGTTGATCTCTTAATGAGAATTTCAACACGAGTGAATAAATCAACTAAAAGTAAATTAATAGCGATCGGAAGTGTTACAGCGTTTGCACTTATATCAACCTATCTACTTATCCCTAAAATGGATTATCTACCTAAAGGAAATAAAAACCTTGTTCAAGCTTTTCTAACTATTCCAACAGGATTGTCAATAGAGGGAAGAACAGCGATTAGTGATGCTTTATTTAAATATGTTGAGCCTTATATCGGTGTAGAGAAAGATGGATACCCTGCTATTGAGAATTTCTCATTTGCAAGTGGTACATGGGGTATAAGTTTATATGTTACAGCTGAAGATAAAAATAGAGCTGGCGAAATTGTTCCACTTATCGCAAAAGGTATAGCTGAAATCCCCGGTATATTTGGTGCTAGTAGTCAGTCAGAACTTTTTAAAATCGGACGTGGATCTGGTAGTCAACTTCTACTTTTTGTATCAGGTGCTATGGATTATGACGAACTTGCTTCAAAAGTTTTATTAATACAAAATAGAGTTCTTGAAAATATCCCAGGGGCACAAGTTAGGTCTAGTCCAAATGCTAATCCTGTATGGCCAGAGATATATTTCTATCCTGATAGAGAGGCGTTAAAAGCTGCAGGTATATCTACGAGTGAGATGGGTATGGTACTTGACTCATTTCTTGATGGTAGAAAAATTGCAGAAATAACCGATGCTGAACTTGGAACAATTGATATAGTTTTACAAGGCACATCATCATTATATAATAACCCTAATGAGATTAATTCTATACTTGTGAACTCTCCATACGGTCCTCCAGTTCCTATATCGAACTTAGCAACCGTTGTTGAAACTTTAGGTGTTGAACGTATTAGAAGATATAACTCACAAAGATCATTCTCTCTATCTATTACAACAACTGAAAAAATGGTGCTAGAAGAGTTGCTTAATAGAACTATGGATGAAGTAATAGAGCCTCTTCGTGAAGAAAAGCTTATTGACGGAATTGAAGTTACAACTAGTGGTGCAGCCGATAAATTAAAACAATCTCAAACAGCGTTGCTCAGCAATATGTTCTTAGCTGTAATGATAACATATCTATTAATGGCTGCATTATTCAATAACTTCCTTTATCCATTAATCATACTTGTTACACTACCACTTGCAGCAACTGGAGGATTTTTAGGACTTGGTGCAACTAACCTATTTCTAACATCTCAACCGCTCGATATATTAACTCTGTTAGGGTTTATTATGCTGATAGGTATCGTTGTAAATAATGCCGTTCTAATCGTACATCAATCTATAGCTAATGTTGATTACGGTATGAGTAGTAAGGAAGCTATAACCGATTCTGTTAAAACAAGACTCCGTCCTATCGGAATGAGTACCTTATCATCTCTTTTCGGTATGCTACCGTTAGTTGTAGCACCTGGGGCTGGAAGTGAACTATATCGTGGACTTGGATCAGTTATCGTTGGTGGACTAGCATTTTCAACTGTTTTTACTGTGTTTATCATACCAGCATTACTATCGTTTATATTAAAAGATAAAGTTAAAGCAATTAAATAATTATATAATATAAGTAGATAGTATTATTATATATTTAATTGCTAAAATCAGTCATTAATGCTATTATTTTATATGAAAATAATTATTACACTAGTAGGAGTTTATGGATAATAACCACTTCGATAGCAACAATACAAAAAGCATAGCTGAACAGCTGTTAGCTTTACCACTATTTCAAGGACTTGATATAGATATTGAACTGATGAATGAAATAGTAAAATCATCAAGAGAACTTCATCTTCTTAGAAATGAACTTATATTTCGTACAGGTGAAAGATACCACAAAGGTATATATTTCCTGCTTAGCGGTAAGGTAACTTTAGTTAAAAAAGATATGAGTACTTTATCACATATCTACGAATATGATTCAATAGGATTAACTGCATTTTTTGGCAAAAATATGTATGAAAATAGTGCCACAGCATTTTCTGATTGCTATATAATATTTCTACCTGAGCTAGCTCTCTATAGACTTATGGATAAATATAAGGAATTTAAAAAACGATTAATCAAACAGATCAAACAAAGATTTGAAGAGTTTGGAAGTATCCATACAAACTATCTATTTAATACAAACACTAAACAGATTAGCAAATATATGAAATCTCCACTCATAACTATTAACGCTTCAGCGTCTGTTTTAGATACCATAGAACTTTTTAATAAAGTCAACGTACGACTTCTAGTTGTTACTGGTAGACGAAATGCTATTCAAGGTATTATCACAAAAGATATGATTCTTGCAAAACTTCCCTCAATGAACGCTAATAGTAAACATAAAGTTAAACAAATAATGGATAAAAATCCTCTATATTTTCCGTGTGATCTACCAACCGATACCGCACTCGGTCAGCTTGGAGCTAATAAACAGAAATACGCTATTGTTACTTGTGATGATAAACCTGTTGGAATATTATCTAAAGATGCACTCTTAAAAGCAGCTAGTGAAAACGTTAATATCTATCTTGCAAACATACAAAACTTAAATACTATTGAAGAGTTGAACTCATACCTTCTTAACTTAATATCATCTGCTCAATACATATTAAGTTCAGCAAGAATATCAAGAGAAGAGGTAGAATCATTATCATACTCTCATATAGCTATCCTTCGTAAAGTTTTTGATATTACAAGTAACACATTCTCTAAAAGCCATAATTTTACATTGTCTGATTACGACTACTCTTATATACTTCTAGGGCCTCTTGCAAGGAAAGAATCTGATCTATCACCATTTATATGTACAGCTATTATTTTAGATGATGCTATATCTGATGAAGAACTTTCAAACTTTAAAGAGTACTCTAAAGCATACTTAAAAAATATAATACGTACGGGTTATGATTTAAATTATCAAGCAGCAGACAGATATATGAATTCAGAATTTATAAAACGTAAATCAGAGTGGATAAAAGATATTGACGACTGGATAGAAAACCCTAACAACAGATCAAATATTCCATTTTTTGCCTTAAACGACAGTACTCTTCTTGATGGCGATAACGATATGATGAAAGAGGTGTCTCAATATCTCTATAACAAGTTGAGAGAAAACCCTGCTCTTTTTGGTAAACTAATCAGCGCTGTTACAATTAAACTTCCTATATCTTTTTTTAGCAAATTTATTTTGAGTGATATAGAAGAATATAAAAACAAAATAAATCTATTTGAGAATGGTATCAACTATCTATCAATAATTAATAAAATTCTTAAAATTTATACAGGTATAAATGATACCACAACAGCTGCAAGATTAAGATCTTTAGCTAGGTTTGATCTAATGCCGAAAGACTTAATAAAAGTAACAATGGAATCGTACGACATAATATTTGCAACTCTCCTAAATGAACAAATCAACCAATCTTTAGAGAACCAACCTATCACAACTTTTATAGAACCTGGATCTTTATCACTTGTTTATCAAGAGAAATTATTACGTTCATTTCAATTTCTAGCAGACTATATCAATCACGCAAAAAAACTGATTGATGATTTATAAAATAATTTATTTACAGTAAAGGATAATTATGGATAAAAGTAACCAACAAAAATTAGTAGTATTAATAGATGCAGATAATGCATCACCAAGCATAATATCAGACTTAACAGCAGAGATAGTAAAATACGGCGTCATAAATGTATTTAGAATATATGGCGACTGGACGAAACCTAACCTTAAAGGGTGGAAAGAAGTTCTGCTTGATTACGCTATCAAGCCTATTCAACAATTTAGTAACACAAGTGGTAAAAACTCTACTGATAACGCATTAATAATAGATGCGATGGATCTATTGTATACTGGTAAGTTTGAAGGGTTTTGTATCGTATCATCTGATTCTGATTTCACAAGATTAGCATCAAGAATTAGAGAAGAAGGATTAAAAGTTTACGGTTTTGGAGAGAATAAAACTCCTAAAGCGTTTATATCAGCGTGCGATAAATTTATCTTTACAGAGATTTTAAAAGCAGATAAAGCCGAATTAAATAGAGTTAAAAAACCTGATAAAAAAGCATTGATAGATAATAAAAAATTAATCACATTATTAAAGATAGCTGTTGAAGCATCGGCTGATGATACAGGTTGGGCATATCTTGCAGATGTTGGACAGTATATAACTAATCGTGAAAAAGAGTTTGATCCACGAAATTACGGTTATCACAAATTAACAGAGCTAATCAGAAACGTTGATGTATTTGATATTGATGAAAGACGTGATGATAAAGTTAAACATATCAAACTTATTTTTGTAAAAGATAAAGAACGTGAGATCGGTTAATTATCTCTTTCTATCATCTTGATAAAATTTAAATATCAATTTTATACCATTACTTAATAATTTTAAGATAGTGGTTTTTTTATTATAAATGCTAAAATAATTATACCTATATTTTATATGATAATAAACTGTACATACCTTATGGCTAGAACAAACATCAGAAGATTTAGGTGCTGATAAAGCATTTTTTAAGGAACGTGAAAAAACAGTTACCAAGTTCTTTGATAAGATAAGTGTCCCTAAAGAAAAACCTAAAAAACGTGTAAAACCACCAGTACCTGTTGATAGTGATTATAAAAGAGGAACTCTATTTGCCTTTAAGTATAGTGATAAAAAATGGAGAGTTTTGATTGTAGCAAGCGGTGAGTTTTATAATAAAGAAACTTTGATTAGTTATCTTCAAACTACAATTAAAAAACAGATCTACCAACTATTTATGACGTGTTACAATCTCATATAATAGATTCTAGTTTTCACAGTGCTGAACATAACGCATATAGATCTGAGGGTTATTATTACTCCTTTGATAATTGTTTATCAGGCTGGTTAAATTCAAAAGGTACTAAACTATTTAATCAGTATAATCCAGAATTTTTTACAATTATCGAAAACCTTCCTCAGTGGGAAGATTGTACAAGTGGCTATAAATTTATAGAGTATGATAAGTATAAAACTTCTGAAGAGTTTCAAACAAATCTAACAAAAATGCTAGAGAAAAAATTTAAAAAAGATAAAGTTTTAACAGAAATGACAGTAGCAAAAATAAATGAAGAATTCACAACAACGGATCTTAATATATTAACTGAGAAATGGTATAAAACAGGAGGGTTCAGTAATATAGTTGAAGCAGTCGAAGCACTACCTAAAAACGAACAAACGCCTAAACTTTTAACCGAACTAACTAGAGCATATCATGTTATAGAAGATGAAAGTGGACTCAAAAAATCAGTGAAAGTTTTAGCTGATTTAAAAGGAAAGATTACAGATTTAGATTACTCTTACTTGTTAGGATATACACATTACTACCTAACTGAGTTTAAAAAAGCACTCACTTTATTTGAAATAGCGTTACCACTTGATACCAATAATATTTATAAAGAAATCAGTGAGTACATAGAGGAGTGTAAACATTTTATTGAAAATCCATACATATTCGAAGTATATAATAAAATTAATACATTTACAAAAACAAGTCCGAAAGATCTAAGTATAAATAAAGATATGGAACTGATCGGAAAAAAATATTAAAACTAAAAATGAGAGTACTCGGATGTACTACCTATTAAGTAGGCTTGAAGAAAACGGACAAATTAGTGATAAACAGATAGACATATATTATCGTCATAGAAAAATTTAAATTTCATAAAAATAAAATTATATACAGCACTCTAAAAATAAGATACAATATTTCTGCAGTGTTGTTATCTCTAAAAATAATAGTAAGATAATTATATTGACTAATTATATAATTATAAGGAAAAACACAAATGATAATGGAACAATTATTGAACAGTATAACAGATGAAATGTTTTTAAATTTAGATAGCGATAAGCTTTTAGATAGTAGAGATTGTGATCCCTTTGATTCAAATTGGGTACAGGCAGATAATGATATTGAAAAATTAAAATCAGAAAAAGGATATTCAGATATACAGAAAAATGAAAATAAAGATTACTGTAAAAAAGCATTCATGAAAGTGTGTGCCGTACATACTTCTTGCGAATTGGCAGAATATATATCAGATGATTTTGGATTAATTTATGATAGTCTTCAAGTTGGTTATACATCACCATGGTTAAGCAAGTTAATAAACTCTTACCTAGAGCATAAGATTCCAAGTGGAGATTTATAAATTATACTCACTAAATATATTCGTAAATCATAATTTTATAGTGTAGAAAAATTGACACCATATTGATAAATAGTATCATCTATTTTGTAAATATACCCACTTAGGGTAACGTTTATTTTTGTCGTTATCATATACTGAATACCCAAGAGTTTTCATATTTTTCTGTTATAATTTTTTTGTTTCGATATTATTTTTAGCAACATCTTTCATTTTATTATTCTGAACAGTACGACAACCACCTATTATAGTCAACGTAACTGCTACTAAAACTACTAAACTAAATACTCTTTTCATATCTCATCCTCAAATATTTTCTAACTTCTATATATACTATACTACAACTTAATAAGCATATAGTAGTTTTTCATTATAGTTGATGTTAAAATATTTGTAGATATTTTCAGTAACTACAATAACAGAGAAGATATTATGGAGCTAACAAAAGAGTATGCAACGTATCTAAAACAACTTATCATTAAGGCAGGAAAAGTTGATGCTGAGCGTGAATTTTTTGGTGCTCATACTTATCAATATAAAATAAATGAAGTAGCAACATTAAATGAAATTCAAGAGTTTGAAAAAGAGTATAATATCACATTGCCTAAAGAGTATGTGTTCTACTTAACAGAAGTTAGTAACGGAGGAGCTGGTCCTCACTATGGATTAAATACGCTGAAAAAATCATCGCCTGATATAAGTGAAAACTATAAAACGTTTAATAAAAAGAGAGACGATATTCATATCATTACAACTTCAATAACTAATGATGAATGGAACGAAAATATCAATACTTTAGATGAACTAGATAATGATGATTATGAAAACTATGAGAGTTATATGAAATCTTCTTTATTAGAGATCGGATCACAAGGCTGTTCATACGCCAATATTTTAATGTTAGGCAAAGAGGACGCAGGCAGAATGATGTATGTTGATTGGAATATGAACGAAAATCAACCTCCTCATGATCTTAAAAAAGGATTTCTAAAATGGATGGAAGATTTCTTCAATGAAGTAATTGTAGATAATAAATTATCTAGCTACGGATATATTTTTTTAAAAACAGAGAAAGAAGTTAGAGATGAATATCCGTCTGCTAAAGATTATGAAGAGAAAAGAGAGCTTTTAAACTCTCTATACAGATATAAAAAACTTACAAATGAAACACTCTCTTTTTTAGAAAAAATTGTTTACGATAATCTTGAAGATAATAAAACTCTCTCTCATGCTCTAAGAACGTTGCTTTATGATGGAGATTATGGAATGAAAGCCTTTGATTACGCCGTAGAAAACAACAGCTATATAGCAACCGAGTGTGCCTTTGATATCCCAGAAAAAAAGTATAATGAGTACTACAAAAAGATGCTTAAAATTCTCTATAGCGATACAAATATAAAAGCCGCAACTCTTGTATCTTTCTTAGGAGAGTGTGATTGTAGAAAAGCGAAAGATATTCATGAGTACGCTCAAAACATAAATGATAAATATCAATTAAAACTTACAATTTATACAATGGGTAAATGTCCTGACTGTACAGATTTTATTGATCTGTTTATAAAATGGATGAAAGATGATGATGTTGATATAGCTCATACAGCGTTGCAAGCTATAAACTCAAAAGTACATACAAAACTGCAAGCGACCTATGAGTGGTTATTAATTAAATATGCAAATAATTCTATGATGCTTAATAATATTAATAACGGAATAGAAACAATGAAAAATAGTAAGAAATAAAATATATATTTTACTATACGATGGAGTAAATAATGTCTGATATATTTCAAAAAAACTTAACTGAACTTTTAGTTGATGCAATAGGAAAATCACTTGATGAACTTTTTAAAACTGGTAAAACTTTTTACTATATTACAGCGACTATGATAGGTGAAGGATTTACTCCATGCCTATCTGCTTCTTGTGAAGAAGATATCAATCAAACAGATTTTATGATAGATAAGGATATTAGATTTTCAGAAGAGAACTCAACGCACTATGCGATAGGTTATGAAACACATTTTAAAGAAGTTACAAAACTTCTAAACACACGTCCAACTATTGATGACTTATCGCTTGATGATTGGCAGATTGAGTGGGATATGCGTATGTCTGCATTAGTTGATGCACTTATCGAACTTGATAGTAACGGTGTATTTAGCAAAACTCAACCACGTCAAAATATTTTAGTAACAGCTGAGTGTCTGCCTTCTGATGATAGCGATATTGAAAGAGCAAAATTACTGAACCGTTCTGATAATTTAATATTAAAACAGTGGCTAGAAAATTAATTTTATTTACATAACTTTATCGCTCATCAAAATTCATCAATATAAGCATAGTGCAAAATTTAGTAAATTGACACAGTTGTATCACTCATCGAAATTCATCAATATAAGCATACGCAAAATTTAATAAATTAACACAATCGTATCGTTCATCGAAATTCATAATGATAGACAAGGCGTATAATTTACGATATCCATCAAGTGGATTATACATCGCACGGTTAAGCATGTTAATAAATAGTATCATCTATTTTGTAAATATATAATCTTTGGGGTAACGCTTATTTTTATCGTTATAGTATACTGAATATCCAAGCGTTTTCATATTTTCTGTTATAATATTTCTAGCATTCTTTTCAACATTATTAAAAGTAACCG
This sequence comes from uncultured Deferribacteraceae bacterium, assembly GCA_947041225.1. Taxonomy (GTDB): domain Bacteria; phylum Chrysiogenota; class Deferribacteres; order Deferribacterales; family Mucispirillaceae; genus CAMQYB01. Next base: position 908 of record CAMRDM010000053.1, on the reverse strand, counting down.
ATCCTATACTGTCATTATAGACAACAATACTAATAAATTGCCACCACTGTGCATACTCATCTGTTGGACGAAAATTGTAAGTATGTAACTCTATCAGATAATCAGGATTACGCTCAATCTCTGTCTTAACCCAATCTGGATACTGATCTGTTATAACAGAAAAAAGCTCACCCAAAACAAAAGTTTCAACACTCTCCCTTATCTGCTTTGCACTATCTTCACTACCTCTAAACCTATGTGCAACATAAATATCTTCACCTGTATAATCTGTATCATCACAAGTTTGTTTCCAAAAATTAATCTCACGTCCTTCAGCATAGTATACTGTATTTCCAAGTGATTTCATATAATCTGCTAAACCATCTCTAATGTTTTTATCAATATTTTTAAAACTAGCTTTTACCATTTGATCGTGATAAACAAAAACTATTATATATTGTTCTATACCATATTGTTCGTTTTCTTCTCTTGTAAAAGTATAACTGTCAAGCCTTGAACCATGGGTGGCTTTTTTATCTCTCCTATTCCAACCTGGAAACTGTTTCTCTATCCATGTCAAAATCTCACTTAAATAAAAATCTTCAAGCACAAGAGCATACTCTATCGTTTTATCTTTTCTATGCCGAAATCTTGTATAAATATATTCATTACTTAAGTCAGTTTTACCACACGTTTTCCAAAAGTTAATTTCATACTCTTCCGTGTCAGGATACTCTCCATTATTCAAAAGTGCATATACGACTTCATCTAAAGAATGAGCACCGCTATAGTGGTTGCAATGTTCATAGTATATCGCATCATCATCTAATGTACTGCCTGTGATCTCTACGATCTCTCTAATTAAAGGATTATCAGAAGTATCATCGTAATCATAATCTTCATCCACCAAGTCAACTAACTCTTCTAGG
>CAMRDM010000052.1 GCA_947041225.1 uncultured Deferribacteraceae bacterium | reverse complement strand
ATTATGCAATAAAAAAGATGCAGTAACAAAGATTAAAAAAATAGATGGATATAACGTAGGAGATACAATAGTTATAAAAAATACCGACAAAGATATTATGATAAAAGCGTTTGTTGTATATTTTATACCTGTATTATCTATACTTGTTGTATCTATGATCTCTAAATATTTATTGATGTTTTCAGATATTATATCGGCTATTTTATCGCTTGTATCTGTGCCTCTACTCTATATTATAATTAAAAGAATATATAAAGATCGTGTTAATATTGATATTAGAAAAGTTGATGAAGAAGTAACCGTTTAACTATAATTTAAATATATTTGAATTATTCTATCACTCTAAAAGTTTTGATAAATATAACCACCTATTTGATATATAATAAGTTGAGCTCTTTATGAATGGAGATTAATATTAATAATAAACTAGATGGATCTGGTGTAACAATTTTAATGATAGCATCTGATCGTGGACAACTTGATGTTATGAAATATTTAATAAATCAAGATGCAGATGTGAACGCTATATCAAGATACGGTAATACCGTTTTATCTTATGCGATAGAAAGTATGTCTGTAATTTATAGTCGATTAGATGTTGTACAACTTTTAATTGATAGTAACGCAAAAGTTACAATAAGTGATCTTGAAATAGCTCAGAAACAAAATGATAAAGAACTGATAAAGTATTTAAAGACATCGTATAAAAAATAGCGATAATGCTTTTTTGGATTAAGTTGTATTAATTTTTATTTAACTGTTTTTATATATTTAAACCATAAAAATCAATATAATTATTTAACTGTTTTTACATGTTCAAGACTTAATTATAGATATATTTTTACTTAATCCAACTTCGTACTTTCTCTATAATACATTAGTAATTCACTTAAGAGCAAGTATACCGAACTATTTAGTCACTATCACACAGTTTTTATTACTGCTTTTTCCTTTATATAAAGCATCATCTGTTCGTTTAATAAACAACTCTATATCATCACTCTCTATAAACTCTGTAACACCGAACGTTGATGTGATTTTTCCTATCTCATCAAACTGATAATTTTCAATTAAAACTCTTAACCTTTCAGCAGTGCTATACGCTTTATTGATATCGCAATTCTGCATAATAATTATAAACTCATCTCCGCCGTATCGATAAAGATTATCTGTGCTACGAATGGAACTTTCAACCAACTTAGCAATATCTTTTAAAACAGTATCGCCTCTTAAATGTCCATAGCGATCATTAACTTGCTTCAAATTATCTATATCAAATATAATTAATGATAATGGGGTTACTCCAACCACAGCATGATTAATACTGTTTTGTAAATCTAAAATTAATTTCTTGCGATTATATACTTTAGTTAGATCATCGTAATTTATAATCTCTTCGTAGTAATTAATCTTATCGATACTCTTATCTATATTTGTGAATATCATCGCTCTAAATTTACCACTCTCAACACTCTTAACCTTAACATTAAAGACTGATCTATAACTATCCTCTCTATCTTCTTGTTGCATTATAACAATCTTTTTTCTGTAATCAGTATCTGTTGTTGCAGACATATTATCAATCATCTCAACAAACATTTTTGAATTATACTCAATCCCATTGTAAGATGAAACCACTCCATTAAGTAACGGATATTTAATATTAAACTCTTCTAATGAAGATAAATTTAAGAAATTTAAAAAGGGTGTATTGATATATAGAATATCGTTCATATCTGTGAGGATTATAAAATCTTCAACTATATTCAACGTCTCAAAAAGTAGCTGTTCTTTCTCTACCAGATCTAAGTTAGAAACAATTTTACTAACAATTAAATCTAAATGATTTTCAAGTTCACGGATACCGATATTTTCATCAATACAACTATCCACTCTCAAATTAATTAACTTAATTAAGGTATTATTACCGATATCATCATCAGTTAGAATAATAATTTTACTATGAATTGAAAACGATTTTATAGTTAAGAATATCTCAATCAAATCATCAACTGGATCGATTATATTAGATATAATAAGGTTCGGAGAGTTCTCTATATAGCTATCAAATATTTCTTCAAACTTATCCACAACAATTAAATTAATAAACTTGCTTGAGATATATCCAGAGATAATATCCATACTATTACTATTTTTTATATATAAAACTTTTAGTCTTTCAAAGATCTTAGACATCAATTAATAACCGTAAAATAAAGTTGTAAAATCATATACATACCTATTCAATAATTCTATTCTCTAAAAAATAGTTTTGAGAATTAATAGCCTTACCTTTACTTGATACTTTCTTATATATATCATCCGTTAGTTCCCACGATTTCACATTATCTTTTAACGATACATCAATATAATCAAGCAGATTTTTTCTACAACTTTTCTCAATAATTTCTGCCATTACCTCAACTCGTCCATTAAGATTTCTAGGCATAATATCAGCAGATGATATAAAAACTTTATCTAAACTTTTAGATTTAAAATAGAAAATTCTTGGATGTTCTAAAAATCTTCCAACAATACTATTTACAGTTATATTGCTACTCAACCCTTTTATTCCAGGTTTGAGACAACATATACCTCTAACGATTAATTTAACAGTAACTCCAGCTTCAGATGCTTTATACAGTTTTGATATCATATCTTTATCAACAAGTGAGTTCATCTTCATTATTATAGTGCCTTTATGTCCACCAACTGTCTCTTCCGTTACAGTATCAACAAGTTCATAAATTCTACTTTTTAAAGTGAACGGTGCGATAAATAATGAACTCCATCTATGTATAGATGTATAACTCATCAGATAATTAAACAGCTCTGATATATCTTTCCCCATATCATCGTTTGCCGTAATTAAATCTATATCTGTATAAACCATCGCAGTATTTTCATTATAATTTCCAGTTGCAATATGGGTATATCTTTTAATACAACTCTCTTCTCTACGGATAATCAACATCGCTTTTGCATGAACTTTTAAATCAGGTATACCGTACGATACTATACACCCTGCTTGCTCAAGATTTTTTGCCCATGTGATATTAACCTTCTCATCAAAACGTGCTGTAAGCTCTACAACAACCGAAACTTGTTTCCCTCTATTAGCAGCTTCAATAAGCGATGTTAATATTTTAGAGTCGGTATTTGTTCTATATAAAGTCATCTTGATCGCAAGGACATCTTTATCTGTTGACGCAATCGCTATTAAATTCGATACCATAGAAAATGAGTAGTATGGTCGTATAAAAAATATATCCTTCTTTTTAATATACTCAAATATATCTTTATTATCAGGGATACTATCTATCAAAAACGGAGTAAGAGGTTGAAACTGCATATCTGGAAGAAGATTATATAGTTGAAACAGATACGTTAAATCTATATCTCCATCGATATTAAAAATATCCTCATCATTAAATACTATCTGACTTTTTAAAACTTCTAAAGTTTCTTTATCTATTCCACTACTTATCTCAATCCTTGCGATACTACCTTTATCTCTTCTTGATACAGAGTCCTCTATACTTCTAAGTAGATCGTAGGCTTCCTCTTTCTGTACATCAACATCGGCGTTACGTGTAACTCTTAGATGATCCACCGATAGAACTTTATAACCTCTATATAGTAATGATACATTTGATGAAATAATATCCTCAATTTTTAAGACTATTATTTTATTGTTAGATTTTTTCACTCTATACACTCTATTAATATTCTCAGGAATCATAATGAGTGATAGATACTCTTTATTGCCACGACTAATTTTTAAAACCATAGAAAATCTTTTATTAAATATAAATGGAAATGGATGTGATGGATCTAATGTTATAGGAGAAAGTATCGGCATAATATCGTTGATAAAAATATTCTCCATTATCTCTAAAATCTCTTCATCTTGATCGTAGTACATTAATATATTAAAGTTGATTAACTCTTTTTTAATATCATCAAGAATTTTCTCTTGCTCTTTATATAACTTCTTAACGTAAGCAGTAATATCATCAATCTGTTCTTTAGGAGTTTTAGAACTCATATCTTTTTCATTGTATCCAAGAGATAGTTGGTTCTTTAATCCAGCAACTCTTATCATAAAAAACTCATCAAGGTTAGATGCAGAAATCGCTAAAAACTTTATTCTTTCCATGATAGGATTATGTCTATCTACAGCTTCATACATAACTCTCTCATTAAATTTTAGCCAACTTATTTCACGATTATTAAAATGCTCTTTACTCATAACTCACCCGTATTCTGATATCAATAGGAACGCCAAATGTCTTCATAAATATATCTTTCTGTTTATCAAATGCTAACAACTCTAAGAACGGCTCTCTCGTTGAGAAAGCTTCTACAAGTATCATATTAGATCTTATCGTAACATTAAAATCTCTAATCAAACCTACTTTTGAAATATCTAACGCTTTTGCAATCCCAAGTAATGATGCTAATTTTTTTATAACTAAAAAATCTGCAGTTGAACATTCAGTAAACATATTCAACTTATCATCAGCTGGTAACTTCAACATCTGATAAACAATATTTGCCATAAAATTTACAGTTCGCGTATCTAATCCCGGGATATTTAAAGAGTTGATTATCGAGTAAGAATTGCGTGCAATATTTTCCTTACCTATAAAAGATCCAACATCATGTATCAATGCTGAACTTTCAAGAACTTTATCTTCGTTACTATTAAGCGAGTGTAACTCTTGTAAAAAATGGTATAATTTTAAAGCGTATTTTGCGACTCTTTCAGCATGATTTACATCGGCGTTATAACGCTTTGTAATAAGTAGTAATGTTGATTTAACTCTTTTATCTCTATCTCTATCTTTTATATTTCCAGAGTAAAACCTTGCTAAAGTAAATGGAAAACTTGATCTTGAAAAGTATAGATAATCTTGTTCCACAAGCTCTAAAAGATGAATATACGCAGATAAAGTAGGAATAATTACAATCGCTTCATCCTCTCTTAAACTAAGATCTTCCATAAGCTCTTTTCTTGAGTATGATTTAACTTTTTTATATAGATCAACAATATCTTTTTTATATATAATATCTTTTTTAGGTTTAAAAACTCTTATCAATAGATTAATAGAACTTCCACCACCGATCAATGATTTAATACCTTTATTAGCAGCAATAGTTGTTTTTAATTCACGAGTAATATTGTGAATATATTGATCGTACGCTTTATATCTTTTAACTGAAGAGATATTTGCGAACATACTTCTAAGTTTTAATGTTCCTGCTGCAAGCACGCCTGAGTGAATAATTTTACCTTGTTTCAATATGTTTATAGAGATATTTCCTGATGCGATAGTTACAACAATTACCCCACCCTTCTCTATTTTATTAAACTCTTTAAACTCGTATTTTGTTCCAACATATTTAACATATATCTCTTCAGATGGATCTAATATTTTTAGATCAAATCCTGTATGAATTCTTATATAGTCGATAAAAAAATCTCTATTATTTGCATCTTTAACTTCACTCGTACAAACAACTTTATAGTTGGCGATACCGTACTCTTCAAGTTTGACTTTGAATAGTAAAAATATCTCAACAAGTTTTTGTACATTTTCTAACGTTATATATCCTTTGTAAAAGATATCCATACCTATAGCTAACGGTTTAACAAGATAATCTATCTCTTTATAATCGCTACCTTTAAGACTTATCACAGACATTCTTACAGCAGATGATCCAACGTTAATTGTTGCATATAATCCTTTTTTCATTCTATATAATATCCTTGTTTATTATCATATTAAACGATAACAACTTCTTTATTAAAATAAGATTGAAAGAGATCTTTCTTCTTCTCAAACGCATCTTTTTCTGGACCTATATCACCATCAGCGATAACATTAAATTCTATCTTACTCTTTGATATATTAATCTTAATATCTTTAACATTTTCAGCATGCGATCTATCCATTGCATCAGCAATTCTAAGTATTGATGAAAGTTTTATAACTAGCTGTTGATCTTTAGCTGTAAGTTCTGCAAAATTTTTATGAGATTTTTTAGGTATATCTCTTCTATGATATCTTGCTACATTTGCGATAATTTCATTCTCTATTAAATTGTATCCGATAAGCTCGGTATTAGTAATTAAGTAGTATGAATGTTTATGATGTTTTGAGTATGCAATATACTGTCCAACATCATGCAATATTGATGCCGCTTCAAGCAGATACCAATGTTTTGCTTCTAACTTCATCTCATCTTTAACCTGTTTAAATATAAGATCTGCGATCTTCGTTACGTGTAGTGCGTGTTTCTCTTCGTAATTATATTTTCTTGCAGTTTCGATTATTCTTGAGTACCTAACATCAAGTTCGCCACCTTGAAAAAGAAGTTCATACCCTACTTTATTTATAAGATCAATCGTTAATCCAACTCTTAATCCACCAGACATAGTTAGAAATCCATCAAGCCTATATCTATCAACGATTGTGTTAACTAACATCGATGCAGATAAAATCATATCAGCTCTTAATAGTTCCATACCACTTATTTTCAATCTTTCTTCAATTGATTTTCTGACAATCTCATTTATAAAATGTTTAAGAAATATTTTATCAACAAACTTTATCGTAGAATCACCAAGATTTTTTCGTTTATTAAATATATGAGCTATGTTATTGATAGATCCCCCAGCACATATTAATTTTGTAGGTCCTGTTGTTGGTAAAATTTTCTCTAAGATATCATTAATATATTTTTCGATATCAGCGACTTCAACTGTTTTGACAGGATCAGTTTTAAAAAATTCAGAAGTTAATTTAGATGCACCAAGTGGAGTTGTTTCAGATAGTTTTAATTTACCATTTTCAAAATATGAGAACTCTGTTGATCCACCCCCCATATCAAGGAGTAGAATATTTCCTTCATTCATCTGAAAATATGATCCAACAGCAACAGTCATAATTCTAGCTTCTTCTAATCCAGATATTATCTCTATATTTAAATCTAATTTTTCTTTTATATGCTCTACAACAAACTCAGCGTTACGAGCCTCTCTAAAAGATGCCGTTGCGACTATTCTAGAGAACTCTACTCTATTAGAATCCATCATGCTTTTCATATTTTTAAGCACAGTATATATTGTATCTATCGCTTCATCAGAGAACTCTCCTGTTTCAAATACATTATCACCTATTCGAACAGTTTCTTTATATTCATCTATAACTTTATACGTTTGATTAAAAGTTTGAGTTATCTGTAACCTTATAGAGTTACTTCCGATATCTATAACGGCAATAATAGGATTTTCCATTTAAATCTCCAACCTACATTTTAATGACACCAATTGACATGTTTATATTAACAGAAAATAAGATATATTTCTAGATAATTACTCAACCTTACGCTTAATTTTGTAATTAATTTACGTTTATATCAACTGATTTTAGAAATAATGAAAAATTGCTGTTTTCTTGTTAGTAAAATTACTATATACTGTAATATTAGAGATGGATAACATAATCAATATATGGGAAGTGAATGAGTACTACTAAATTTGAATCAATAATTCAACGTTACTTTGAAAAAGTTTATGTATCGATGCTTAGAAAAAGTATCGATTATGAAAACATAGACACTCTACCGAACTATATACTTATCGATAAAAAACGAGAATCTTACTATCTTGCAGAATCCGATCTTAACAATTCTTCAACAAATAGTGAGATTGTTCAATTATCAAAAAGAGTTTCAGAGAAAGTAACTGACGATAAATTAGCCAATGCGATTGCAAGATTGATATATACTTATGCAAATTTTTCATTAGAGTTTACATCTGATAATATCGTTTTTGCCGATCTATCTAAAAAAGCATCATTTATTATATCTGATGAAAATATGGACGCTATTAAATCGGTACTTGATAACTTATCAATTCAGTATACTCCTGTGTTTGTTAAAGCAGGATATATTATTCTGTTCATAGATGATAATAATTTCAACTTGTTAATAGAGTCCTTTTTAGATGATAAAGTAAACAACTCCTCAGTAAATCAAAGTAGTAACAATCTTGATGCAGAAAATGATTTAGAGAGTAATCTTGACGATAATGATAATAATAACGATAAAAATTACGATCAAGATAGCCCCGATACAAACGATTTAGATGATCTAGATTTAGATGATTTAAACATAGCAAATACTGGTACAGAAGATCTAACTACAGATAATGTAGACACTGAAAACTTAGGTACAGATGATTTCGATTTAGATGGTTTAGATCTTGATAATTTAGGTATCGAAAGTACTGGTACTGATAATTTAGATTTTGATGATTTTGACGCTCTAAGTTTAGATGATTTTGATGCAAGTATATCTTCTGCTACAAACACTACGACTACTGCTGATCTAGCTTCACAACCAAATGGTGATGATCTTACAGATGATATTTTCGGATCAAGTAACGATACACTTAATAATACTGCTGATAATAATGTCGGCTTAGGAAGTACAGACTCAATTCCGTTCGATGATATTCTAGAGAGTCGCTTAGGTAATTTAGATGATCTAGAGGATTTAGATAACCTGGCTAACTTCGATGATGATGATTTATTTGAAATAGATAATGCAGAAGCTGATAATAAAACAAAAATGGTTGATACACCTGTTGAAGAACCTCTCTCTAAAACTAAAACAACTAAAAGTAAAAAAATAAAACATAAGAAAGATACTCCAAGCTACCCTATATCAACTTTCTTAGCATTTATCTTCATGACACCAGCCTTTATATTAGATAGAATTACAGCAGGTAAACTACCTCCGTTTGTTATATACTGGTTTACAATGTTGACTCTATTTTTCGGAATATATGAAATACCAACATCACATATTGTTGAAGATTATTACTCTATTTTATCACCTATGATAAATAGTAATATTATTCAAATGACTGATACATCAGCTATTATTGTTACATCGCTATCATTTACTCAATCTGTTGAACCGAAAACAGCTGGAGAACTTCTCTCTAATCCTATTATTTCAGCAGTTGGTTTTGTTGCATCTGTATCAACATTTTTATATGAGTATCAGTTTGCTGAGCTGTTTGGTAACTTGATTATTCTTAGATACTGTCTTGCATTTTCTGTTATGCTGATGATAACATCATTTCTAAGATCATTTGGATTTAAACTATACTGCACATTTATGCTTTTATTTTTAACTATCCCGTATATCATATTATTGCAATCAAAAATACTGCTTATTATTTCTGATAACATGTCTTTTTTAATTGCAAATCCGATGGCTAATCCACCCTCTGGATTATTTATGATACAATCATTGATATCAATGTTAACCGTTTTTGTTTTACCGTTATTAATAATTTTGATTTATTTCGGTTTTTTTGCTATAATTACGCCGACTAAACCAAAAGGAGTACTCCCTTGATTATCCCAAATAGAACTTATTTAGAAATTACTGAAGAATTACTTTCAGTTGAAGAAACCTTAAATGAACATCTCGCTAACTTTGTCACAGCTGCAAATATATTTATAAAAAACATGGATACACCCACTGGATACGATTCGCTTGTTAAATTACTCTCAAACTTAAACGACTACTCAAGAAGCCATTTTATCTATCAAGAAAGTATAATGGAATTAAAATACTACCCCGGAGAGTCTGAGCATAAAATAGAACATCTTGAATTTATAACTGGTGTTGCAAAATTATTTAAAGAACTTTTATTAAGAAAGAAAAAACATTACTTGACTGAAGCAAATAAACTTGATGATCATAAACTTCTACTTGAAGATACATACAGCTTTATATTGAACTGGTATAATGAACATATGCTACTAGCTGATAAACATTTTAATGACTTCTTAAGGTTTGAGTGGACTAAAAAATAATATATACTGCTAAAGCTATTTCGCAGTATTTACCATAAATGTGAGTGAAATTATACTAAATCTCTCTTACTTCTAACTAACCTCTACTACTAAGTATTCTTACTATCTTCTTTAATTTTCTATCACATTTATCCACTATCTTTCCATTTTTAAAGATACACTCTGTGGATCTGCTCCCTTCATCAATTATATTTTTTGCTTTGTGAAGATCAAACATTCCAACATGATCAATATCTGGAGTGATAACTTCTGCTGCATTACCCATTCTTGTGCTTGTTAAATATGCAGTAACTATACTAATCGTTCGTGATAATGACGCAAGAATAGATGGCATAGATGGATCAACTCTCTCATCTACAGCACCACTAAGACTTACTGCGATTATATTTCTATACCCTCTATCATACAGAACATCAACTGGTACAGGATTAGTAAGAGCACCATCAACATAGTATGTACCGTTATAAAAATGAGGTTTAAATACTCCAGGAACTGCGATAGATGCTCGTAAAGCATCTATTACCGATCCAGTGCTTAACACCTCTTCACAACCTTTATCAAAATTTGTTGCAACAACATATAGAGGTATATCTAAATCATCAAACTTAATATCACCTATATGTTTCTGCAATGTACTGGTAAACTTTTTACCACCTATAAAACCACCACCAAATGATATATCAAGTTTATTAAACGTCTTTGTTGCACTAAATGATAAAAGATACTCCTCTATCAAATGAAGCTTGCCCGCAGCGTAGTAAGCTGCAATAACTGCACCAGCAGATGTACCTGCTACGGCTTTAATCTTACAACCTTTATCTATCAATGTGTTAATAACACCGATATGTGCCATACCCTTAGCTGAACCTGAACCTAATGCTAATGAGATATTCTTTTTATCTACATACCTGCTAAACATAATCTTTTACCTACTTTTGCCAACTAACTAAATTTAGATATTAGTAGCTCATCTTTAATCGTTTTAGCTGAATTATCATCTAATAAATACCTAACAATCTCTACTGCAAAATCTATAGCTGTTGAAGGCCCTGCCGATGTAATAATATTCTTATCCACTACAACTTTTTTATCTGCTTGATATGTACCACTCTTAATACCTTCTTCAACTGTTGGATATGTTGTATAATTTACATCAAGAACGCAAGCCTTATCAAGAACAATCGGAGCTGCACATATAGCTGCAATCAATTTACCTTTGCTATTTGCTTCTTTTATTATTGATATAACTTTATCATTATCTCTAAGGTTAGTTGATCCGGGCATTCCTCCAGGACAGATAATAGCATCGTATAAATCAACATCCACATCTTTAATATTAATATCACTCTCAAGCTTTACACCATGAGCACCGTTAACTTTTAAATCTGAATTTATAGATACAACATCAACTTCTATCCCTGCTCTTCTTAATATATCAATAGGAGATATAGCCTCCATCTCTTCAAAACCGTTCGCTAAAAACACAGCAGCTTTTTTCATAATTAATTAACACCTTTAGTTTTTTTATATCCTCTAATTACCAACACTACTCCTAAAATAACAAACCCGATACTTGCAACATGAGGAGCTCTAAACATACCCCACATTAAATCATCTGCTCTGAAAAAAGTAATAAAACCTCTTATAAATCCATATGAAATAAAATACGATCCAAGTATAACTCCTGATCCTATATACTTATCTTTTCTCCAAAAGAAATATAACATCAAGCCTGCAAAGATAAAATTAAGTATCATCTCGTAAAAAAATGTCGGATGAACTGGAAGTGTTCCAAACTCTAAATACGCTGGTGGCATATATGTCGGTGGAAATGATATACCCCACGGAACATACTCTTTTAACTGATACGCTTTATCGTAGAAATTTACAAATATATCTGAACTCTTAATCATCATCGCAATAGATGAAATAGATTCAGGTGTGTTATCTAATTTAAGTGTTGTTAATGTTGTTGTCCAGAACTCTGCAAAAATTGGTTTAATTCTAAATATAATTTCTGGAGGAGTTATCGTTGGAACTCCATGAGCCTCTCCATTTGCAAAATTACCAAACCTACCTATACCTTGAGATAGTAGTAGTAACGGTGCAATTATATCAAGTGTAAATAACGGTGCTAATTTATAATATCGTTGAATAAATATTGCAGAAATTGCTCCTGCTATTACGCCACCATGAATTGCTAATCCACCTTTCCATATAGCAAACGCCGATAACGGATCTTGTGCATAGTAATCCCAATTAAATACAACGTAATAAAATCTTGCGCCAATTATAGAAAAAATAAAGATCAATATTACAATGTTTTCCATTATTTCAGGCTTAACACCTAACTGTTTTGCACGCCTTTTTGCTAAATAAATTGATAAAAGTAATCCGATAATGTACATTAAAGAGTAGTATCTTAATTCAAAAGATCCAATCTGTAAAAGATATGGCATCATATTTTTTATATCCCCCAACATTTTGTTCAATCATGAGAACGTTCATGATATCCTATAATCTAATATTTATCAAGGAGATGTATTACCTTATGTTAATTACTGCTATAAAACAAAACTTCAGCTTTCAATAGCAATATATACTCTCACTCACAAAAACTTTGTCGATCTTACTCATTTATAAATCTCCTAATTATCCATCATTATTACAAATTTAAAACTGACTACATACACCAAGTTATACTATTTTGAACACCTACTATATTATACTCAATTAAAACTCATTAACTGCAAAACTGATTGCATACATAATTTCACGATATAGCTCTAGACTTAACCTCTTATACTCTGCATTATCTATATCTCCTAAATCTGGTACATCGTTCCATGAACCCATTCCACCAAATACCCACGCTTTATTTGCAGCGGTTAAGTGCTGATTATTTATAATCGGTAAAAATGAGTGTTCAAGTGTATTATCATCAAGAGTAGCAATCGCACTATTAAAAATATTACTAAAACTGCTTAAACAACCTTTGCCAACTCTTTCTGTAAAATCTGATATCTCTATCAACAAACTTTTAAACTCTTCTTTTCTACTCTTTACACTAAACAAACTTTTTTCTTGATTATTAGGATACTCACACTCGGTATATATAACACTCCATACATTTTTATCCTTGTCATACGCCCAACATTTAGCCCAGTAAGTAGTTTTATTCTCGTAAAAAGTAACTAAGATCCCTTCAATCACATTTGAAAAACCTATAAACATAAGCTCGTCTTGCTGAGTATTAAATAAAAACTTTATATCATTAAACTTTCTTGCTTCTAACTCTTTTATATACTCATCATTTGTCTTAACCGTTTTTACTGGATCAAGAAAAATATACTCCGTTTTATAAGTATCAGCGTACATTTGAACCGTTTTATCAATCACACCTGTATTTAGATAGTTTTTAACTATTAAATTCAAGCTTGCCATATGTTGCAACTCTCCATTCATAAATATCCACCTCGTTAAAGAGTATACAGACTATTAAAACCATACCAATAATAATGCTGTATATTGAATTATAGTACTATATCTTCGTAACCCACTTCATCAATATTTTCATCTATAAACGAAACACCTACACCATCTTCTTCGTTCCATGTGCATCCAAATGTTAAGCCAACTCTTCTCTTTCCATCTTCAAAAGAATAGCTGATAACTATTCCACTTAACTCTATATTCTCTAACAGCTCTTCAACTGTTTCAATTGGTGGATACATTTCATCCTCTTCATCTTCATAGCCTAACTCGTATCGTGTTTCTTTATAATACTCTAAGATTTTATTTAAAATATCGGTGTAGAAGTTATCGTCAAGTTTTTTCATAAAGTTATTATATGCTTCGTACTGTCCATCTTCAATATCTTGATCAAGATTGCCTTTAATAATTAAACTGATCTCTTGATCTTCGCCAAAAAGATTTATAGTTGTCTCTTTATACCAACAATAATTATACTCTAACTCACCAAAAACCTTATCAATCTTACTCATTTATAAACTCCTATTTATCTATAATCATTACAAATTAAAACTATATACATTTTACACACTACATAAATTTTGCTTTAGTTAGCTGTATATCGAATTATAGTACTAGATCTTCTGCACCGATTTCATCTATATTTTCATTTAAAAGCTGGATACCTATACCCTGTTCTTCGTCCCATGTGCAATCAAATGTTAAGCCAACTCTTCTCTCCCCTTCATCATAAATATCTTGGATAGTAATCGTCTTAAACTTTATATGTTTTGTAATCTCTTCAACTGTTTCAATCGGTGGATACCTTTCATCCTCTTCATCTTCA
>CAMRDM010000051.1 GCA_947041225.1 uncultured Deferribacteraceae bacterium | reverse complement strand
TGCAATCAAATTGTTATGCGATAAAAGTGCTATGCGATACAAGTATTGTGCAATCAAATTGTTATGCGATAAAAGTGTTATACGATAAAAGTGCTATACGATACAAGTATTGTGCAATCAAATTGTTATGCGATAAAAGTGCTATGCGATACAACTATTACACAATCAAATTACTATGCGATAAAACAGTTGCAAGTATGTTTTTGTCAACTTTGTATTTTATATGAGATCAATCAAAAGTAATTAATCTACTAAGTGATCTCTCTAAGCACTTTACACGGGTTTCCAACTGCGATTACGTTTGCAGGAATATCCTTTGTTACAACTGATCCAGCACCTATAATAGAGTTATCCCCGATCGTTACCCCCATCATAATCGTAGATTTTCCACCTATCCACACATTATTACCTATACGCACTTCGCCAGTTGATGAAATATGTCTTCCAAGTGCACGAGATGCAATATCAATCGGATGGGTAACAGCATAGATATCAACGTTAGGGCCGATCATAACATTATCACCGATCGTTACTCTTCCACAATCAAGAATTGTTAAACCGAAATTAGCATAGAAATTACTTCCAATGGTTGTGTTCATTCCAAAGTCAGAGAAGAATGGAGGTTCGATATATATATCTCCCAACGTGATTTTACGCTTAAAAAGTTGTTCTAATATTTTCTTTCTCTTTTTAGGGCTGAAACTTGATTTATTATATTTTCTACAAATCTCTCTTGATCTAATAAATAGTTTATACACTTCTTTATCAAAAACATACTGATCACCGTTAATCATTTTTTCAAGTTCAGTCATAAATCCCATCCATTTGTTGCTCTTTTTAATTATTTTGATATAATAAGGATGTTTACAATTATTTGCAATTAAAATGTTCTGTAACCTTTTTGAATTGTAAGAGACTAATATAATATAGAGATATTTTTAAAATTCTAAATTTATATCGGGTTAGGTCGCTGAATGTTTATGAGATCAGATTTTATTGTAAACAGTTATAGTTTTGTGTATTTGTATACCATCTGTAAAGAGGCGTTATCACAGCCTATACTTGGGTACTCTCGCTTGACTAGGGTGATTAAAAATCACTCAAATGGATGTGTATTGGAAACGCAAAAAGAGAAAGATATTACTGAAGATAATACAACAATTAAAGCTGTTTTAGGTGGAGATACAGATCTGTTCTCTAAGCTTATAAATAAATACTCAAAAGTTGTAGAGAAGATAGTTATGTATCATATCGGTGCAGAACATCTTAATGAAGTGGCTAACGATATATTTTTTAAAGCATATAAATCTCTCCATAGATATAGACACGATGCACCATTTTCTCATTGGCTTTCAGTGATAGGTGTTAGAACTTGTAAAGATTTTTGGAGAAGTAAATACTCATCAAAAGAGTGTTCGTTTTCAGATTTAGAGAAAGAGTCATCTGATAATATCGCAGATCAGTTCGCTTCACTTAACTCACCAGAGGAAACTATTCTCTCTAATGAAAGTGTCGAATTAGTTAGAAAAGCGATGAAAATATTGAAACCTGATGAACGTAATATTATTAATTTAATCTATACAGAGGGGTTGTCTATCCAAGAGACTGCTGTTCAATTAAATTTATCAGAGTCGAATGTGAAGGTTATTTCATTTAGAGCTAGAAAGAAACTGAAAAGTGAGTTAGAGAAGTTTTTTGAAGTATAGATAGCTAATAGCTAATTATATTTTGATAAAGGAGAGGTGTTATGAGTTATAAATTTAAAGATAAAGATATAGAAAATATTTTAAGTAAAATTGATCTATCGGAAAAATCATCACTAGATATATCTTTTACGAGCAACGTTATGGATAGAATTAGAAACGATCAAGCTAAACAGAGTTCGTGGTTAAGCGATATTTTTGTGTTTGATAAATTTTTCCTAAAATTTGTTTTTGGTTCAACAGCGATGGCGTTACTTTTATTCACAGTATTTACAGTTGAATATTTCTACGCATCACCTATAATATTTGAAGAGTATATGTCTGAAGTCGCATTGCTCTCATCATATTAATTATTTTGGAGTAACCTTATATGCTGAAAAATAGTAAAGCATTAGTCGTTTTTATATCAGTTTTTTTAATAGGGATTGTTATAGGACATTTTTCTACTAGTATAGTTTTATATAAAAATAATTTAAAAAACCCATTTGATAAAGAGGTTATAACTCATAGAATTTTCCTTAATAATCTGCTTGACTGGGGTACAATATCTGATGAAAATAAAGTCGATGTTGAACTAATTCTAAATAATAAAGTAGATGAATATATATCAGCGTTAGAACTTTTTCGCCTAGAAAAACAGTATATATTTGAAGACTATCTAAACTTATTAAGCGATATATTACCTGAGGATACATATAACAACTACCTTTCAGCAATCGAAGAACATAGTATAGAAACGGAAAGTAGATATCAGAAATTAATAAATGGTGCTTTAAATTAATATAAATTTATTATATAGTATAATATATGAAACTTTTTCACAGATACATTCTAAAATATTTTATTAAGAACCTGTTAATCGTCCAGCTGGGAGTAGTAACTTTATCACTTATTACATCGACTATGGGCGAACTCAGAAACCTAACTAATGATGATTATACCTTATTTGAGTTTATACAACTTCAAATGTGTTGGGTAATTATAAACAATAATATATCAATGCCTATTACCACAACGATCGCATCGGTGATGACTATTGTACAGCTGATGCGCTCAAATGAGATGTTAGCATATGTATCTTTTGGTGGAAGGGTTTCAACGGTTTCAATACCACTACTATCTGTTGGGATAGTTGTTGTGCTGTTTATGCTGTTTATCGAGTATATAGGTGTACCTAAAGCAAGAATATTCAGATCAGAGTTAATAGCAGAGATCAAAAAATATCCTGTAACTATCACTAATAAGTACTCTAATATATGGATGATGGATAGTGGTAATAGATTAGTTCATATCGGACTTATGGATGTGTTAAACAGTTCTATACAGGATGTGAAATTTTATAATATAGGTGAAAAAGGACAGATAGAAAGTTATATATCTGTGAACAGTATAATAAAAGCAAATGATGAGTTTGTATCTAAAGGAGTGATGTTTGTAGATTTAACAAAAACTCCACCTAAAGTTACTCAAGATGGTGAGTACCAACTTCCTGTAAAACTTTTTAAAGAGCTTTTAGAAGTTAATACAGAGTTCCCTACATCGTTAACACCAACACAAATTTATAATATTATTAAAATTGTTCGTGAAAGAGGTATGAGTGCGAACGGTTATGCGATGATTCTTTACTCTAAAATAGCTAACATGTTATCTGTTTTAGTTTTGCTGCTTTTAACATTTCCTATAGTTATAAATTTTTCAAGAAATTACTCTATAGCTAAAAATGTTGCTATGGCTTTTTCAGTAGGTATGTTGTTTTGGGTTGTACAAGCGGCTATGTTATCGTTCGGACATAGGGGAGCGGTATCGCCACTAGTAGCTAATTTTTTCCCGATTATTTTATTTATTATTGTTAGTGTTGTGATTATTAGTGGTAGAAAAACGGTTAACTAGATCGATGTTAGAGTTTTATTTCGTATCATATTTAATCTAGTATTCAGATAATTTTTCATTACAGTAAATATTTTTATAGCGTATTGATTATAGATTGTAGGAAACGGTTAACTAGATCGATGTTAGAGTTTTATTTCGTACCCTCTTTTAATCTAGCATTCAGATAATTTTTCATTACAATAGATGTTTCTAGTTTGTAGATATTATCGATTATTGGCGATAGAATTGTAATAGCTGTTTTTGATAGATCTATAAACTGAGCTTTATCTTTAGCATCAACTCCATAAGATATTACTCTAGGTTGTATAGGAGTAGCTTGATTACTTTCACATACCACTGCTACTGAGCCATCCGATAGCTTTACAAGAGATTCAAGTGGATATATACCAACGATTTTAATAAGCATCTTCACATCAGTTGCAGGAAATTTTTTACCAGCATCTGCGTATAGTTTTTTAATAGCTTCAGTTCCATGGAGTATGTTATACGAACAGACACCTCCACCAGATACCATATTGTCAAAATCTTCAGCTAACCCAACAATTAGAGCTTCTTTAGATATAAAGTTTCCGTGTGAACGACTAGGGTATCCTGATCCGTCTAATCTTTCATGATGAAGACTTACAATAGATGTAACTTCATCTGGAATATAAAGATGTCGTGATAAGATATTTTCTCCCCATTCGGGATGTTTTCTCATAACGGTGAACTCTTCATCTGTGAAAGCGTTAACTTTTCTTAATAATCTTTCTGGAAGCCTAGTATTACCTATGTCATGAAGTAGTGCTGCCATAGCGATGGTTATAAGAGATGTTGTATTAAATTTCAATTCATGAGCTAATGTTAATGAGATAGCCATAACATTTATTGCGTGTATATCTTCAACTGTTCCGATTGTTTTATATCGATGTATATCCATCATGATGTATGGATATTTTCTTACTATGAAGATAATATTTTCAATAGCTTTAGAGAAGTTAGCGATAGTATTTCTTCTATCAAGTTTTCTGATATTTGTTAAAGACTCTATAAATATTGCTTTAGAGTGTTCAACGATTTTAAAAACTTCTTGTAATATTTTGTTGTTATATTTATAGCTATCAGCTGTTATAGTTGGATTAAGTTCAACTTTATGGCTTATGCCAGTATATTCAGTTGTGATAAGTGAGAGATCGGTTTGATTTTTTTTAGATATATCTGCATCTTCTTTCCAGATGTAAACATGTTCATTTTTTTTAGATTTAAGAGTGTCTATGTGCAAAGATGAGGTTAAAGGGATACCGAATTCTGGAAATTTAATATTTGGTTGTTCGGTTTTGAGAATAATCATTCCAAGTTTTATATTTTGAACTGATATTTTTTCTATTCTAAATGGCACTATTTACTCTCCGTAACTCTTAACATCGGGACTATTCTTAATTTCTAACGATGACTATAGTGTATAAAGTAATTCTTATATATTAGAATAGCAAAAAACCGTTTAAAGTACAATATTTACTTTGATAAAAGATAAAAATAGTTAGTTAGGTTTCTTTTGATGAAAATGCAGTTGAATTTTTTTATTTTTTATTACATACTACATATATCTAATATTGATAAAGATTGACAGAATGATAAAGTACAAATGAATAAAGGAAATTTAAATGAATAAGAAATTAATGCCGTTTGATAAGTCGAAGCTTGATAGTATAATAAAAAAATACCCAACACCTTTTTATATATATGATGAGAAAGGAATTGAGGAAAATGCAATTGAGTTTATTAAAGCTTTTAGTTGGTCAAAAGGTTTTAGGCAATTTTTTGCAGTAAAAGCGTTACCTAATCCATCTATATTAAAACTTTTAGCTGAGTTCGGATTTGGTGCAGATTGTTCTTCTATGGCTGAGTTGATGCTTGCTAAGAAAGCTGGAATAAAAGATGATATGATAATGTTCACATCAAACAATACTCCTGAAGATGAGTACCAATATGCTGATAAGCTTAATGCGATTATCAATCTTGATGATATAAGTCATATCGATTATTTAGAGAAGTGTATATCTAAATTTCCTAAAACTATATCTTTTAGATATAACCCAGGATCTTTAAAGAAGGGAAATAGTATTATCGGTAAGCCTGAGGAAGCTAAATATGGTTTAACAAGAGAACAACTTAAAGAGGCATATGTTCTTGCTAAAAAGAAAGGTGCTCGTAAGTTTGGTTTACATACGATGGTTGCATCAAACGAACTTAATGTAGATTATTTTGTTGAGACAGCAAGAATATTATTTGAGCTAGTTCAAGAGATAAAAGAAGAGTTAGGAATAAATATTGAGTTTGTTAATTTAGGTGGAGGAGTTGGTATTCCTTACAAGCCTGAAGATAAGAGAATTGAGTGGAGTGATCTTAGTTCGAAAATTGAAGAGTGTTATAACTCGTTCTTTGCTAATGAGAAAAAGAAACCTAAATTATGTTTTGAATTAGGAAGAGCTATAACTGGTCCGTACGGGTATCTTGTATCAACAGTTATTCATAAAAAAGATATCTATAAAAAATATGTAGGACTTGATTCTTGTATGGCAAACTTAATGCGTCCTGCACTTTACGGTGCTTATCATTACATATCTGTTTTAGCCGATACAGACGTTGAGAGTAGAGAGAGATTGACATACGATGTAGTAGGTTCTCTCTGTGAAAATAACGATAAATTTGCAATAGATAGAGAGCTTCCAAGAGTAGATATAGGTGATGTTGTAGTTATACATGATGCTGGTGCTCATGGTTCTGCGATGGGGTTTAACTATAACGGTAAATTAAGATCTGCTGAATTATTATTAAAGAAGAATGGTAAAGTTAAAAAAATTCGTAGAGCAGAAACAGTAGAAGATTATTTTGCAACATTAAAGTTTTAATCAAGAGTAGTATCTGATTGACTGATCGGTTGATGATTTAGATTTTGTATAGAATTGATTTTTGAAAAATACGTCAATATATAAATACAGTAGTAGAATAAATATAGTTCTCTGCTGTATTTTTTTATTATAAATTTTGATATAGATTTATGTTTGCTAAGTTATGAAAATATGAAATTTATTTACGTTGTAATTATAATCTAATAATATTAATAAGTTTCATCTAAAAGGATTAATTACTTTTATTAAAAAACCTTCTGTGAAATAATCTAGTTACGATTGATACTGCGATGAGGATAAGTAACATATCTGTATTGTTTCCGTTACCTATTGAACATCCACCTTCAAACACTTCTTGCTCTATTTTTCCTGCTTCTTCTTCATCGATGATAGCTGGTATACGATCAAGCACGATATCTTTATTTACGATACCTATAAGGTTTGGAGTTGACTCTTCTGGATCTAATACACCGCACTGTCTTGTGAAACGTTTAGTATCTATTTTGTTACCGAACTTAATATTATTAAATTGTTCTTCAGGTATGCAGTTATCAGATAACCCTAACAAGTTCATATCAAATGAATTTAATTTAATCTGTGTGATTGATAAAATATCTGTAATCATATTTCTATCTAACTGTAATCCAGCGATTTTTTTCATCTTTCCAAAAGGAGAAACATCAACAATATAATTTGCTCTAAAGTCTGCGGCTACGATATTTTTAAGATCGTTTAAAGGAGCGATGCTAGTTAATTTATTTAGAGCACCAGTTACGCCTACAAGGTTTTCGTGTGAAGCAAGTGGAGTGATATCTGAAACAAGATTAATAGAAAAATCTATAGTATGTATCCATTTTAACGCAGCAAGAGGAAAAAGAGATGGAACTCTATTATCTCTTATGTTAAGGTTGTTGAGATTTTTATGCGAAGCAAGAGGAGTTATATCTAAGATTTTATTTCCTCTAAGTGATAATATTTGTAAAGCACTGATATATGTAAGAGGGGTTATATCGTTAATAAAGTTAGGTGATTGGTAATCAAGATGTAATACTCGAAGTTTTTTCATAAACGTTAAATATGATAAATCTGTAATATGATTATTAGAGAGGTTAAGAGTTCTTAATTTTGTCAACCTTGATAGAAATATAATATCCTCAATATTTGCATCTGCTATTGATAATGATTTTAAGTTCACGAGGTTACGTAATGGTGCTAAATCTTTCACTAAACTTCCGTTATCGTTAAGCCCATGAATAGTTAAGTATTCTAGGTTAGGAAATTGTTGAAGCCCTTCAAGACTTTCTATTGTGTGATCGACGCATGTAAGAGATTTTACCTTTTTTGCTTCTTCACAATTAGGTATAAAATTTTCATATACATCGTTTTCTATAAGACAGTTTAATAATCTTGAGTCGTTAGGAAATTCGATAGTATCTTGAGAGCTTACACAGTAAGTTTTTTCTATTAGATCTTGTTCAGCAAATTTTTCTGTTACTTTTATTTCAAGTTGTTCTGCGTTAGGGTAGGGTATATCAGATCTCGTACTTGCACTTGCTGTGTTAGATAAAAAATATATTAAAAATATTATAGTACCGATTGTCTTTCTCATAATATATTTAATCGTCATATAGTGAAAAAATATTAGCCTAATTCTATTTAATATATTATAATTAGGGTGATTATTAATTTATATGGAGTTTTAGATGATTAAGAGTTTTTATTTATTTATTCTATCTGTTATGTTGATCTCTTGTGGCCCAAAAGCAGTTTCGCCTATTGTTGACTTAGAAAGTCTTGAGGATCTTAATTATCCATGTATAAAGGTTGGATTTTTCAATCAGATCAGATATGATCGTTTCGATATAGAGAGTAATGATAATTACTTTGCATTAATATATAAGTTGTCTATGTCAAGTTATATGGTTGATATTGTGAAGTTGTATGCGTTGACACCGGGCTGGTCATTTCAACCTTTACCAGAGTTATATGATAATGTGAACAAAGTTTATGAAAAGATAGATCCAGATAATCCGAAAAAATCTGCAATAATCGCTATTACGAGAATAGGTGATGATATATATTTGAAAGGAGTTATCGGTGAATTTATATCAGATGATCGTGCTGTACGGGTTGAGATACTTAGAGTTGTAAAAAAAGGCGATGTATATAGACAGGGAGTAATCAAAAGATGGTTAGGTAGTGCGACTGGTAAACGATCGATTGAGAATATGAAAAAACTTGTTGAATATACGTTCAATAATATCTCTAATATAGAGTGTAATATTCGTGGAAATATTGATATGAACTGGTGGAAATAACAGAGAGTAATTGAGCAGATTACTGTAGTGAATTACGATGATTGATTATAGATGTTGCTGCGGAGCGTTTAGTAGTTAATTACGGTGGTTGGTTATAGAGGTTCGTATAACTTAAATATTAACTTAATGTTTATGTCAGATCGCTTAAATATAATATCTATTAAGTTTAATATCTATAGAGTAAACATATTTCATAAAACTGTGGATTATATAAAAAAAGTGGACATATATATACTATGCAAATAATATACGTATGCCCACTAAATAAAATTCTATCAATTGATTTGTTTTAAAAACTTATCTGTTACTATCGTTAATCTGTTGCAAAATATCTTCAAGAAAAGCTCTATCTTCAATAGCGTATCCTAGAATAAAATTCGTGATAGGAAGATAAAAATCGCTAGACTCTTTAAACTCTTTTAACTTATCAAGAACGCTGTGTATCCAACTAAGAATGTGCATATTCAAAAATTCAATATGAAGTTTCAATAATTTAATATACTCATCTGATGCAAACTTTTCAGTTGCTAGTTTGCTAGATATGTACGATAAAAACAGTAGCTCTATACCGATATGATCCTCAGGTTCATTTGATTCTATCTGATACTCAAACCCGTTCTCTTTATACATTTTCAAAACTTGATCTCTAGAGTCTTGCATCATAAGTTTATCGGTTGATGTATAGTACGACTCTGCAATAGGAATATCCTCATTCAAACAAAATAACCGTGTGTACTTTCTTAGATGATTAAGTTTAAACTCATCTAACTGTTCTCCAGTTAATAGGTTGAGTGAGGATAGAAATCTATTAAGATACTCTACCGCTTCGCTCATCAATACATTATCAGCCGAGCTACTCATTTCAGTAAGTGGAGGTATTATCTCTTTTAAAACATCGTACTGTTTCTCTGTTGGTTGAAAGAGAAATATATCTGCAAAAGATGAGTATACGATCTCTCTACCAGCGTGGATTGCAGTAAGTTCTACATCACTCATTTGCCTAACTTCGTAATTTTTAGTTGTGATCCTTCTTTAATATAAAAGTTAGGTCCAGTTGTTTCATCATCATTATTGCTATAAGCGTAGCTGAAATTTTCTTTATTAAGTCTATGAGGATTACCATATTTCTCTTTAAGATTTTCATCAGTATCACAATCAAGTGCGTAGACAGGACAAGCATCAACACATACAGGTTTAAGTCCAGCATCGATTCTTTCATAACACATATGGCATTTTTGAGCAGGGTGTTCAATCGTCCAACTCTCTTTTTTAGTAGGCTCTTGTTTATCTGATGCTATGTGAATAGCTGAGAATGGACACGCCATAATACAAGCTGTTATCCCTTCACATTTATCTCTATCTATTATAACAATTCCATCAGGACGTTTCACAATAGCTTCAACAGGACAAGCATCTTTACAAGCAGGTGTTTCGCAGTGATTACAACTCATAACAAAGTTTTGATACACTCTTCCTATAGATTGGTTCTCATGTGTTTCTTGTTTTCTCCATCTTACAGGCCCTGGATTTACTTGATTGTAATCTTTACATGATACAGTGCAAGCATTGCAAGCAATACATTTAGATTGATCAAAATAGAATGCGTAACGCATATATATATCTCCTTAATTCATTCTTTATTAAATATCGATTATGAGTTAGTTTTCACTTTTTTAATCATAACCATTGCAGATTGTTGAGCGTTACCGTGATCGTATCTTGAAGGCTTAGAAGCCATAATTGTGTTACAATTTCCTCCAACGTCAACAACTTTCCCAGATATTTTACGAGGATCAAACCAGAACCCTTGATGCAATCCTAAGAAGCCTCTAACACAACGACTTGTTATATTTGCAATAACTCTAACCGTTCCTATCTCATTATAAATATCTAGCAACATACCGTTTTCAATTTTCATCTCTTTAGCATCTTCATCGTTTATAAGTATAGATGCGTATGATGCGTCAGTTTTAGAATTACCATCTTTATCTATCAACGAGTTGATAGCAGGAAACTCATTCATATCTCCATCAGGGTTAGATGATATTGCGTACTCTCCAGAATCATTTCCAGAGTATAATTCTCCACCCACTGTTCTTGTAGTAAGCTCTCTAAGATATGGATTTTCAGATTGAGATGAGTGAGCTCTAAATTTATCATGAGTTGTCGTAACTAGAAATCTTCCAGCTAACTCTTTCTTATTTTTTAAACCGTAAGCATCTATGAAATAATCTTCGTACGCAAAATACATAGGGATAGGGTAGACGATATCATCACCTTCATCATCTAATTTATTTTGTCCACGCTTACTTTCACTTAAATATGCGTGCCACATATTGTACGCATTTTTATATCTCCATACAAGCGATCCAGAGTATATATGAAATCTTCCAGATTGATTAGGACACTCTGTAGGGTTCGAGTATTGATCTCCACCGAAACCACCAAATGATAATGTGTACGCATCTCTTGTAATAATAGATGAGTATTTTCCTTCATTAAAAGTGAACGGTATATTTATGTTATCATCTTTTTTAGATAGATAATTTTCTAACGCAGTTCTTGTATCAGAGATCACAGGTATAGCTTTTTCGTCATCAGGTTTATTAGTTAGAAACGGTTTCTCTAAGAACTCTTCAAAAGTTTTACCAGCGTATGCAGATCCAGATTTTTTAGGTTCAACATTTTTTTTGTAGTAATCAGTAAAATACTCTTTGAACGACATAAGCTCTGGTGCGAATTTTTTAGCTTCCTCTTCTCCACCGTACTGAACGATAAGATCTCTTGCAAAATCCCATGTAGATTTAGACTCACCAGGACCAGCAATTGCTTCATCTTGATATATAGTGTTTCCCCAAAATAAATCTCTAAAATCTGCTTGCTCCCAAGAAGTTTTAGCAGGAAGAACGTAATCTGAATATCTAGGTGATGCGGACATAAAGTTATCAAATGAAACAAGATAGAACGCATCAGACATATTAGCTACATTAAGACGTTTATTACCGTATCCATAGGTAGGTAGGTTTTCATACATAGAAACGCTATCAAGCGCATTACAGTGCTGATTAACAGGTATATTTCCACCAGAGTTCAATATAAACCTAAAGCCAGAGTATACAGGTTTTTTACCAACTCCTTTCTCCATAGAGTCAACATTTGTTCCATCAGTTGCGATCCATTGATAGAACTCGTTACTGTTTTTATCTTTAAAAGTTTTAGGTTTATTATTCTCATCGTATATACGCTTAATTAAACCTTTTACGCCACCGTCGTCGTAGTACGCTTTTCCAGTTCCAAACTCTCTAGTAGATGAGTCAGGAGTGTTAGGTTTATAACCGTTATTTTTTAACATATCTCCAAATGCGAACTTAATAGCACTGTTCCACTGCGTAGCTCCAGTAACAATTGTTTGTGGTGCAGGAGGGATAGTTTGCCACGATTTAGGTTTAACATCTTCTATATTAATCATCTTAGGATCAAGAGATTGTACTCTAGCTATAGCACCTCTTGCAACACCCGATCCAGTTACTCCCCAGTTTTTAACGATAATATTTAAAACTTGTAAAGCAAAGATAGTTGAACAACCTTCAGATTGTTTTAACTGTCCACCAGCCCATTCGTTCCATACTTGTTTTCCAGGTTGTGATGCTTCTGAATATAGTAAAGCTAACTCACGGATTTTAGATGCAGGAATACCAGAAATTTTTGATGCCCATTCAGGTGTCTTAGGAGTTTTAAAATCTGCCTTTGTAAGATATTTAGTTTTATTGCCAAGTGAGTTCTTATATGAACAAACATCAAATCTTTTCTTACTACCAGTAGATGCTCCGAACGATCTTGCTATATAGTTTGTTGAACTATCTGTTGAGTAATCTGCCCAATCAGTTTTTGTAGATGTAGGTATCTGTCCGTTACCTAAAATGTATGATAAAAATGATTCTCCAGCTGGAACAGTATCAATTTTAATATACTCTGTTACAACAGTTGCATCTGGAGTTGTTGTTAGAATAGTTTTATCTTTTTTGTGTAACCAGTACTCTGGTGAACCTGAGAAACCGTAAACCATAGTATCAAGATAATCTATATCCAACTTATCGGTAGCTATTAGTTCATATATGATAGCTAATATTAATGAAACATCGGTATAAGGTCTTGTCTGTATCCACTCATCAGCGACAGTTATCCCTGTATCAGAAAATTCAGGCCCTATATAATATACTATAGAATCAGGACGACTAATTTTCATATCTTGCATAGATTTAACCCAAGAGTTACTTAATGGGTTAACTGTAGAAACAATATTACTTCCCCATAAAACTATTCTGCTTTGACTTGATGCAATATCGTTAGCATTAGGTTTTATAGTTATCTGTCCAGCCATAGCTCCATCGCCTGAGTCAAATCCTGAGTATGATACTCCGTATCCACCCATAAACTCATATTGATGATACGAGTAATCAGCAGCAAATGATGTTGCACCACCTAATAATTTTATTGCAGGTGCAGCTCCTGATGCAACTCCGTTTGGACTTACAACAGATAAAACCCCGTTGTATCCTGATGATTGAAAGTTAGAGTAAATATTTCCACAAGCGTATATAGGGTGAAACGCTTCAGGTCCATATTTTTTTTGTACAGCTTTTAATCTTGTTGCAACATCTTTTAAAGCTTCGTCCCAAGAGACTCTAACAAATCCACTCATATCTCCACGTTGCTTAGTTTGTTTCAATGGATATTTTAATCTACCCGGATGATACAATCTTCCTTTGTATCCTCTACATCTTGAACAGGCTTTAGATTGAGCTGAGTTTCTGTCAGAGATATCAAAGTCTGAACCGTCATATGCCTCTATAGAGTTATCAGTTAAAAATCTAACTATTCTACCGTTATGTACTTCTGCTTGTGTAACGCATCTACCGCCACAATTATGTGCTGTTGTACCATATCTGTAAACTTTGTTAGGTTCAGAAAAATAAGGATCTTCTGATAACCCTTCAGACATCTTAATTGAACTGTTGTTCTTGCGTTCACAACCTATTGTAATAGATAGAAGTCCAAGAGCAGTTAGACCTTTTATAAAACCTCTTCTAGTAGTCGATATTTCCGTACCTACTTTGTTAATAAAATTATTAACAGTTGACATATACACCTCCAAAGATATTTGTAAGCAACCACATTATTATATTATTTTTTATCGTCTAATACAATTATTATTTTATAGTGTTGATAAATACTGTAACGAGAGCTAGTTATCTAATAGTAGAACGATAGAGTTCTAAATAGTTCAGTAAACTTTAAGTTGACAAATATGGAAATATGTAGTATAATTCAATTAAATTAGAAGGAGGTTGATATTAAAAGATGGCAATAGTTTCTACCAATATATCGCACAAATATTTATATCAAAGTGATATAAAGCGTTATGATTTTACTTTTAAGTTGTTAGATGAGAATTCATTAGATGTGTACGGTGTCAGAGATAAAGTTGAGGTAAAGTTGATTAATGATATCGACTACTCAATAGAATACAACGAAGTAATCGGTGGGTATATAACATTAACAGATGCTGGGTGCAGTAAGTTTGTTAATGGAGATATTTTAGGGATATTAATCTCACCAAATTCATTACAAGAGTTGAAAACAGATGAACACAACGTTCTATATAAGAAAGATATAGAAAACTCACTAGATAAATTAACTCAGCTTTATCTGATTTTATCTGCAAAAATTTCAAAACTTCCACTTCCACCGTTGTATTTAGATGACTCAGATGTATCTTATAGCGATATAACAGATATTTATCATGAATCGAAAGATTATAAAGATGTAATTGAAGCGATTAAAATAGAGATCAATGAGCAATCAGCTATGATTTCTGCAATAGCATCTGATTTAAGTAATAAGTTTGCAACTGATGAAGAGGTGCTTGCAGGGGTTGTTACAGATAAAATCGTCTCTCCTAAAGGAGTAGGTGATGTGATTGCGAATACGTTTGCAACTGATGAAGAGATAAATATTGCAACAGCTATAAATAAGACGGTTGCTCCTAA
>CAMRDM010000050.1 GCA_947041225.1 uncultured Deferribacteraceae bacterium | reverse complement strand
GTATGGGTTAGCATTATTAATAGGTGAAAAAAATGTTAACAAAAATAGACATATGCAATATCGCATTAGGTTTAATAGGTACAAGTTTTATTAAATCGTTCGATGAAAAAAGTAAAGAAGCACTCGTATGTAAACAGTATTACGATAACTGTAAAGATAAACTTCTTTCAAGATACGATTGGTCGTTTGCTAGAAAAATCGCAAAACTTGCAAAGGTTGTTGATGATAATAAATCACTCTCACAAAATATATTTAAAAATGTCTTTCAACTACCAACTGATATGATTAGCATTATAAAAGTCTTTGAAAGCAACAGCTACGATTTTGTTGTGTCTGAAGATAAACTATTAACTAACCTTGATAGTGTAACAATTCTTTATACATCTAATGGAGTAAACGTACATCTTTATACTCCTTTATTTATAGACTCACTTACATCGACTTTAGCATCAGATTTAGCAGTAACTATAACTGATAATTATCAACTTTCAGCTAACTTAAAGATACTCGCTGAAGAAAAATTAAAAGTTGCATCTGTAGTTGATGCAAACAGTTTTAGCTCAAACTCAAGAGATAATATCTCTAACTTATCACATTAAATAAATTAGGATAAAATCATGGCTTTAATAATATGGAAAAATTTCTCAGCAGGAGAGATATCTCCTCAACTATCAGAACGAACAGATATAGATCTGTATTACCGTGCTGCTAAAAAAATAGAAAACTTTATACCTCTAAAATTTGGAGGCATAAAAAGACGTGATGGTTTAAAATTCATGGGAGTAATTAATGAAACAATATACGATCCCGGAGTTAAATTTATACCGTTTAAATACTCTGAAAGTGTGTCGTATATACTAGAATTTACTCATAACTATTTTAGAATTATAACCCCTAACGGATACCTTACAGATAGTAAAAATAAGATTTTGAGAATTTATGGTGGAATATCAATTGAATATATTAATGATGCCACGTACGCTCAATATGAAAACAAACTGTATCTTTGCCATAGTCGGTTCGCTCCACGAATAATCGAACTAAACGGTACAACTTGGACAAGTTATAACATGACCTTTAATTCAAAATGTACAACACCAACTGAAGTGAGAGTTACAACTCCTCGACCAACTGGTAAACCTATCCCTGCTGGTACGGTGTATAAAAACGTTTCATATACTGTAATACCGTATGATGATGACAATATCCCCGGTGCAACATCTTATAGGGTATCAAGTAAGGATGTGCCAAAATATCCTACGCAAGATTTTTACACACACATAAACTGGACTCCGCTTAGTAATGTGGCTGGATATTTATTATATGAAGTTGAAGATGGTATTGAATCATTTCTTATGAAAACTACCAATAACCTCTATAAGGATTTTGGATACCATGCACTAAATCATAACAAAGGATTTCCACAATCAGTTGCTCTTTTCACAACTTACGATCAGCATCCGTCAAAGGTTACTTTTTACGATAGACGATTGATTTTTGCAGCATCTAATAAAGAACAACATACTCTTTGGGGATCGGCTCCTGGACTTTTTCATAATTTTACAGCTGAGAGTGTTCCAACAGATACTTGTCCATGGAAGTTCACTGTAGCTTCAAATCAGAAAAATCCTATTAACTGGTTATTCCCTTCTGATAAATTAATTATAGGATCAGACTCTGATGAGTGGAGAGTTAGTGGTAACTCTGGAGAAAGCATAACTCCAAGCTCTGTTGAAGTTAGAAGACTCTCATCATGGGGATCAGCAGAGATGACTCCTAAAGCGTTAGGTGATGATATTCTTTTTATTGACAATACTAGAAAAAATATTCGTGCAATGAATAAAAATAATAATTTTAGTATATCTAACTTAAACATATATGCAGATCATCTTACTAAAGATTGTAAAATTATAAACTGGGATATCGTTACTGGAGATAATCAGATCATCTACTTAGTATTAGATAATGGATCAATGATCGGACTTACATACGATAAAGATCATCAGGTATTTGCGTGGCATAGATATGTTACTGACGGAAAATTTCTCGATATATGTACTCTCAAAAATAACGGTGAATGTAATATATTTGTAGCTGTTGAAAGAGTGATTGATGGTAAAATGATAAAAGTATTAGAGGTGTTTGATAGCAATCATTACCTAGACTCATTTATATCATATGACGGAGAAGAAATTACTAATCTTCAAGGATTAAATCATTTAAAAGGTAAGCTTGTTGAAGTCTCTACTAACACTAACTCAAGTAAAAAATATACAGTAAGTAACGATGGAAAAATAACTTTAGATGAGCCTGCAAGTAAGATAGTAGTAGGTTTAAATTTTACATCAACTTTAGAAACATTACCGTTAGAATCGGCAACTGCAGTTGAATCACTAAAAGCTAAAAAAAATAAAATCACAAGTATAAAGCTTAGAGTACTAGATACATTAGGATTAGAGGTTGGAATACATCATGATGAATTAATGGCGTTACAGTACGACAATGTGAATGATAATAATTCTAATCCTAACAATAAGTTAAACTTATACTCTGGAACTAAGTATGTTGGAAATGTTTCTGGTTACGATGAAAACTGTTCAATAATTATTAAACAGAACAACTCACTACCTGCAACTGTTTTAGGTATCTACGCTGAAGTTCTAGGTGTCGTATTATAAGATTACGGAGTTAAAATAATGGTAAACAATATAGAAAATATAAAGCACAAAAATAAGTTAAAAATTGAAACAAGAGATTCTATATCTACTGATACAATATGCTTTGAACCTCGCTATGATGATGATAAAAATTATATTAGTGAGCTTAATTTATACATTGAAAACTTTCCAACAACAACACTCTTAATTGATAATAAAATTATCGCAATAGGAGGTTTTATTAGAAGCCACAAAGGAGTATGGAGCAGTTGGAATATAGTTTCAAAGGAGTATGTAAATTATAAAAAAAGTACATTCAAATATATTATAAAATCTTTCAATAGATTAAAAGAACGTGTTAAATCTATTGAAGATGTGCATAGGTTTCAAGCCCTAGTCAGAACTGATAGACAAGAGGCTATAAAGTTTAACCTTCTACTTGGGTATAAAAAAGAAGCGTTATTAAAACAGTATGATATATATAAAAAAGATATGTTAATAATGTCTGAATTAATTAAAGGAGATAAATAATGGGAGCAATGACAATGGTTGATATGACAACCGTAACTGCTGGCTTAAAAATGTTTGGAAATATTAGTGGCTCTCAAAGTGATAAAGCTATATCTAAGATGCAAAGTAAATATAATAGATCTAATCTTAGAATGGATAACAGTATCAAAAACCATAACATAAATTTAGATATTTTAACAACTAAAAGAGAAGCAGAACAGATACGAACTCAAAACAGTTACGATATGTTTCAATATGATTATCAAACTCTAAACACTGTTGCTAGTCGTGAGGCTGAAATTCATTCATCAGGAGTTGAGTTATCTGGATCAGCATCTGCTGTTCTAAACGGAATTGAAAATCAAGTTATAACTGAAAGAGAAAGCAGAGTACAAATGCAAAATAGTGAGGCATTAAAAAGAGAACACCTTGCAACAAATCTACTGCATGAAATAAACTATAATAATATCTTAACTGATTACAATATTAAGTCTGCAGAGTTCGGACTTAGCAATACACTTAGTAAGAGTAACGCAAATATGTTTAGTAGTATCACAGGTTCTATTGGTGATTTATATAAAGATATTAATAAACTAAATACAGCTACACAAAAGAAGTAAACCTAAAGTAAGGTATAAAAAATATAGATAAAAAATAATGGAGAGTAATATTGGCTACTATAAATAAAGTTGATTACAGTAAAAGTATTAATAATAAAAATCAAACAAGAAACTTATCTGCAATCTACGATCAAGGTACATTAGACTCGTTATCAATATATAACGTTCTATCAAAAGAAAATGATTTTATTATATATTTAAACGATCAAATAGATGAAGCAAAAAAGAAAAATGAAGAAGAAATTTTAAATATCTTATTTGAACTATCAGAAACATTTAAAAAAACAATTAAAGAGGTTGCTAAAACTCTTACATCAAATATTGAGAAAATAGCGTTCATGAAGTTTGCTGAATCTAAAGTAAGTAGAGAACTTTCTGCATTACATAGTTACTGTGTAAATAAAATTGAAGAGAAAAAGAATATCGAACTAAAAAGATACTGCGACTACTTAATAGATAACTCCAATATCAACTACAACAACTTTCAGATACATGAAGAGAATATAACCTACTATAAAAACTATAACTCTATATTACATAAAGATAGTAAAGATGCTCTTAAAATAGCTGAATACAATATCTATAAAGCAGCCGTAACTGGAGCAATTGAGAATAAAGATTACTCCTTTGCAAAATCAATATTGAAAATAAAAAAGATCGCTAAACTGTTTTCTGAAAGTGAAATAGAGATTTGTGAAACCTTCATTAAAAATATATATGAAGAAGCTTTAATAAGTAAATTAGAGAGTAGTTTTGTGATCTCTAAAGATAAAACATTAGATCAAAACATAACTGAAATTAACTCATCAATGGCTAGTGGGTTAATAGATAAAGAAACAGCTGATAATCTAATTGAAAAAATACAAGATAATAATACGTTCAAAGAGTTCTACTTTAAGAAAGAGATTAGCAACACTGTTATCTCAACTATTTATCAACTTTTAAATGATATCTACTCATCGAAATCTTACGATATAAATTATCGTGATCTTACTCTTGATACCTCTTCAAAACATTTCATAAGAACAGTTATTGAAAACTCTCTTACAATCACAACTGATAAAATTAAAGAGAAAAGATTTAAACTATTTGAAAGTATAGCAAATAAAGTAACCTCTGGATTTATTGATGACATCTATACAATTATCAGATCTGTTGAGGTTTTGACGTATTTCCAAATATCCGATGCAATCAAAATTATTAAAATTTTTATTGAGACTGAAAATGAAAGACTGACAATTATTAAGGAGTAAAAAATGGAGATATTACCGTTCTTAAAACTTATAGCAACTGATAGTATTCCTATTGCAATGTTACTAGTTTTTCTTGTTGCTAAGTTCAATATGATCGAACATAAAATGAAAGACTTGAGGAGCCATTTTGATATCTACATACGAGATAATTATATCACTCGTGATGAGTGTAGCGATAATAGATCCGTAAGTAAAACCGTTAAAAAAACAAGCACAAGGAAAGGTACAAAATGATTGAAGAAATGATTTTAACAAAATTGATCCCGTATGTTATACCTGCACTTATGATAAATATTATTCTCGATTTTATAAAGAAAAATTTTTTTATAAATAAACCGAAATTACTTATGCCGATATTTGCACTACTAATATCATTATTATTATCAGCTATTTACGCTATGTTTGATAACTCAACTGGATTAGATAGATTTACACACGCTGTATCAATAATAGGTATATCATTTTTCATGTATGACATCGGAGGCTATCAATCCATGAAAAATAAGTTACTAAAACTTGTAACAAAAAAGTAGGTGTTATGCATAAATATTTAACTATAATCTTATCAATTATTAATACAATTTTAGTTGGTGCAATTTCAGTAATAGTAGTAATTGGAAAAAACAGAAAGATAAAAGAGAAAGAAAAATTAGTAGAAGATATTGAGAAAAAAAGTGAGGTGGAAAGAAAAATATTGCAACTAAATGAAAGTTTTAAAAGAGGTGAAAATCATGATCC
The DNA here is from genome assembly GCA_947041225.1 of uncultured Deferribacteraceae bacterium. Classification (GTDB taxonomy): domain Bacteria; phylum Chrysiogenota; class Deferribacteres; order Deferribacterales; family Mucispirillaceae; genus CAMQYB01. The sequence goes on along the minus strand of CAMRDM010000050.1, from coordinate 9,128 downwards.
ACATAGTAAATGGTAACTTAATAGTAGTCGTAATTATAGTGCTTATATCTCTTCAACTCTCATGCAGTAGACAGATTGTTATTTCAAAATGTCCTAAATTATACCCTGTAGATAAACCCGACTTTCCTGAGATTAAATATGTTGAAACAGCAACAGAAAATATGTATTGTTACGATAATATTAATTTCAATTTACTTAAAGAGAGATTGACTTTTTGTAAAAGCAGTACAGAAATTTATGAACAAATGATAAAAATTTATATGGAGTATATTAATGAAATTAGGTGAAGCACAAGAAGTTTTTACATACAACTTATCTAAACTTATCCAACATTCTGTATCGCTTGGATATACAGCAAGGCTACGTGAAGTTGAAAGAACATCCTATCAGCAACAACAGTACGTAAAGCTCGGAGTATCAAAAACAATGAACTCACTGCATCTCAAATCGTTAGCAGCAGATATATACTTTTTCAAAAAAGCTAAATTAGTATTGAGTAAAAAACAGCTTAAAGAACTTGGTATTTACTGGGAATCGTTAGATAAACATAATCGTTGGGGTGGCAATTTTAAATCCTTTACAGATACGCCACACTTTGAAATGGATATATAAAAAAGAGATTGATAGTTGAGCTTGTCTTACTGTTTTGAAATAGATTTTAAAAACACAAACTACTCAGTTTATAAATAATTGATGGTGTATATTAAGTTTAATTACCACCTTACATTCAGATAAAGTTGTAATTGTTTTAATCAAATATATAATTGGGATTTTCAATTAGATAGGTTGGTACAGTATTTAAACTTATAAATTAACATCAATAAATCAGTATAGGTAATATGTAATTACAGTAAGTAATATATGCAAAAATTACGTATTACCTATATATTTTAAAATAATTAAATCTTTTTCGATCCACCCCAAATAGACTCAAGATTGTAGAACTCCCGTTCATCTTCTCTCATAATATGTACGATAACATCAGAGTAATCAACACAAACCCATACACCAGATTGCAGTCCTTCATGAAACGCTGGCATGATACCTTCTTTCTTTAATTCTACCATAAAATATTCTGCTATCGCCTTTACATGAGTATCTGCTGATCCTGTTGCAATAATAAAATAATCTGCAAGAGATGATATAGGTGCTATCTCAAATATCACTGTATCTTTTGCTATTTTATCCTCTAAAAACTCTCTTATTTTCTTTGCTAATTCTATTGATTTGATATCTATTACTCCCTCTTTATTAATCTTATATATTATTTTGTATTATATAAATTATTTTCCTGTATATATTTAAACACACTTTCATCTAAATTTTCATTTTTTGGATATAGTCTCATCTCTGTACTAGATATAGGAGAGATTTTACTATTATCAAATATCACAGCACTTTCTTGTATCCAATCTAGGTATAAAACCCCTATTTTTTCTTCAAGAAACGATTCGGAATATTGTTCTCGTTGAAACACAATAAAATTAGTTATCTGAAATAATTCTGAATATTTATGCCACGTTTTGATAGTTGAGAAAATATCACTACCCGTAATGAAGAACAGATCATCATTTGGATATTTTTTTCTAAAATATTTCATAGTTGTTATAGTGTATGATATAGATTTATTTCTTAGTTCATAATCTGAAACTATAATATTTCTACTTAATTTATCTACTGCTAGAAAGATCATTTTTATTCTATCTTTTATAGGAGCTACAAGTCCACTTTTATGTGGAGGCACTACCGTTGGTACAATATATACTTTATCCATTTGATATGTATCGAGCAATATTTTTACTATTTCCATATGTCCATTATGTATCGGATCAAATCCACCACCATACACAGCTATCTTTTTTTTCATTCTCTTAATTGTCCCCTTCCGTATACTTGGTACTTGATAGTAGTTAAATCTTTTGCACCCATAGGTCCTCTTGCATGAAACTTTTGAGTTGATATACCTATTTCTGCTCCGAGTCCAAACTCACTACCATCTGTAAAGCGTGTTGATGCGTTTACATATACAACAGCTGCATCAACTTTATTCAAGAATTTTTGTGCGTTGGTATAGCTTTCTGTTACTATACACTCACTATGTCCTGTACCGTACTTCTCTATATGTTCAATAGCTGAATCTATTCCATCTACTACTTTGATAGATAATATTCTATCAAGATATTCTGTATCCCAATCTTCTTCTATTGCTGGTCTACAATCTTCTATATACAGTTGAGCTATCTCACAAGCTCTAAGATCAACATTAACTGATTTAAGCATACTTTCAATAGATGGCAAAATATGTGATGCGATATCTTTATGTACAAGCAGGGTTTCTAAAGCGTTACAAGCAGAAACATTACCTAATTTAGAGTTAAAAACTATTTGCGATGCCATCTCTCTATTAGCGAATCTATCTATATAAACATGACATAATCCAGCATCGTGTTTAACTACTGGTATAAGAGAGTTCTCTGTAACAAAATTTATTAAATCTTTTCCACCACGAGGGATTATCATATCGATATTATTCTTTGATTTAAGGAGTTGTATTACTAACTCTCTTTTATTATTACTTAGAAAATATACTACATCAGGAGATATATCTTCATCAGTTAGAGCCGCATGAATTAACGATACAAGATACCTATTAGAGTTAATCGCCTCTTTCCCACCCCTTAGAATGATACAGTTTCCTGACTTGATAGCAAGAGCTGCAGTATCAACCGTTACGCTTGGACGAGACTCATATATAATAGCTATAACACCGATAGGCACTCTAACTTTATTAATAATTAATCCGTTTGGTCTAACGCTACCTTCTAAAACTTCGCCTAAAAAATCAGGTTGAAAAGCTATTTCATTTAGCGATTTTATCATAGAGTCGATAACTTTATTATCTATTCTAAGTCTATCTATGAAAGATCTTTGAAGCCCAGTTTTTTCAGCTTCTTTGAGATCATAGCTATTTGCATCAATTAATTCTTCTCTATTTTCATCTATTTTGCCAGATATATTGAAGATTATTTTATTTCTCACCTGAGCAGGTAGATCTGCTATTAATGGTCTCAGTTTTTTTATCTGTGTAAAGACTTCTTCTAATTGTTCTTCATTCATAAGCTTATATAAATGTACACCTTTATTTCTTTTTTTCAACCTAAAACAGTGTCTTACTTATATATTATGATATTTTAGCTATAAATTGCAAGAAGAAACTATTATTTTGTATATAGAAACTGTTATATATCTAGCAGTATAATAAGATCATCTCTATGAATAATTTCATCTGATATATTATATCCGAGAATATTTTCTATCTCATTTGAGTTTTTCTGTTTAATTTTCATTATATCAACAGATGTGTATCTACTCTTACCTCTTGCTATTTCGACATTATCAATATCAAATACTGAGACGACATCATCTTTATTAAACCTTCCCTTAACATCAACTATACCTTTAGCTAGAAGTGAACGAGAGCTATTTTTAAGAGCGTTTACAGCACCTATATCGATAATAATTCCACCTCTTGGTATAGCTGCATTCTCTAGCCAGAATTTTTTATTATTCAAAAACCTTTTCGACTTCCTACCTTTATGAGAGTGAATATATGTTCCAACCTCTTCACCGTTAAACAATTTATCTATATTCTCTATATTTTGTCCGTTAATAATTGCAACATCACAACCTATCATACACGCTTTTTTTGCAGCAAGTAATTTATATCTCATACCACCGCTACCAACAGATGTACTACTGCTTGTTGCGTTAGTAAAGTTTAGAATATCTTTATCGATCTTATCTATATCATGAATTATCTTTGCATTGATATTTGTGTTAGGATTATCATCATAAACGCCATCAACATCAGATAAGATAAGTAGTAGCGACGCATCAATCATAGAGGCAACAAGTGCAGATAGATTATCGTTATCACCGAACGACTCTATATATTTAAGTTCATCGACAAGTATCGTATCATTCTCATTTATAATAGGGATAACACCTAACTCTAATAGCCTCATAATCGCTCTTTTAGCGTTAAGAAATCTTTTTCTATTAGATAGATCGTCTTTAGTAATTAATATCTGTGCTACGTTGATATTATGATCTTTAAACGCATTATCGTACGCTTGTATAACTCTTGCTTGTCCAACAGCAGCAGATGCTTGTTTATCGATTATTTTTGTAGGGCGTGATGAAAATCCTAATAATCTAAATCCAGCTGCGACAGATCCAGAGGATACGATAACAATATTAGGTATAGTTTTCTTAAGTTCAGATATTTTATTAGAAAGTTCATTGATAAAATTGTAGTTTATACCGAAAGTGGTATCAGATATTACAGAACTACCGATTTTGATTATTAATTTATTAATATTAGATGTATTATTCATATTTATATATATATTGGAAAAAAAACTGGGGCAGAAGGATTCGAACCTCCGAATGCCGGTACCAAAAACCGGTGCCTTGCCAGCTTGGCGATGCCCCACTTTACTTGTTCCACAGGTTGATAGTTATAATATTTTTTTTTATAATTGTCAAGAAATAGATACAAACTATATTAAGATATCTTTTTTACTCGATTATTTTAATGTATTTTTTATAGATTATTCGATCAAATATCAATTTCATCTGTCAATGTAATAGTTGATATATATTGATAGCTATAAGAATATATCATCACGATTATTATGTGATCGTAATTAACCATTAATAATAAAAATAAATATTGATAACAGAGACATTTTAGCATAGACTACTAAAATCGTGTTATTACAACTACGGAGGCAAAACAGTATGAGGATAACAAGAGCATTTGATTACACTTTGAGAGCGTTAATGCATATGGGGAAATTTCCCGAAGGTTCAGTTTTTATGCGTTCAGATCTTGCAAAGGTCATCTTAGTGCCTAATAGTTTCTTAGGAAAAATTCTTCAAAATCTAGCTAAATCAGGTATTTTAATATCTGAAAGAGGCAAAAAAGGTGGATTTAGATTAGGTAGAGCTCCTAAAGATATAGGTATTTATGAAATATTTATCGTTGTTGATGGTCCTCTTAATATCAACAACTGTATGGATAAAGGTTTTCAATGTGAAGCAAGTTGTGATTGTCAAGCAACTCATATGTGGCAAGATATTCAAAACTCATTAGAGGCAAAACTAAAAACATACACCCTTGCAGATATTTCAAAAGCAGACTTCTGTGCAGTAAAATAAAAGTTTTTACGTATTTAAAGTCAAAGTTTATAGGTAAGTTTAAAAGATATAACTCTTTAAGGTTATATATATTTGTAGTGTATTGTTCTCTATGTATTGTAAGTTTTTCTGTTTTAAAAAGTAATAATATTATAAAAATAAAATCGAGGTGAATTGTGTCAGCAATATATCTAAATGAAGATGAGGTTAAATCTCTTCTTAACATGAACACAGCATTAGAATTAACTGAAGAAGCTTTCAAAAGTATGGCAGAGGGAAAATCTTTCAACATGGTAAGACAAAGAATGCGTATCAAAAAAGGTGCTTTGCATCTCCTTCCAGCAGCCATTCCATATAAAAATGTTATTGGGTTTAAAGCATACACATCGTTTAGAGCAGGGTTAATATTTAAAGTGTATCTACACTGTTCGGAAACTGGCAACCTTCTTGCTGTTATCGATGCTAATGAGATCGGTAGACTTCGTACAGGAGCAGCATCTGGTATTGCAACTAAGTATATGGCTAAAAAAGATGCAACAACTATGTTACTATACGGTGCAGGTTCGCAATCTGAAACTCAGCTTGAGGCGATTGTATTAGCACATAAATTGTCAAAAATTTACGTTACAAGTAGAAAGATAGAGAGTGCAGAAACGTTTGCAACAAAAATGTCTACAAAGCTAAATATAGATATTGAAGCAGTTGCAGATCCTAAAGAACTTCTATCAAACGTGGATATTATTACTACTGTTACAACGGCTAATAAACCACTTTTTACTCATGATGATCTAAATTTAGATCGGGGTATTCATATAAATGGTGCTGGATCAAACTCATTAATTAGAGCAGAAATACCTGAAAAAAGTATCGAAACTGCAAAAATTCTTGCTGTTGATAGTAAAGAAGTTGCTGAAGTTGAAGCAGGAGATTTACTGCCATCACTTGAAAAAGGTAGAGTGCATTGGAATGAGATCGTGGAACTTGGTGATATCGTAGCTGGAACGTGTAAAGGTAGAAACTCTGATAAAGATCTAACTATCTTTTTATCGCAAGGAATGGGATTACAAGATCTAATGATCGCTGAGTATCTATATAAGAAAGCGTTAGAGAACAAACTTGGTACTAACTTACCGTTCTAGTAAAGAATTAGGAATGCTAAGTAGTAAAGTATATAGTTCTGATATTGTCTACTTATATATTTACTTATTTTTAAGGTTTTATAAAAAAATATTATAGATAGTCTTCACTGTTATATTGTTGCTAAGTACGTTATTTTTAATCGTTATAAAGCATTAAACATACACATTGATTGATTTTGGGGGAAGAAGTATATGTCATCATCAAAAGGTAATAAAGATTATTTTAACTCAAAAATAATGTTATCAAAAAATTCATTAACGGTTTTAGAGAAGCGTTACTTGAAAAAAGATCTTCTTGGAGTAATAGTCGAAACACCTAAAGATCTCTTTATGCGTGTTGCAAAAAATATAGCTGAAGCTGAATTAAAGTTCAATAAAGATTGTAACTATTTGGAAACAGCTGGAGAGTTCTACGATCAAATGGTATCGTTAAAATTTCTACCGAACTCTCCAACATTAATGAACGCAGGAGCAGCATTACAACAGTTATCAGCTTGTTTCGTTCTTCCTGTTGATGATTCATTAAGCGATATTTTCGACGCTGTTAAATATACAGCATTAATACATAAATCAGGTGGTGGAACAGGTTTTTCATTCTCACGCCTTAGACCTAAAGATGGTACTGTAAAAACTACTAAAGGTGTCTCATCTGGACCTATATCGTTCATGACGGTGTTTGATGCTGCAACTGAAACCATTAAACAAGGTGGTATGAGACGTGGTGCTAATATGGGTATTCTGCGTGTGGATCATCCAGATATTATGGAATTCATCTACGCTAAAAAAGATAAAACTAAATTAACTAATTTTAATTTATCGGTTGGTATAACAGAAGAGTTTATGAAGGCTGTTAAAGCTGATGCAGAGTATAACTTAATAGATCCTAGAGATCAAAAACCTGTTGGTACATTAAATGCAAAACAAGTTTTTGATGAAATGGTTAAATTCGCATGGGAAGGTGGCGATCCTGGAATTGTTTTCCTTGATAGAATAAATAGAGAGAACCCTACCCCTACTGAAGGAGATATGGAGTCTACCAACCCTTGTGGCGAACAACCTTTACTTCCTTATGAGTCGTGTAATCTTGGATCTATCAACCTTAGTCACTTTGTAAAAGATGGCAAGATCGATTGGAAAGATTTAGAGAAAACAATTAAACTTGGTGTTAGGTTTCTCGATAACGTAATCGAGATGAATAACTACCCTCTTCCACAGATCGATGTTATGACTAAGAAAAACAGAAAGATCGGTTTAGGTGTTATGGGGTTTGCTGATATGTTAGTTCTATTATCTACTCCATATAACTCTGACGAAGGGATAGATATCGCTGATAAATTAATGGAGTTTATTAGAGACAAAGGACGTGAAGCATCAACTCAATTAGCTGAAGAGAGAGGTTCTTTTCCTAATTTTGACGACTCTATATTTCCTGCAATGGGATTTAAAAAATTACGTAATGCAACTGTTACAACAATCGCTCCTACAGGAACGATATCTATTATATCTAATGCGTCAGGTGGTGTTGAACCGTTCTTTGCATTAGCATATTATAGAAACGTTATGGATAATAATAAACTACCTGAAGTTAATCCATTCTTTGTTGAGATAGCTAAAAGAGAGGGTTTCTACTCCGATGAATTAATGAACACTCTTGCTGAGAAAGGATCTGTTGAGGGGTTAGAAGAAATACCTGAAAAATGGAGAAAAGTATTTGTAACATCACACGAAATTGAGCCTATATGGCACGTTAAAATGCAAGCGGCTTTCCAAAAATATACTGATAACGCAGTTAGTAAAACGATCAACTTCTGTTCATCTGCTACAACTGGAGATATATATAACGCATATATGTTAGCTTACGATTTAGGCTGTAAAGGTATCACTGTTTACCGTGATGGAAGTAGAGATGCTCAAGTTCTTAATATCGGTAAAGATACTTCAAGTGATAAAGAAGAGTCTACATTTAAGGCTATTGGACCTAAAGAGCGTCCATCTATATTAATAGGTAAAACTGTGGCGATTGATACTGGTTGTGGTAAGATGTATGTAACTATTAATCAAGATGAGAAAGGAAATATATTTGAAGTCTTCGCATCAATCGGTAAAGCTGGAGGTTGTGCACAAAGCCAATCACAAGCGATAGGTAGACTTATATCTTTAGCGTTAAGAAGTGGTACTGATCCAGAGTTTATCGTTAAACAGCTTAAAGGTATATCTTGCCATATGAAATACGGTTTCGGTCCTAACGCTGTACATTCATGTGCTGATGCTGTTGCGATTGCTATTGAAAAGATTATGAGTAACCCGATCAAAACCGCTGTATTGCAACAAGAAACTGTTGAAAGCTTATTGACAAATATAGAAAAAAAGAAAGGGATAATTACTCCTAAAAAGATATCTGCTGGTGCTTGTCCTGATTGTGGTGGACAGATTGAGTTCGTTGAAGGGTGTAATGTTTGTCACTCGTGTGGATACTCTCAATGTAGTTAAATTGCTCATCGGTATGGCTCGTTGGCATAGTTTTTCTGTGAGGCAGTTTGAGCAGTTGGGCAAGTTTGAGCAGTTGGGCAGTTGGGCAAGTTCGTACAGTTGGGCAAGTTCGTACAGTTGGGCAAGTTTGAGCAGTTGGGCAAGTTTGAGCAGTTCGTACACTTAGAACAGTTCGCACAGTTGAGCAGTTTGTACAGTTGAGCAGTTCGCACACTTAGAACAGTTAGCACAGTTGGGCAAGTTTGAGCAGTTGGGCAAGTTTGAGCAGTTGGGCAAGTTTGAGCAGTTGGGCAAGTT
>CAMRDM010000049.1 GCA_947041225.1 uncultured Deferribacteraceae bacterium | reverse complement strand
CATTCGTTTTGATATTTGTGAAAAGGTTATGTAACTGTTTATTTATAACAGATGACATAAAAATATCTAATTTCTCTATCTCATCTTTATTGTCAATATTATTCTTTTCAATATATTTTTTCAACTCACTATCTTTTGTGCTTATAAAGAAATCTTTCACATCTTTTAAGACAGGATTAATTTTCATTACTTCAACACTTTTATAGAATTTGTTGATAGCTACATCTATAATTTCTTGAGCTTTCTTCGCCTCTTTCTCTCTACTCTTTTTATTAGACTCAACGATCTGTTTTAGATCATCTATATCATATAAATATATATTATCTATCTTAGAGATCGCAGGATCGATATCTCTTGGTACTGCTATATCTATAATAAATAAAGGTTTATGTTTGCGAGAATTCATAATAGATACCATTCTATCGTGAGTGATAATAAAATGATCTGCACCTGTTGAACTTATTACTATATCAACATCTTCTAAAGACTCTGTAAATTTATCAAACTCTATAGCCGTAGCGTTATACTCTGTTGCAAGCTTTACAGCTTTCTCATACGTTCTATTAGTTACAACTATTGATCCGATCTCAGATGTGATAAAATGTTTTATCGCAAGTTCACACATCTCCCCTGCTCCTATTATCAGAGCTGATGCTGATTTTAGGTTATCAAATATCTTTTTAGCAAGCTCAACTGCAGCGTAACTAACTGATACGGGATTATTACATATACCTGTATCTGTTCTAACTTTCTTAGCGATCTTTAATGTGTAATCTTGTAGATGTAACATAAAGGTAGATATAGCTAAATTATCTTTCGCCCTTTGAAAAGCATCTTTCACTTGTCCTAGAACTTGTGGTTCACCTACTACTAAACTATCTAATCCTGATGCTACTGAAAAGATATGATGTATAGCATCTCGTCCACTTTTATGATATGAGTGTTCATCTAATTTATATCTATCAACTTTCATCGCATCTTCAATAATCTCTAAAAAAGTATCTTTATTTATATCTTCATCTGTAAAAATATAAAATTCTACTCTGTTACAAGTAGATATAATACAACACTCTGATACATCTTTAGATAATATCCTCAAGTATAACTCATTATACTGATCTTCTTGTATAGCAAACTGCTCCCTAATATCGATAGGTGCTGAATTATGGTTCAAACCTAATAGAGTTAAATACATCTTAATACCCTAAACATTATAAAGATACCCCAACACCAATATATGTTAATATAACTGAGAAAAAACCTATAACTGTAAACATAGCTAATTTTTTAGGGGGTAATCCGTATTTTACTTTTATCAATATCAATATAGCAAAATATGTACATGTTATAATTGAAAACAATATCTTAAAGATAAAAAATGACGGATATGTAGATAAAATAAATTGTAGCGATTTAAACCAACTAATATCATTTACTTCAGCTATTTGAACTATCCATAAAAATCCTAGTATCGATCCTATTATAAAAAAATAGAACCCAACTCGCATACTAATTGTGTTTATACTGTTCAACGTGTCAAGGGACGGAAATACTTTATATATTTTGCCAAACCTCTTACGTCGTAAATTATTATCTTGGATAAGATACATAATCGATGAAATAAATGAAGTTATAAAAAATGTTGAGCCTAAGATTACGAACGGAAGATGTCCAAATCGCCATAAAGAGTATACAGTACTTGGAAACTCTGCCATCGGTGCAAACATAGATACTGCCGTGAATATAATAGAAAACGGGATCAGAAATAAACCGATAACTACCTTTTTATATCTATAAAATAGAAACAAAAACGTTAAATTAAACGCAATTGATAAAAATATCGAGAAATCAAATAACGTCGATGATTGAAAATCACCTATTAAAACGTATCTTATAGCGATTTCATGAATATTTAGTCCTAAACCAACCAATGAAAAAAAGACAGCCAATACTACAGCTATTTTTGAGCTGATAAAAACTCTTAACAATATATTCATAAATGCTAAGATATAAACCATTAATGCGTACGATATAAACATTTATTATCCCTTTACTGAAACGACAACAAGATATCTCTTTTAAATATCCTTGATATGTGCTATCTCATATAATATGATGTTACATGAAAAAATCCTCAATGTTAAGCAAAAAATTAAAAAAAAGATTAACGATGGTAACATATATTCATACTTAAAAGAAAGTTGGCAACTTAGTTGGCCTATGCTTGCTATTATGTTCTTCGAATTTGCTATAAGTATGACTGATATTTATGTCGCAGGTAGATTAAATAAAGAGGTACAAGCTGCTGTTGGAATTGCAACACAAGTGTACTTCTTTTTTATAATGATCGGATACGCTATAACGACTGGAACAGTCTCTATCGTATCAAGATTATTCTCTACTGATGAACCATTAAAATTTAAACAAGCTATCTTCACATCGGTTGTATCTGCATGTGTACTCGGTATCGTTGCGTCTGTTGGTGGGTTTTTCTTCTCTAAATCGCTACTAGAGTTCATGAACGCACCTCCTGAAATAGCTGTATACGCAGAACCATTACTCGAAATTTATGCGATAGGTTTATTCTGTCACTTAATCTATGTTACTTTAAACGGGATACTTAGATCTTGTAGAATGATGAAACTTGTTATGAAAATTGTGTTTCTATCTGCTATATTAAATATCGGATTAAATATCTTATTCGTATTCTATACACCACTCGGATTTAGAGGTTTAGCTCTATCTACAACTGTAGCTATTATGATCTCATTTATTCTATCATCTAAAAAAGTTTATAATATGCTTGAGAAAACATATAGTTTCTCATTTAGCTTATTAAAAAGTATATTGAAAGTCGGCTGGCCTTCAGCAATCATCGCAAGCAGTTGGCAGTTAGCATCTGTACTTATATACACAATCATCGCATCTCTACCTGATAGCGCTGAAGTTATTGCAGCAACTACATCTGTCGCTACTGCACTTACTGATAATACATCAACTGTTACATCTATACTATCTGATAATCTAACATCAGTTGCGACTACGATATCTGATAATGCAACATCGGTTGTAAATACAGTATCTAATAACACCGCAACAATAGCTGCTGCTGCATACGCTACTGGCTTACGGATAGAGTCTGCAATATATCTCCCTGCTTTCGCCTTCAATATGGCTAACGTTACTATTATGGGAAACCTTATGGGTAGAAAAATGTATGAAGAAGCTTATAAAGGAGTATTAACAACAGCTTTTATATCTGTTATTATAAATATAATTTTAGCCGTAATCGTACTACTAAACGCTGAAACACTCGCATCTATGCTCTCTAAAGAAGAAGCCGTTGTTGATGAAATCATTCTATATCTTTATATAAGTATGATCGCTGAACCTTTCATAGCATTAAACTTAGCTGTTGCTGGTGGACTAACTGGAGCTGGAGATACTAGAGCTACGATGTTATATTCCGTTATAACTGTGTGGATATTTAGAATTCCTATTGCATATTTTTTCGGTATCGTATTACAATACGGATCTGTTGGTATATGGTTCGGCTTAACGATAGGATTCTTTGTACAAGCAATTTTAACATTTAGAAGATTAAGATCTAGAAAATGGATTAAGGAAATTTTATGACACGAATGATTTTTAAAGAGTTAGAGTATAGCGATCGTGAGTTAGTTGCAGAAAGACTCCGTGCTAAAAACTCTTACTTATCTGAATATAGTTTTACTAACGCTTACCTTTTTAGGAAACCTCATAAATATGAAATCGCAATCTGCGATAACTGCACTATGCTTAAAGGGGTTACATACGATAATGCTAGCTACTTAACACCTGTTTGTGCATTAAGCAAAATACCACTCGATACTCTAAAATATCTCGCTGAAAATGTCGATTGTTTCTTTCCTATTGAAGAGGATTGGCTTAAATATTTTCCAGAAGAGTTTTTTAACTATACATATGTTGACGGCGATTCTGATTATATCTATAAAACAGAAAGACTTGCTTTATTTCCCGGAAGAAAATTATCTAAAAAACGTAACCTATTAAAACAGTTTAATACAAACTATCCAGATCATAGAGTTCAGTTAATCAGTAAAGATAATTGTAAAGATGCGATAAAAGTATTAGATATTTGGCTGAAAGAAAGTGTACTTGATGGCTCAACCGCCGATTACAATGAAACAAAAGAAGCTGTTGAAAAATTTGATGAACTACAACTAATAGGATACATAACTTACGTTGATAATAAACCGATCGGTTTTGTGCTCGGAGAAGAGTTGAAAGATAACACATACGCTCTACATTTTGCAAAAGGATCAAAAGAATATAAAGGGATCTATCAACATCTATATAACTCACTTGCGAAAATTCTACTCGATAAATATGAGTATATAAACTTCGAACAAGATCTTGGTAAAGATACTTTAAGACAAGCTAAATCTACATACTATCCCGATATAATGAAAGTTAAATATAGAGTTAGTTTGAAGAAGTAAACATAACTATATACATATATATTATTAAGTTTATCATGGCATTGCGATAAAGCTTTTACAGTATGCATAGCTTGACATAGATATTTAAATCTAGTAAAATTTGAATCATGTTAAATAACTACAACCATATCAGTGTACTATCCGTTGGTAACGGACAAGAACAGATCTATTCAATTAATATCGCTAAATCTATGGGCTGTAAAGTGATAGCTGTAGGTAAGGATATAAATCAAGATATACCATCAGATGTTAAACAGTATGCAATAGATATCAAAGATGCTGAGAAAGTATTAGATATCGCAAAAAAACATAATATTAAAGCTATTCTTCCTGCTCCTATTGGTAGATATATCACTACTATTGGATATATAAACGAAAAATTAAATCTAATAGGACCTAAAGCGTACGCAACCACTATTTGTGCAGATAAACAACTTCTAAACTCTATTTTAACAGATGATAAAAACTCTTATAATCTTGCAAAACAAATTAATAGTAACTCTTCTAACTTAAAATATGAACTCGAAAAATCTTTCAATTTTCCAGTAATAATCAAACCACGATACGGCTCTGGATCTAACGATGTACTTGTTGTGAACTCTTGTGAAGATGCTCTATCGTATATTAAAAATTATAAAACAAGTAACTACGGTGAACTAATTATTGAAGAGTTTTTAGGAGATCCAAACATTGATGAAAATATTAAAGAGATAGGTGTTGATGCGATAGTTGTTAATAGCGAAATAGTTTTTTTTAACGTAAGAGATAAACTTCTAACCTCTCTTCCTTACAGACAAGAAATACAGTATATATCTCCATCAAATATAAGCAAGATAGTAAAAGAAAAAGTAAAGCAATATCTTAATAAAATAACAGATAAACTTTTATTAAAAGATTGTATGATAAATGCAGATATGATGTTAGTTAATAATACCCCTTATGTGATAGAAATATCTCCTAGACCTGCTGGTTTAAATATAATAAATAAATTAACAGCCTTACAAACTAAGGGGGGGGGGGGGGGGTTTTTGGTTTTTAAAATTTTAGTCTTGGGAAAAACACAATTTTTTTTATAAAGACATAAAAAAACCTTCATTACTTAGATACATCGATATAGAAAATAAATATATCAGTAACGATCTAGATATAGAGAAATTAAAGTATACTTTTGATATACATGAAATAGATATTGTGATGAAAAAAGGTGACTACCTTGATACAATAGTTAGTGGACGAGAGCTATTATCACGAGGGTACTATATCATATCAGATGAAAGTTACGAAAAATTAGTAGAAAAAAATATAGATATTTTAAATTATATCAAGAGAGAGATTCTTTAATATGGGGAACGAAGTCTTAATACATTTTTGGAAAGATGTGATAAAGAAACATGTGATGTTATATCCTAATGAGCGAATAGCACAATTTATGGGTAGAAAATTTTCAAACTCTGACAACTCTAATAAAAAAGCGTTAGATATCGGTTTTGGATCTGGTAGACATTTAA
Organism: uncultured Deferribacteraceae bacterium; assembly: GCA_947041225.1. Classification (GTDB taxonomy): domain Bacteria; phylum Chrysiogenota; class Deferribacteres; order Deferribacterales; family Mucispirillaceae; genus CAMQYB01. The sequence continues at coordinate 9,092 of CAMRDM010000049.1, read as the reverse complement.
AAATAGCTCTTGATTACGGATTTGATACATACGGTATCGATTATTATAAAGAGTGTAAAATAGTAGCTGAAAAAACTTTTAATGATACAAACAGCTTAAAAAATCTTTATGTTGGAGATTATAATGATTACGATTTTGGTGATATAAAATTTGATCTTATTATATTCTGTGGTACTATATTTTTGACAACAGAAGACAAGGTATGTAGTGGTTTAAATAAATTATATAATATAACTAATAAAGATGGTAAAATGATTATTACTTTTAGAAGTAAAGATGATTATTTATATAAACAAGGCAAACAAGTATCTAAAAATAGTTATCTACTAGATAAAGAACCTTATAAAAATGCTATGTATACATTTTATAATAAAGAAGAGATTGAACAACTATTAGATGATACAGGTTTTAAGATAGATTATATTGAGCGTGAAGATTACTGGAAAGATAATTTATCTTCTCACAACTCATGGTATATTGTATCTGCTGTAAAAAAATAGTTAAAATTTATAATTAAAAGAAGATATTAAGATATGAACAAAGTAGCGATTATTCAAGCACGAATGGGATCAACTAGATTAGCTGGTAAAATATTATCTAAACTTGAAGATAAACTCATGCTAGAACATATATACACTCGACTAACAAAATGTAAAAATCTTGATGATATTATCATAGCTACTACTACTGAAACAAACGATGATATAGTTGAAGAGTTTGCTCAAAAAAATAGTTATAAATATTTCAGAGGCTCATCGGCTGATGTACTAAATAGATATTATGAAACTGCTAAACATTATAACGCTGATGTTATCGTAAGAATTACTGCTGACTGTCCATTAATATGTCCTAAACTTGTAGATTATGATATCGATCTATATATCAATGGCGATTACGATCTTGTGTCGCCTCTATCCTCTGATAAGTTAATTAGAGGGCTCGATAATGAAGTCTTATCATTTCAGTTATTAGAAAAATTAAATAGTACAGTTACAGATATGTCTGAGAGAGAACATGTTACTCTACATATCATTCATAACCCTACTATATACAAAATCCTATCTCCTGAAATAGAGGAACATTATAGACGAAAGTATAGATTAACAGTCGATGAAAAAGATGATTTCAGATTGATCACAGAGATCTATAAAAGATTATATAAAACAGGCGAAATTATAGATATTAAAGATGTTGTTAATCTTCTAGATAATAATAGCGATCTCGCAAATATAAATAAACATGTTGAACAGAAAAAAAACATAAAACATAAAAATAGTAAAAAAGTAAAATTATTAGGACACACTTATATATGAAAATTTCTAATTTCACGATAGATGAAAACTCTAAAACTTTTATAATAGCAGAACTATCTGGCAATCATAAAGGATCAATTAAAAGAGCGTTTGAAATTATTAAAGCAGCTAAAGATGCTGGTGCTGATGCTTGTAAGCTTCAAACCTATACCCCTGACTCTATGACACTTGACTCTAACGATAAATTATTCAAGCTTGATGATAATAGTCTATGGAAAGGACACACTTTATACTCATTATATAAGATTGCATCAACTCCTTATGAGTGGCATAAAGAGTTGAAAGATTACGCTGAATCACTCGGTTTAATTCTTTTCTCATCACCGTTTGATACAAGTGCAGTTGATTTTTTAGAAGAGTTAGATATGCCATGTTATAAAATCGCATCATTTGAAATAAACGATATTCATCTTATAAGATACACTGCAAGCAAGCAGAAACCTATGCTTATATCAACTGGACTTGCAACACTAGAGGATATTGAAGAGGCTGTAAATGTTTGTAAAATGGAAGGCAATGAAAATATTATTCTACTTAAATGTACATCAGAGTATCCAACTCCGATTGATGAAGTAAACCTTAATCTTATAACAGATATGAGAGAGAGATTTAATCTACCTATCGGATTATCAGATCACACATTAGGAGATTTAGTTGCAACATCATCTATCCCACTTGGCGTTAAAGTTATAGAGAAACATTTAACATTAGATGATGAGGATACAGTTGATTCTGCATTTTCAATGCGTCCTTTAGAGTTTAAAATAATGGTTGAGAAAATACGAATGGTTGAGAAAGCGTTAGGTAAAGCTGACTATACATTATCGCCTAATATGAAATCTAAACTGATTGAAAGACGTTCACTCTTTTCATCAACTGATATTAAGAAAGGCGATATATTTACTAAAGACAATATTAAATCTATCCGTCCAGCACATGGACTTAACACAAAACATTATACTGATATTTTAGGTAAGAAAGCTAAAGTTGATATTAAGTTTGCAACGCCGTTATCACTCGATATGATAGATTAATATTATTTATACAATTAGATAGCGATCATATCCTTAAAACTAAAAACTCACTATCAATTAAAATTACAAAATTACTGTGTAATGTTTCATTGACATCACTGGTTCGCTACGGTACATTTAGTTTAATAAAGTTAACTGAAAGTCATCTATTATTATCAGATATTTTACAGTTCTGAAAAACTGTTTCACTAGACAAATTAACTTTTAAAAGAGATAAACAATTATGAGAGATAAAGCAAATAAAAAATTCTGGGATAGAGTTGCTTCAATATATACACTTTTTATGAGAAACAATAATCTAGCGTACAATGAAATTAGTAAAATCACTTCTAAATATTTAGATAAAAATATGTCCGTTTTAGAGCTTGCATGTTGTACAGGATATCTAAGTTCTTTACTAGCAGATAAAGTTGCATCATGGAATGCGACAGATTTTTCTGAAAAAATGATATCAAAATCTAAAGAACAATCCACTATAAAAAACATCTCATTTTCAGTAGAAGATGCCACAAATTTATCATACAATGAAAACTCATTTGACGCTGTACTTATAGCAAACGCTTTACATATTATGCCAAACCCTGATCTAGCTCTTGCTGAAATATATAGAGTATTAAAACCGAACGGTTTAATTTTTGCACCAACATTTATATATGAACAAAATATGAAAGTACCTAAAATAAAATTGTTTATTATGAATAGGTTGGGGTATCGTACTTATAGTAAATGGACTTCAAGTACATTCACTAATTTTATAAAAGAAAATAAGTTTGATATAGTTGAACAATCAATAATAAAAGATGGATTGCTTTTTGAATGTATGATCGTTGGAAGAAAACCACGTGACTAATTTCATATTATATTTTAGTTAAGTAATATCAAAGTAACACAATGGTTGAACATGTACTATGTATTACTCATTATGTTTTATTACCTAATATGGAGCTGTCTGTCCAGTATATGGATTAAGCACAGAGCTATCTGATGCTATCAAATAACCTCTATTAGAATATATAATAAATAATAAAACTTAGCTGGTGTTTATATTGCAACATAAAATTATAAAGTTCGCTGAATTAAATGATACTCAAAAAAAAGAGGCTATCAAAATTTTTGTAGATGGTTTTGGACACCTATTCTTCTTCACAAAAAATAAAGATATAATGCAACGTCTATTTTTACAATCTTTAAATCCTCAACATATCTTACTCTATGTGGAGAATGAAATAGTGCTAGGAATACTTGGTATAAGTACAAATAAGGTTCGTCCTATGAAGCTTGATATTGATACATGTAAAGAACTTTTCGGCAAAATTAAAGGGAGTATTATATGTACGCTATCAAACTTTGTTTTTCAAAAACCAGCTGTGAAAGAAGATACCGATCTCTATCTTGAAACCCTCACAACTTCAGAGACAGCTCGTAACAAAGGTGTTGCAACAGCTTTACTGCAACATAGTTTAACTATAGAAAGTTATGAAAATGTCTACCTTGAAGTTTTTTCTAAAAACATAGATGCGAAAAGATTATATGAAAAAATCGGATTTGTTGAGTGTAGTAAGAAGAGGTTTTCTCCTACCTCTCTTCTAGGATTTGGATATACTATCAAAATGAAAAATATAAAATAGATGTATCACATAGATAAATAATATATATAATCTGCATCTCTCATCAATCACAGTCAATCGTTAGATTTAATATTCGATGAGTATTTCTTATTCAAATAAAATAGATACACAGCAATTATCGTTGCTAAAATATTAGATACTGTTAGCGATAGATACACACCTATCTCTCCCATAAATAACGGTAGCACCAATACAAAAAATATCGGTAAAACTACACCTCGTGATAGTGCTACAATTAACGATAATGTTGGTTTCTGCATAGCTGTAAAGTATGCCGATAAGATAATCGCTGGAGCTATAAATAAGAACGACCATCTCACATATTTCATAAATTCCATAGATACAATAAACGCTTCTGATGATCTATCTTTTAAGAAAATTATTATCATATCATCGCCGAAAAATATAGTTGATAAAAATGTCAACACACTCACTATGATAGACAAAACTACTGCATAAGTTAAAAACTTTTTAATCCTTTTAAATCTTCTTGCACCTAAATTAATTGATACAAGTGGAACAAGTGCATCACCTATTCCGTAAGCTATCATACTTGTACCCCACAGAAGATAATGTATTATCGTGAACGCTGAAACTCCAGCTTCTTTTGCATATTTCATCATTATTAAATTAAATATAAATACTACAAGTCCAACCGATGCTCCTGATATAAACTCTGAAAATCCGTTATATGTTGATCTGCCTAATCTTCTAGCTGACTCAAACTTAGTAACAAAACTTATACTGCTATATTTTGATATAAAATAAAATAGGAGAAAAAGAGTCGATGGAACAGTTGATAATCCTGTTGCAAGAGCTGCACCTTTTATACCCATATCAAGTGTGATGATAAATATATAGTTCAATACGATATTAATAAAGAAGGATACAACCATAGTATACACTGCAAGAAATGGTCTACCATCAACCCTTGCATACGCTGTAAAAGCAAAGTTCAAAGCTGGTGAAATTATAAAAGGCATAAATGTATTTAGATATGTTGTAACGTACGGTAAAAGTTTATCGCTACTACCTAAAAATCTCGCAACCTCTTCATCAAACACAACTGAAAATATCGAAAAAATAATCATCAATACAGATATCAAAACAACAGACGAAGTAAATGTCTGATTAGCTTCATAATTTCTATTCTCACCGATATACTTACCAGCCCTCACAGCCGATCCTATCGTAAGCATAATTGAGAATGCGTGAATTATTGCGAAAACTGGCATAAAAATATTAATAGATGCTAACCCTAGCTGTCCATCATTTCCACCCTTATCAATAAAGTTAGACACAAAATAGGCATCAATAAAACCTGATGAGGTTACAGCCAATAAACTAAAAACATTTAACGATACATATTTGATAAAAACTTTGAGTGTGTTGCCTGATACAACCTCTAAATTTGAACTATCCATATTAACTATTTACAACCTATGAGTTAAAAAATTTTGCGTCTCTATCGCTTTTATACAATAACCAACTACTATAACATTATATTTATTGTTATATTTTTACTTATCAAGAAAGCCACTAATTATAAATATTGTTATTAAATAACTTGTAATTATTCACTACATTTAATCTTAGAAGAGTGTCTCTTATTAAGCATAAATAGATATATTGCAAACATCGTTCCTAAAACATTTGATACCGTTAATGATATATATATCCCTGTAGTACCTAAAAATAGTGGTAGCACAAGTACGAAAAATATCGGTAACACTGCTCCTCTTGAAAGAGCGATCACAAGTGATAATGATGGTTTCTGCATAGCTGTAAAATAGGCTGATAAAATAATAGCTGGTGCTATAAACAAGAACGACCATTTAACATATTTCATAAACTCCATTGATACAAGAAACGCTTCTGATGATCTATCCTTTAAGAAAACTGCTACCATATCTTCACCGAAAAATATCGTTGATGTAAATATAATTAAGCCAACTGTTAATGATGATACCATCGCATATATTAAAAACTTTTTAATTCTTTTCATCTTCTTACTACCTAAGTTGATTGATATAAGTGGCACAAGTGCATCCCCTATTCCGTAAGCTATCATTCCTGCTGCCCACGTTAAATAGTTTATTGTTGTAAAGGCAGATACACCTGCTTCTTTTGCGAACTTCATCATTATTATGTTAAAGATAAAAGTTACAAGCCCTAGTGATGATTCAGATATAAACTCTGATAATCCATTATATGTTGATAGAGCAACTTTTTTAAATGATTCAAACTTTAACACAAAACTTATCGTACTATACTTTGACAGAAAATAGATCAATAAAAAAATTGTAGAAGGAACAGATGATAATCCTGTTGCAAGGGCTGCTCCTCTTAACCCCATATCAAACACAATAATAAACAGATAGTTTAAAATAATATTAAGCATAAAAGATGCAACAATAGTGGATACTGCAAGAAACGGTTTACCATCAACTCGTGCATACACAGTAAAAGCATAATTAAGTGTTGGAAAGATGACAAACGGCATAAACGTTTTTAAATAAGTTGTAACGTATGGAAGAAGTGTATCACTACTACCTAAAAATCTTGCAACAGGCTCATTAAATATGATACAGAGTGTTGAGAAAATAATCATTAATACAGCTATAAGAATAATTGATGAAGTAAATGTTTGGTTAGCTTCATAACTTTTATTCTCACCGATATATTTACCAGCTCTTACAGCTGAACCAATGGTAAGCATTATTGAAAAAGCAAAACTTAATGAGAAAACTGGTAGAAATATATTTATACTAGCAAGTGCTAATTGACCTTCATTTTCTCCGTTGCCGATATAGTTTGCCACAAAATAAGCATCAACAAAACCTGATGATGTCATAGCAATTAAACTTAAAACATTGAGAGATACATATTTGATAAATATTGTGAGTGTATTGCCTGAAACAACTTCTAAATTTGAACTATTCATATTGATTCTTATTATAACCTGTTGATTAAAGTGATATTTCAGTCTATATCTCTTTTGTATAATAGTCAACTGTTTTCAAACTTATATATTCCTATTTAATATTCTGTTTATTGCAGTAGATAGTTAATTATGATACTCTTAATTATAATACTATTTTGAGGTTTGAATTTAGTTATAATAACGATACTAGGAGATTAATATGAATACATCTAAGATGAAAGTTATTATGGTTGCAAGTGAGATAGAACCGTTTGCAAAAACTGGTGGATTAGCAGATGTAACTTCAGCAATCGCAAAATATTTAAAAGAGTTTGGTGCACAAGTTATATCTATTATGCCTCTGTACTCATCAATTGATCGTACTAAATATAAGATTAAAAAAGTGTTTGATCTATCGTGTGCACACATGGGAACTTGTGAAGAGTTTTACTCTGTATACACAACTAAAGAACCGTACGGAGTTGATACTTATTTTATAGAGTTCGATAAATATTTTAATAGAGATGGGATATATAATGATAAGATCGGTGAATTTATCGATAATCCATTTAGGTTTGCATTGCTATCAAGAGCAACACTACAGATCGCTAAAGATTTGAAATTTAAACCAGATATTATTCATGTAAATGATTGGCAAACATCACTTATACCTTACTATCTTAAAACTGATAACGATCCATTTTTTGCAAAAACTAAATCAGTTTTAACTATCCATAATATCGGTTATCAAGGATCGTTCTCATCAGATGCTGTAGGTTATGCTGGGATAAAAGATCATGACTTCCATGCAGGAACATTTGAATCATTTGGTGGAATAAACTTTTTAAAGGGTGGGATATCGTACGCTGATAAAATCACAACTGTATCTCCAACCTACGCTCATGAAATTTTAGGACCTATAGGCTCTAACGGTTTACACGGTAAACTAGATGATAGAAAAGGTGATCTTGTAGGTATTATAAACGGTATTGATACAGATATTTGGAACCCTACTAAAGATAAATTAATATCTAAAAATTTCGATATAAAAACATATAAAGCAGGTAAAAAAGCCTTAAAGAAACAGTTGCAACTTATGTTTGATTTAGAGGTAAATCCGAACATTCCACTACTCTCATTTATAGGTAGGTTTGCAGAACAGAAAGGTTTAGGATTATTAGCAGGAGCAGTTGAACACGCTGTAAATACTATGGAAGCACAGTTTATAATTTTAGGTTCAGGTGATGAAGATGCTCAATGGTATTTTGGAGGTCTACCTGCTAGATACTCTGGAAAGATAGGAGCGTTCATCGGATACAATGAAGAGAAAGCACATCTTATTGAAGCTGGGTCTGATTTCTTTCTGATGCCTTCATTATATGAACCTTGTGGCTTAAATCAGATGTATAGTCAAGCCTACGGTACTCTTCCGATCGTTCGTGCAACTGGAGGGTTAGAAGATACAGTTGATCAATACGATGAAGTAACTGGTACTGGTACTGGATTCAAGTTTTATGATATATCAGCACAGGCTTTATATAACACGATCGGTTGGGCGATATCAACATATTTTGATCGTCCTAAGCATATAGATAAAATGATTAAAGCAGCTATGTCTAAGGATTTCTCATGGGAGAAACCGATAGAAGAGTATTTAGAGTTATATAAATCAATGTTCAAATAAAATATAAATTGTAACTATTTTATCTATAATTTAATTTAAGTTTATAAAATTAAATTGATGAGTTGATAAAATATCGTATAGGAGGAGTTAGTATGAGTTCTACTAAAAGATGGATATTAGTAACAGGTGCAACAGCTGGTATCGGTTATTCAACAGCTGAGATTTTTGCAAAAAATGGTGATAATATAATTATTACTGGAAGACGTGGGGATAAATTAAAAGAGTTAGCAGATAAACTTCAAAAAGATTATAACGTAGAAGTTATCTACTACGCTTTTGATATTAAACTTAAAAGTGAAGTTCTTAAATTTGTTGATGAAATAAAATCTAAAAATATAACTCCTGATCTTCTAGTCAATAACGCTGGATTATCAAGAGGATTAGATAAAATACAAGATGCCTCTATTGATGACTGGGAAGAGATGATAGATACAAACATTAAAGGGCTTCTATATATAACAAGATTAGTCGTTGAAATGATGATTAAAGTTGATAAAGGACATATTATAA
>CAMRDM010000048.1 GCA_947041225.1 uncultured Deferribacteraceae bacterium | reverse complement strand
ATTACCGTTACCTGTTAATTTTGAAAATTTAATCATTACCTAGAATAACATATTTATCTTTTTCTTGTCAAACACTCATTAATATAAAAACCTAGCATAAAATTTTAAATGGCGTATATATAATAAATGTAGTAAACATAAGTATTGTACAGAGAGTAAGTGAACTCTTAAAATGTAATAAGCTGGAGATATGTATGAAAAATAAATTTAATGCTGAATATGAAAAATATAAAAATAACGCCTCTGAAAAAGATTTTGAAAAGATCTATCAGAACGAAGAAAAGATACTTAATAAAGCATCTAAACAATCTCTCCTTAAATATTTTGAGCAGATTAAAATTATGATATCGATGGTGAAAGATTACGCTCGTGGAAATTATAAAGTTATACCTGTATCGACTATATTAGGTATTGCTGGATCATTAATTTATGTGTTCTCACCTATCGATGCTATACCTGATTTTATACCGCTTGCAGGGCTTATAGATGATGCTGGTGTTATCGCTGTCTGTCTGTCGCTACTTAATTCAGATATTGAACGATATACTGAATGGAAAAATAAAACAGTTTAATTTATAGCGTTAAACCTAGCAAGAGTTACGCTTTTATAGTTTTATAAAATATAGTTTGAAAGATACTTTAATCGTGTTATAAAGTAAACGGGTGTGTAACTATAACTCTAATCCACTGATGGTCTGATACAAAATAATATTAATAATATTTATCCAGTTGATATAGTTATTCTTTCATGTTAGCATAAAGTTAAATTTAAATTTAGTTGAGGGTGATTTAGTGGTTCTTGCAACAAATAGAAAAGCGTATCATGAATATGAAATTTTAGAGAAATTTGAAGCTGGAATAGCTCTTCAAGGTACTGAAGTGAAATCTATTCGTCAAAGTAAAATCAATCTAAAAGAGTCCCATGTAAAAGTTATCAATAATGAGATAATGCTTGTTGGTTGCCATATATCTCAGTACGATTTCGGTAACAGATTTAATCACGATCCACTACGAACTAGAAAACTCCTTATGCATAAAAAAGAGATATTTAAACTGATGGGAAAAGTTAATGAGAAAGGTTTAGCACTCACTGCTCTTAAAGTATATCTTAAAAAAGGTTTGATAAAAATTGAAGTCGCCTTAGTTAGAGGGAAAAAACTTTACGATAAACGTAGAAGTGAAAAAGAGAAAGATCTATCTATTGAAATGAACCGTGCTTTAAAAAGTAAAACCGATTAACTCAAAATCTCAATCACGCTGGAATTTATACATTCATACATCAAGCGTACATCTGCTCCATAGATAATAATTTCGATTTAGAATTAAGTCCACCTGCGTAACCTGTTAAACTACTGTCGCTACCTATCACCCTATGGCAAGGAATAATAATCGGTAACGGATTTTTATTGCACGCCATACCAACTGCTCTATAACCTTTAGGTATACCTATCTTATTGCATATATCCTTATATGAAACCGTTGTTCCGTATGCTATCAATTTAAGCGCATACCAAACTGAAAGTTGAAAATTCGATCCTTTAATATCGTACGGAATATCTATCTTTTTACTCTTACCTATTAAATAATTATTAATTTCATCCATACACTTTTTAATAAAATCTGTCTCACTTATATGATAACGACTATTACTATTTATATAACTCTCATCATCATCTATAAAAACTATCTTCTGTAAATAGTTGTTTGATGTAACAACTGCTAACTTACCGATAGATGTATCGTATATCCAGCACTCTGACATAATAACTTATTCCTCCACAAAATAAATCGCCATTCACTACTCATAATATTAACAATAGTATAAAAGCTCAACACTTAAATTAAAATTTTTAAATCTGGATAGGGTCGGATTATAATAAAAATCTTTCTACAAATTAACAAATATTCGCCCTCCCACAAAAGTGAGAGGACGGTAGATATCAGACTACTTAGATAATTATTGAGGAATTTAATCGTAAGTGTACTGTACCTAACTTTATCTTATAAATAAATTATAACTAAACTAAAATTAATCAAAAACTTTATCTAACTCTGATAATGAATTTTAAGTTCATTACCTAATGCTACTAAATCTAATGCTACTAATTTTGAATTTTAAGTTCAATATTATTAAGCAGTAACAGGATTTCTTCTTTTGTTAGATGGTGCAAATATACACATAATATATGCAACAAGCTGTGCTACTGGTATTAAAAATAATAGTATCCAATACGGTGATAATCCTGCATCTCTTAATCTACGAACAGATAATGAAATCCATGGGATTAAAGATATGATTAAAAATGCTATAGATGTATAACCGTATCTTATAGTCATATCCTCTACTATAAAATTTCCTGCCATATCATACGTAATAAAAAAACCTGATGTTGTATCAAACATAAATAAAAGTGTCCAAACAATTAATGAGAAAATCATAAAAATATTGTAATCCATTCTTGTAGACTTACCGTTAAAATTAAAATAATTTTTATAAACGTCTATGATAGTACGCATAAAATAATCCTCCAAATTAAAAAATAGTTTCTTCGCTAGAACTAATTTAATAATATTAGTGGACTCTATCTATGTCAATTTTATATTTACGACATATTAATTAACTTGTTTAACATTTGGATAATAAGAGCTAGAAAGAAAATTGTAACCTATCACAGATCACAATAATCATCGTAAGATAATCTGAAAATATCGTAAAAACAATCTGATAAAAAAATTGTTAAAATAACTTTAACTCATCTGATTCGTTCTCTCTACTTCTTACCAATGCACAAAATACTAAAATAAAAACATTTCCGATCGGTATAAAATATAAAAATACTAGATATGGTGATAAAGAAATATCTCTCAATCTGCGACAACTTAACGATAGTAGTGGTATACCTAAAAAAATAATAAGCACCATTATCGTGCCTATGATAACTGAAACAACAACACTCTCACCAATAAACATTACAATTAAAATACTTATCAAAACTGTAAGAGATGCAACTATGTATCCAAAAATACAAAACGTTATAAACTCTTTTCTTTTTGCAACACCTTCAAAATTAAAAAAGTTTTCATATGTTAATAGTAACTCTTTCATAGTAGTAATCTCCTTGATTTAAACACCTATATATACTCACCACTATATTACTCTAAATTTTAAAAAATTTATACAATATAGTATTACTAAAACAGTAGCAAAAAGAGTTCCAATATACTTAACTTTTTATACAAACTAAGCATATTAAAACTCTATTAATTTAATGATAAAATAAATTTATGATTAACCGATAAGTTGTTTCATCTTCTCTCTCGATTTATCAGATATCTCTTTATGCAACGATCCACCGTGAGAATCCATCGTTACAACACATGGAAAATCCTCTACATCTATCACCCAAAATGCCTCTGGTGATCCGAACTCTTCTAACTTAAAGACAGTTAAAACTTTCTTAACTCTCTCAGCTGTTAACGCTCCAGCTCCTCCGACTGCGTGCAGATATACAGCACCCGTATCCATAAGCCCCTTACAAGTTTTATCTCCCATGCCACCCTTACCAATAACTGCACGAACTTTATAATCTTCTATAACCTTCGCTTGATACGGCTCCTCTCTTGCAGATGTCGTAGGACCACTTGATACAAATGACCACTCACCACTACTATCTTGTTTCACAACTGGACCACAATGATATATAGCACCATCTTTTAAATATTCATCGATAAACGTCGGTCTATCTTCATACATTAACTTATGTGCAGCATCACGTGCAGTAACGATTGTTCCTGATAATAAAACTTGATCACCTACTTTTAATTTACGGATATCCGCCTCGCTAATAGGCGTTTTAAGCTTAATCATATTCCACCTCGCTACCTTTAATTGTTAATGTTCTTCTTCTGCATGCCCAACACATATACGATATAGAAACAAAAAATGACGCAGGATGACGAGGCTGAATTCCAACTAAAACATCTAATATTGTAGTCTTACCACCAAAACCCATAGGACCTATACCTAATGAATTTAACTCCTTACATAACTCTACTTCAAACTCCGCAATCTCTTTATCTGGATTACGTTCACCTATCTTTCTAAATAACTGTTCCTTTGCATATGTATACGATACAGCCCTATCTCCACCTATCGATATACCTAATATCGCTGGAGCACAACCTTGTCCTTGTGCTTGGAAAACAGCATCAATTATAGCTTTACGGACACCCTTGATATCACGGCCAGCGTTTAAAGTGGTATCAGGTAATCTGTACTGTGCACCACAATTTTCGCAACCACCACCTTTCTGCATAAAACGGATACGAACATAATCTTTTTCCCACTGATGGAAATGTAGGTATGGAGCGTTTTTACCTATATTGTCCCCACTGTTTTTACCACTCAAAGGTGAAACAGTATTAGGTCTTAAATAGTTTAACTTAGTCGCTTCTCTAACAGCATCTAAAATACTCTCACTATATACTCTCTCAATTCCACCCTCTGGATAATCTATGTAAAATACTAATGATCCAGTATCTTGACACATAGCCGTTGATTCTTTTCTTGCTAACTTAATATTCTCTTCAATAGTTAAAAGAACTGTCTCAGCCGATGATTCTTTCTCTTCCTTCTTAGTTGCCTCTTGAATAGCCCTTTCAACATCTGCTGGTAAATCTGTTGATGATATTCGTATTAATTCCAAAATCTGAGAAGTTAAATCCATATTTTATGTCCTCCGTTTTTTAGCATTTGTTATATATCTATGCAGTATTTAGTGTAACATACCACCATAATGTAATGCAAATATTATATTAAATTATAAAAAATAATCATAACTGTTGCAATATAGGTGGATTTTCAATTATAATATAATCTAATGTATTATTGTATAATAATTTATCTTTAAAGGAGGATTAATATTATGTCGTTTTGTAAACCAAAAATCGCTATAATAGGCGGTGGAAACATAGGTGGAGTGTTAGCTCAATTAGCTGCTAGTCGTGAATTAGGAGATATCGCCGTTTTAGATATCGTTGAAGATTTAGCAAAAGGAAAATGTCTTGATATCGCCGAAGCAGCCGCTGCTGAAGGATTTGATGTTAAACTAACTGGAGATCATAAACCTGAAACAATCCTCAAAGATGCAGATATTGTTATTGTTACTGCTGGAATCGCGCGTAAGCCTGGAATGAGTAGAGATGATCTGCTTTCTATTAACTCTAAAATAATTAAAGAAGTTGCTGAAAATATTAAAAAGTATGCACCTAAATCTTATATTATTGTTATATCTAATCCTCTCGATGCTATGGTTACGCTGATGAAATCTGTAACAGGATTTCCTGCTAATAGAGTTATGGGACAAGCTGGTGTTCTTGACTCATCAAGATTTGCATCGTTTATCGCATGGGAACTTGAAGTATCTGTAAAAGATATTAACGCTCTTGTTCTTGGTGGACACGGCGATACTATGGTACCGTTAATAAAATATGCGAACGTTGCTGGTATACCTGTTATGGAAATGCTTGAACGTAAATATAAAAGCAAAGAGAAAGCCGTTCAAGTTATGGATGATATCGTTAAACGTACTGCTGATGCTGGTGGTGAAGTTGTAAGGTTATTAAAAACTGGATCAGCGTTCTACTCTCCTGCTGCATCTGCAATCGCTATGGTTGAATCTATATTAAAAGATCAGAAAAGAATTCTACCTACTTGTGCATTCCTTGATGGCGAATACGGCGTTAAAGGATTGTATGTAGGCGTGCCTGCTATTCTTGGTGCAAACGGGGTTGAAAAAGTTGTTGAACTAACATTGAGCGATGAAGAACAGAAAATGTTCGATCACTCAATCAACGCTGTGAAAGAACTTATTGATGTACTTAAAGAATTAAAATTCTTATAAAATTTTTAAAATTTCAATAAAATTTAATATAGTATCCTTGATTTTTTTGAGGGTACTATATTTTATTTGTACCGATATATCTACAATATTTTTATCGCTCGATAAACTCATACCTTTAATATCTGCGAACTATATGTGTCTTAATTATATGCAAACTATATGTATAATTAATTTAGTAACTGTTGACTAATTTACTAGATAATCTGGTGATTTACAAAGATAACATACTAATCTATAATCAAATTCAAACCATATTATAAGTAACTGATCGCTTACTATACAGCAAGAAACTTATATTACTATCTTAATCAACTTACTTCTTCTTTGAGATATTAAAATTATCTAACAGCTCAGATACACTTTCAAGCGTTTCTAAATCAATTTTTTCCAACTTATTTATTATAGATGTTTTGCTATCTTTTAGTTCATTGTTTCTATCTTTTAATAAACTTAGAATATCTATATCAAGAGCGTATAGAAGTTTATAGAGAGTATAAATTCTAGGGTTCTGTTTTCTGTTCTCAATTAAATTTAATGTTGAGTAATCGATATTACTCATTTCAGAGAGTTTATCAAATGTGTATTTCTTTCTTCTTCTTAATTGTCTTAATATATCAGCAATCTCATTTATTAACTCTTGTTCTTCTAACACTAAATAAACCTCTAAAGTAGTTATTGTGATTATACAATAAAAACAAGTTGACAACATTGCGTATATGCTATAAATTATAATTGCTTAAACACAATAGATATTTATTGTAAGAATGCTTGTTACTATTTGTGAACTGTGAATAGTTGATCTATTATTTTAAGCAATATAATTTATTAAAGGAAACAATGTAATGAAACACTTCACCTTACTAATTATCGTTCTATCATTTTGCATAACTTCTACATCAAGTCTAAATGCACAAGAGATCATACAAGTACTTAAAGATAGAAATGCTACGATGAAAACTGGTAGTAAAAATAATATAACTAATACAAAGAATACTATTACACAAAATGATAATCTATCTAAAAACGATGTAGAAAAAAAACAGTACTCTTATCTACTATTATCTTCAGGATATTATAATATTTTTGAAGATGGAAAACATGCACACGGTGGGGCAGGATATCTTACTTATGGATTTCAAAGTATCAAAAACCCGCTTGCTATGGAAATAAATTTTGGAATTAGAGTAGCAAATAGAGAGTATGATGAGATAGATCATCACTTTAACGATCATTTTACAAATATTGATTTACGATATAAAGCTTTAGCCTCGTTCCTCATAAAGATAAATGAGTCGTGGACAATTATTCCAAAAATTGGAGGTGGAGTATTTACCACACTAGCTGGACTTTCATCTGATGTTACAGGAACAAAGATTAATGGAAATATAAATTTAGGCTACGGATTAGGTGTAGGTATATTAGCAACAGCAGGTGTTAGAGCTGTTTATAAAAAATTTATATTTGGAGTATCAGGAGAGATCGACTTCGGACTTGTACCATTTGATACTTTAGGTGTAGTGCTATATTCTACCTCATTTAGATTTTTGGCAGAGGTTGGCATGAGATTTTAAGGTAGCAATATTATATTTTTAGATTTTGATTGTATTCAATTTAATCAACGTAAATTTACAAATAATAACTTTTAGGATAGGTATATGGATTTTTTAAAAACATTTTTTACCGTATGGTTAATATGTCTGATCGGTAATCAAGTGCTTTTATATGGTGCTTGCTTTGAAGCATACTGTATCAAAGCTGCTCTTCCACATACATTTATAATATCTATTATCATAACAGTAGTTTATGCAAAGACATCAACAAGAAGTAAAAATGATACAAAGACTTAACTATAATTAAACTTGGAGGAAATTATGAAATGCTTACTATTTATCATTGTACTAAACATTCTTCTAACCTACTCTTCTGTATTTGCAGGAGTACTACTATCTGAATGGACTGATGAAACAAATCGCTACTGCAAATATAGCGACGGAACTGTGATTACTTTATCATTCTCCTCAACATGTCCATCAACTAACTAAGCAATATCTGATTAGCTAGAAATCAGATATTTAAAGTTCTTATAGTAAATGTTTTTACATCTTAATATTTTTAATTATAATATAAAACTTAACCATACCTAATTTAAATCGTTTTATATTTCTTAATTACTACAATATTTTATCAATCTTATTAATTTAATTTAATAACAACTTTATATATATCCTATCTAAATAGATATAATAATAGAATAAAACTTATTGACCCAATCGTTGATATAATATAGATTATAAGTAGATTAACATAATAATATATCAATAATACTCTCGTTATATCTTAGAGGATATTATTAGTTACTCTATTATTTGAAAATCAATATTATCTAAAGGATATCACAATGAAAAATTTATTCGTTTGCCTTGTTGCTACAGTTTGTATCTCAGGCTGTGCTATGGTTTCTGCACCTGTAAGTGGAATGATCTCTACATCTGTTAAAGCTCCAATTACTGCTACTTCTAATGCTCAAGGAAGTAAAGAAGGAACTTCTGTTTGTAAAAGTATTTTAGGACTTTTCGCTTTCGGTGATTGCTCTGTTGAAGCTGCTGTTATCGATGGACAAATTTCTGAGATTTCTACAATCGATGCAAAAAGTTTCTCTATCTTAGGTATCTATTCATCGTACACAACTATCGTTACTGGTGAATAAAAATAGCTTATATCAACTCTGTATATTGATCTACTTCATCTAATCTATTTAATGAAGTATTAATATCAACGTGAAATTATAAACTAAATCATTACTGTAAATACGGTGGTAAAAATGTAGTTACAGTAATGTTTACTTTTTAACATTATTTATCTGTGTAACACTTCTCAAAAATATCTAATAAATTTTCTTTTATCTGCTTCGCTTCAAGAGTTAAATCTATCGTTACAAAACTTATTTTATGACCTTGAATTATAACCGACTCATTTATACTTTCATGAACTGATGGATGCAGTAACATACCGTATGAATTATCTAACAGAGGATTACCTAACCCCTCTTGAGACCTTAAATATGCGTATATCTGATAGATATAACCACTTCGTATGCTATCATCTCTATTCCAACCTTTAATCAAAACAGAGTTAAATTTTGTATCAATAACGATATATTTTCCTAACGTTTCATTTTGAATTGTTATATCTGTAACCATTGACGGAAAGATTTTTTCTATACCAGCTGTTGCATTCTGCTTCTGCCAATATATCGTTTTAGATGGAGATACATGCCATGCTTTATCAAGATAAAACTTGTAAAACCCTGCTATACCTTTCTCAAAAATCTTTCTAATATACTCTACTTTCTTTTCAGGACTTGATAGATATTTACTCCCCGCAAGCTCTGTTGGAAGTGCTAAATTAAATGCAAGATGAGCTGCTTCAACCATTGTTCTATCGTTCGCATTATTGCGTCCGAACTGTTCAATAGACATCTCTATATCGCTAGGCTTAATACCTATAACTCCCATCTGTCGCATTGTCGCTGAAAGTGATCTACACTTTTTTGATACGTTTTTATCTGTAACAAGTTTCGCAATCTTATCTAACGCTGAACGAACTAAACGGTTTCTAGGTGTGTTGACGGTTAGCTCATCGAACCTACAAAATATTTTACCTTTATCAAGAAGTTTATCTCTCTCAGTCTTGAACAAATCTATTCGTCCACGAACACGGTTAAGCGCCATAGCTTTACTCTGATAATCAAAACTTAAATTATGTCTAATACGTTTATGTACTTCTTTCAACAATATGTTTGCAATAAGATCAGGGATATCATCTAAATTTTCTTCAACAGATACCTTACCTGTTTTTTTAATCTGTTGCATTAACTCTGAGGCATAAAGCATAAGCAACCAAATGTTGCGAACAGGAATATAACTAACGTAACCATCTTTAATATTTTGATTACTATCTTGACTGCTACAATTTACAATATCTTGATAATTATCATTTGCATTATTTTGATCGCTATACTGTTCGCTATTATTTACAATATCTTGATAATTATCATTTGCATTATCTTGATCGCTATCTTGTTTATTGATATTCACGCTGGCTTCATTCACTGCTTCCATTATACTTCAAAACTAGCAAGTAATTTCTTTTTTGCATCCTCAGTTTTCTTAGGATCATCGAACCAATACTCATCTAATAGTGGCACAATTTCAGTCTCTACTATATCGCAAAACCATTTTTTAGCATAAACTACATCGGTATCATTAGAAGGTGTTACATAGCTATGTCCGATACAAAATTGTTTTCCTAAAGAGTGGTCGTCAATTATAGTTTTGTTCAACCCATTAATATTATTACCAATCTTTGTGAGTGTAGCTAGATCTATTTTATTTTTATCGTGTACCCATTTTTTCCACTTTTCACCAAGTAAAGGTTCTAGATCTATAAAAGCGAAACGACGTCTTAGTGCAAAATCAACTAACGCTAAAGATCTATCTGCTAGATTCATCGTGCCTATAACATAAAGATTTTCTGGTATGTAAACTCGTTCATTATCTTTAGTTGAGTAAGAAAGTTCTAACGCTTCATTTTCATTTCTTTTACTTGCTTCAAGTAACGTTAGCATCTCTCCAAAAATCTGCGCTGGATTTCCTCTGTTTATCTCTTCGATTACAATAACATACTTATCATCTTGATTCGCTTTTGCTAAATTAATCATCTCCATAAAAGGTCCATAAACTAGATCAAGCATACCACCTTTTATTGGACGAAACCCAAGAATAAAATCTTCATAAGATAGGTTCGGATGAAATTGAACTACTCTCACATTGCTACTATTTTTCTCTCCAATTAATGCAAATGCTAATTTTCTTGCAAGCCAAGTTTTACCTGTTCCAGGAGGACCTTGTAATATAATATTCTTTTTATCACGAAGGCGATTTATTATTGTTTCAATCTTAGATTTATCTATAAAACAACCGTTATCAATGATATTATCTACTGTATATGGTTTTGTATTTTCTGTATTAGTAATCTCTACAGCTTTAGGCTTATCTTCTTTTTTCTCATTATCATAAATATATGCTTCATGTGATAGTTCTGGAAAAGAGTGAACTGGAGATTTATCACTTTTAAAGCTTCCATTAAGTTGATCTATTAAAGATAAGTAATTATTAGCACTGCAATACTTCTTATCAACACCAAGATTAATATCCATATTAAGTTTCTCTTTAATATATTTTTGTGAAGGGGTATCTAGCGTAACTAATCCCCATGGTCTTATCCAATATAAACCGATAGATAAATTCCAACCTACATTATGCTGTTTTATTACTATATCATACGCCTCACTAAACTCTGATGCTTCATTACCTGTCTTATCCTTACTATCTGCAAATGCTATCGCTTTCTCAAAAACATCCCATAGATTATTCATATCATCTAATTTTCTATCTTTTTCATAACCAAAATACCAAGATTTTAGAGGATTTAATACCGGCACTCCATCAAAATTATTAGGTACAGCTTCACTCACTCCTAGAAATTTTGCTAGCTCTCTTGCGATAGGTATCCTGTTTTCATCAGTAAGACCTCTATTAAAAATCCCCATTACTGTAAAAGGACATATATCTTTTAATGGAGATTTACTGTTATCTAATAATGTATCTTCAAACGTAGATACTAACTTAACTCTGCTTCCAATTGAACGTATACCCTCTAATAGTTCTCTACGTTTATTTTTATATAGTAAAAGTTTATCTGCAACCTCTTCATAAAACTTTGTCCACTCATATCTATCTCCGAACCTCTCTTTTAAAGACGGAGAGTTAATAAAATCTTTTATATCTTGATCTTTATTATTAAATGATAAATCTGCGTTATCTATAATTTCACTCATAAATTGTCTCCCTGTAATACCAAATTGAACTAACAAAATAACTACATGATTAATCACATATAGTTGATTGTAAATATAAAGATTAACATAATAATTGAACTCTATCAACTCTTACCATAATAAGTTTGATGATTTTATATATAAAAAAAGAGAGCATATAAATACTCTCTTTTCTATAATATTATGGAGGTGAGGAGAATCGAACTCCTGTCCAGATACCCTACAATATAGACCACTACATGTTTAGTCTGTACTTATTTCTCGCTATCCTCATCTATACAGACGTAGTCAATTCAAGCAAAGCCTCTTTGTTTAAACCAGTCGGTAGAGACATACAACCAGTCTTGCCTGTATCATTTTACACCCGCTACCGTAACCACAGGCAGGTGACGGCGAAGATGTAGCTGCCTAGGCAGCTAGTGCTAAATTATCTTCAGCTTTTAAATTTGTCAAGTTTTTAACTTGGACCTTGAACCAAGACATGCGTCCTATACCCACAGATAACTGTCGAAACCGAGCACCCCCAAAAATGAAACTCTAATACAATTTATATCATCTATTATATATTATCAACCTAAAATTTCTAAACTATAACCATATCACTTTAAAAAATCTTACTCTATACATTATAAACTATCAATTCTACTACATAACTCAAAATAACATGCTCTATATTTTCCATCTCAACTACATATTATCTCTATTTAAAACTATACCATATTCACCCTTAAAAGGTAGAAAGCAACCACCCGATGAGTCTAATATAAATTGAACTGTAATTATATCACCATTCGATAAACCATAACCTTGACTCTTATCTAATAACGTTACTATTAAATCGCCTATCAACGCATTACCCATATTTAGCCATAGATTACCCTTATCTGATCTCACAACTTTACCTGTCCATGTAAATTGCTTATTCACATACATCTCTCTAAATAATGATCGTTTTTTCTCTTCGCTATATTTACTACTGCAACCTGTATCTGCTTCAACTTTACTAAAATCAGCACTTGATACTATCGGCACAAGTTGAACTTTATTAGTCGCATTAATTTCATCAACTGATGGAGTATCCCCCATCGAAAACAGTAACCATATAATTATTAGTGCAACTAAAACGATACCTAAAAATTTTAATAAGTGCATACTATCCCTTGTAGACTTTATCTTGTTATTATAGTACTTCTCTCTCAATCTCTAATTCTATACGTCTAATTAAATATTTTAACATACATAATAAGATTAAATCAATAACATATTTTAATAGTTTAATACTTCGTTAAAATCTAGCACATCATCTGCGATTCTTAAATGATCCTTTCTGTTCGCTGTGTAAATTATATCTACACCTGCTCGCTTTGAGTCTAAAAACATCTCTTCAATCTCGCCTCTACTAACAGCATCAATAGACACAAACGGTTCATCAAATATAACAATCTTCTTGCTCATAAGATATCCATATATAAAAAGAAGTCGTTTCTGTCCATCACTTAATTTTAGCGATTGCCTATCCTTACTAACTCCTATACGAGATAAAAGTGACTCTGCTAACTTCATATCGTTACCGACAATTAATAAAGCCTCGTCTATTATATACTCTCTAAAGATTAAACTCTCAGGTGATTGTAACAGTATTCCACAATCCTCTAAGTTGAAAAATCTCTCTATCTTACCTGATGGATAATCAAAAACATCTGCTATAGATTTAACTAATAATGATTTTCCCGTTCCGTTACTGCCATAAATTGCAGTGATCTTACCACTACAGATATCGTAATTAACAGCACCTTTATCTGTCAATCTATATCGCCAATCTTTGATAGATAATACTTTCTTATTGTTATTATTATTCATAGTTTTCTCGATATTATCATTCTACTACGATCTCTATAATCGTATCAGCGTAATCATCAAAATGCGTATCATGTGTTGCAATTATAAACGGAGTAGTTTTACTCATTTCAATAATCTCACTTGATATTAGTGACGCATATTTATCATCTAACATATCTAATGGCTCATCAAGAAGGATAACTTTATCACGTCCCATCTCTAAGGCTATCATTATAGATAAACGTTTTAACTCTCCACCTGATAGGTCGTAAATCGATCGATCTATAAATTCGCTAAACTTACTTATATCACTTTTTTCATCTATCAATACCGATGATAAAATCAACTCATCTTTAAGATAGCCTGTAACAAAATTGAACTCTGCTGATGAATGCAGATATATTGAATCTAAGATTTTAATATCTCCGTTCATACCGTTTGTACAACTAGCACTATTGATACCATCACCACTACTTAGATCGTTTGTACAAGTAGCACTATTGATACCATCATCACTACTTAGATCGTTTGTACTACGAGTAGCACTATTAACTATCTCGCCATTTAGCTCCACTACACCTGCTATAGATCTAAGTAACGTAGATTTACCCGTTCCAACTCTACCCTTAATTACCAATATATTGCCGTACGGTATTGTTATATCTAAATTATCAAATAATGGTTCGTTCTCATTAAATGATATCGTTACCGCATTAAAGGTTAAAAAAAAGAGAGGATTAACCCTCTCTTCTTTTATTATATTTAATATTCTTTTCAATTAACTTTCTTTAGTTGGATTATCTGTTACCACTGTTTCAGGTGCTGTAGTCGCAACAGTTTCTGCAACCTCAGGAGCAACCGTCTCTGGTGCTTTCTTAGCAGTACTCTCAGTAGGAGCAGTTTCTACAACATTATTAGAAGCATCTTTCTTGCTCGGCTTTGGTATCTCTATAATAGGATCTGTAAATTCAATAATCGCCATGTTCGCATTATCACCACGTCTTTTACCAGATCTAATTATTCTCGTGTATCCACCATTTCTATCTTTAAATGAATGAGCTATAACATCAAACAGTCTATTAACTGTATCTTTATGATGTAACCTTTCTATCGCAATTCTTCTTGTTGCAAGTGTACCTTTCTTACCTAATGTTATCAACGGTTCGATATAAGTACGAAGATATTTCGCTTTCTCTAAAGTAGTTTCTATTCTGCCATGTTCAATTAATGATTTCGCCATGTTGCTAAAAGTAGCTTTACGATGGGCTGTTTTCATTCTGAATTTATTATTTACAACTGAATGCCTCATAAGCTCCAAAACCTCAAATTATTTATATTATAAATGTTCAATTTATATACGCTAATTACAATCTAATCTTCTTCTTCGTCATCTTCATCCACTATTGCTGGAGATTCATAACCGTAAGCAGATAGATCCATACCTAGACTTAAACCTAGATCACATAGAACTTTTTTAATTTCCTCTAGAGATTTTCTACCAAAGTTTTTGGTTTTTAACATCTCTCCATCGGTC
>CAMRDM010000047.1 GCA_947041225.1 uncultured Deferribacteraceae bacterium | reverse complement strand
ATATATGTAAATTTATTACAAAGCTTAATACCAATTCTCGGAACTGCCAAAGTGTGCGAACTATCCTACGCGTGCGAACTCGCCCAAACTACCCAACTCGCCCAACTCGCCCAAACTACCCAACTCGCCCAACAAACCGTAAATGAGAAAAAAATTAGACGACGGTAATCTCTCTCACACCGTTTTTAACATCAAAATTGATCTGCAAAGCTGATTTAAATTCATCTAATAAGTTTAACTTATCTGCCCATTCTATAAAAAAATATGCGTCGTTATCTATTAGATCGTAAAATCCAGTCATCTCTAACTCATCTATCGATTCTAACCTATATAGATCAATATGATAAATATCTTTACTGTTCTTAGTTCTATACCTATTTATAATAGAGAAAGTAGGGCTAATAACAGTATCCACTGCACCTAAAATAGGAGCAATTAAAGATACAAATGTTGTTTTACCTGCACCTATTTCACCATTTAAAAAGTTAAACTTCTTAACGTAATGAACAGATACCTCTTTTGCAACTTCTTCAAGTTCATCTAAATTATTTACAATAAACATCTTATTATCACTCAACTAAACTAGCTTTTCAGCTTTATCAATCAACATGATAGGTATATCGTTATCAACGCTATATTTCAGTTTACAAGTTTCGCATACAACAACTGATCTGCACTCTGAAATCTTAATCTCGCCCTTACATTTAGGACAAGCAAGTATCTCTTCTAGTTCTTTTGATATCATTAAAATACTTCCTTATATAGTGGTGTATTATATACATTCTTGATGATTTTAGCAATACCGATTAACTATCTTAAGTTATAAAATATACTTTTGAACTCTTCTTCATATTTTTTAGATGTTGAACTCACTCCGTTTATCGCATAACTGTTACAATGTAACATCACTCTCTCGCTTTCTTTACCATCATATAATGTGTCGCCTAAGATAGGATGTCCTAGGATAGAACAGAAAACTCGAACTTGATGTCTAGCTGCTTTCTCTAAATCTATAGATACTAAAGAGTAGCCTGCGTTGTAATCTAATAACCTTATCATCGTTGGATTCCCACGAGTATCACTCATATCAACTTCAACTTTTTTACGATTTTCAGCGTCGATTTTATACGATAATAGTACTTCATTCTCAAATTTGCCTTCTACAATAGCAATATAGCTTTTCCTTGTGCGTCGCACTGCCATATCTGATTTGATAATACCTATAACACCATCAACTGTGTAATCAAGTCGTGATAACGATCTGTAACCTTTAAATGTTGCAACTATATCCGACATAGTCATATCATCTGTTGGTTTTAATCTGTCTGAATGCATGAACGGTTTTTTATATAAAAATTTTATATCATCAAACTCTTCTAAAAGATATTCGTTGATATTAAATTCAAATGTAGGTATTTCAACCTCTTTAAGATATACGATGTTGTGTAAAGGGGTGATTTCTAAATCTATATCCTTTACAACTAACTGTCCGTTAACCTTAATAAACCCGTTCGTAATTTCTTCTTTTGCGTACCTTCTAGAAATATTAAATTTCTGTGCTACTATAATTGATAATCTCATTCAAACACTCTACCATAAAATATTGTAACTTTTCAAGATCTAGTATAAGATTACTTCATGAACGAATATAGAATGTATAATTTACCAATAGAAATGAAGAGCGCTATAGAGGAAATTGGAGTAGATATTTTTGAGGAATGTTTCGATAATATTGTAACTCATCTTATCTATTCTTATGAAGACCTTACAGAAGTATTAGATAGACTAGGTATCAACTATGATGTCAAAGATCAAGCAGATACTGGTTGGACAGAGAAGTGGAAAGAGTATATAAATGAAGGGTATCTAACAGATAGCATATACTTCATCTTCGATAAAAAAACCTTTGATGATAATAGAAAAACGATACTGATAAATCCATCATTAGCCTTTGGTACAGGTAACCATCCAACGACTAAACTTGCAGCAACTCTTGCAACACCAGTTGCTAGCGGTATGAATATT
Source organism: uncultured Deferribacteraceae bacterium (assembly GCA_947041225.1). Lineage (GTDB taxonomy): Bacteria > Chrysiogenota > Deferribacteres > Deferribacterales > Mucispirillaceae > CAMQYB01. The sequence continues at coordinate 13,234 of CAMRDM010000047.1, read as the reverse complement.
TTAGATGTTGGAACAGGATCAGGAATATTATCTATCGCATTATCGTTATCTGGAGCAAAAACAGTTTTCTCTTTCGATAACGATCCAACAGTTGTCGGAAATTTGAGAGAAAATATCGTAAAGAATAATATGAATAATATATATCCGTTCATAGGAACGATAGATACGGTTGCATCAAAAAGTAGGTTTGATATAGTTGTTGTGAATATTATCTCATCAATAATCTATACGATGTATAAGAGAGTTGAAGAGCTTGCGACAGAATATATAATCTACTCTGGAGTGCTTGAGAGTGAGTCCAAAGAGTTTACAAAGACAGTGTTAGAGAGTGGGAATTATGTTATTGATGAATGTATGGTGATGAACGAGTGGTTCGCTGTACGTTTGAAAAAAGTTGTAAAAGGTTAAGGTGTACAAATGAAAGATCTACATAGATTTTTTACAGATTTAGATATCTATAATGATGATACAATTGCACTTGATGAGGATATATCTCGTAAGATAATATCTGTATTGAGACTAAAAATCGCTGATGAGATCTATCTACAGAACAATATTTGTATATCGACTGCAAAGATTACAAATATCACAAAACATCAAGTTGTGGTAATCGTTGAGTCTGTTAGAGATTTAATTAAACCTAACTATAGATTTGAGGTTTATCAAGCGATCGCAAAAAGAGAGTATATGGATTTTATTATCGAGAAGTATAGCGAACTTGGAGTTACAAAAATTATCCCAATCATCACATCAAGATCTATAAGCGAACTGAAAGATAAAACTTTAGCACGATATAAAACTATCGCAAAACAAGCTGTGCTACAATCAGAAGGAGAGTTTGTTCCAGAGATTACAAAACCTATACGACTTGATAAAATAAAGTTAGATACAACCGACAATTTTTTATTTCATGAAAGGGTAGGGATAAAAAATATGCCTACAAATAGTAGCAGAAATATATCTATAATGATCGGTGCAGAGGGTGGATTTGCAGAGAGCGAAGTTGATATATTAACGGCTAAAGGTTTTGTTGCATATAATCCTATTAAGAAAATATTGAAAGCTGAAACGGCAGCCGTAGTGTTCGCATCTAATCTTCTGATACAACTTTACGATAATTAAAATTGATCGTAACAGATCAGAAAATAATCATCAGAGCAAGTTTCTAACTGCGTTAAAATGTGCTATCACAACAGTTATAAAACAATAAAAAATTATGATAAAAATGAGAGATAAAAATTGCTAGAAAGTAACCATGAAAAATTTATGAAAGAGGCGATAGATCAAGCACGGATAGCGTATCATAATAACGATGTGCCGATCGGTGCAGTTATCGTTAAAGATGATATAGTAATCTCAAGAGGGTATAATAGAAGTTTAGAAAAAGGCAACCCACTTGCACATGCAGAGATAGAGGCTATAAATTTAGCGATGAAAAACCTCTCATCATCAAGACTTAACGGGTGTTCGTTATATGTAACAGCAGAGCCTTGCATAATGTGTGCAGGAGCTATTCTTCATGCTAGAATTAATAAAGTTTATTTCGGAGTTTTAGAACCTAAATTTGGTGGAGTTGTGTCGATCGCTAATATTTTTGATATAAGAAAATCTAATCATAGAGTAGAATGGTTATCATCAATTATGAGCGAAGAAATTAGCGAAATGATGAAGACATTCTTTAATAACTTACGTTCAAACTGCTGATAAGCTAGAACTATTTACTTTATCTATATATATGAAAAATAGACTAAAAAGCATAAAAAAATATAATCAACTAAAATCTATAAAACATAAAATTATTATTGTGTGCGATTACTCTTAATTGTTATGGAGAACAGTTGTTATTATAGATATTAGAAGTGATATCAAAAAATATCAAACTAAATTTAATATGTGTAAATTATATACCGTTTCTTAAAACTAATAAAACCGATTAAAATGAATACAGTCTGCTAAAATTTATACGGGTCTTTATCTACCTTCATAATCATCGCACCAGTTTTATTTTTATCAAAAACTTCTTGTGCAATACCGATAGCGTTTTTGAGATTAGTAGAGTTAGGGCTTTTTAATAATATCGTTAAACAGTACTTCTTTTTAATCATAAATATCGCATCTTCAACAGGACCTAACGTAGTAATGTTTTTACATTTAGTTTTGAGTGTTGATGCAATAAGTATCGATACATCTCTAACTGTGTTAAGGTTTGAGTGGGTGAGTGATAATCTAATTAATTTTGCAAACGGAGGGTATCCAACAGATTTCCTTCTCTCTAGTTCATAGTCGTAATATGTGTTATCGTTCTCTATAATATATTTAAAAATCACAGCGTTTGGATCGACTGTTTGGATATATACATTACCAACTAAACTCTCTCTTCCAGCTCTTCCTGCAACTTGCACGATCTGTTGAAACGCTCTCTCGTTTGATCTAAAATCTGGCATAGATACGATATTATCTATCCCTAAGATCGCAACGAATGTTACATCTGGAAAGTGCAACCCTTTAGATATCAACTGTGTACCGATTAGAATTTGTGCCTCTTTACTTTCAAACTTTTTAAGACTACTTTTTAACGCTTTTAATGTGGTGATATTATCTAGATCCATTCTTAAAATTTTATTAGGAAAAAGTTCTTCAAGTACCTCTTCAACTTTCTCTGTTCCGACACCGTACTCATTAAACTCTTCTGAATTACAGCTTTTACAAACAGTTTTTTTATAATCGGTATTACAATATTTACAGTTGCACACACCTTTAGATTTATAGTAAACAACAGGTACAGAACAGTTATCGCACTGTAAAGCCTCGCCACAAGATTTGCAGTATAGCGATGTAGAGTATCCTTTACGATTTAAAAATATGATAGCTTGTTCACCTTTTTCAACAGTCTCTGAAAGTTTGTCGAATATAGGCTCAGCTAAAACCCCTCCAACAGTCTCACATCTTTTAAGATCAACTATATGTATCTTTGGTAGAAGTGCATTGTTAGGACGATTTTTAAGTTCAACTAAATTATATTTACCTTTTTTCACGTTGTTGATTGTTTCAATAGATGGCGTTGCTGATCCTAAAACTGTTGGGATATTTAATATAGATGCGTAAAGCACAGCCATATCTCTAAGATGATAAGTTGGAGTTTTATCTTGTTTATATGAGATCTCATGTTCTTCATCTATAATAATTAAACCGAGATCTTTAGTAGGAATAAACAACGCACTTCTTGCACCGATTACAAACTGAATATCGCCCCTTGCAAACGATATAAATGTTGATGCACGTTTCTTGCCTTGTACCTTAGAGTGAAACGATGCAGGTTGATATCCTAATCGCTTCGATACAACTTCTACGAGTTGAGGAGTTAAAGATATTTCAGGAACGATATATAAAACTTTTTTACCTTCTGCTAAAACTTTTTTAGCGATAGATAGATAAACTTCAGTTTTACCAGATCCAGTTATCCCATGTATTAATGTAATACTAAACTTATTAAGCTCAACAGAGTTGATTGCGTTCATCTGTTCATCTGTATATGTGATATCAATAATATCGGTTTTCTCTATAGGTATAGGTTCAGCGTCAACTAATGCTAGAAGTTTTTCAGATAGAACACCGTATAGAGTAAGCCCCGCAGTTGAGTGATAATACTCTGCCATTTTTAGAATAAATTTTAGATATTTTTTAGAAAATAACGGTTCAATATCAACTGTATTTTCGATCTCTTTACATTTATATATCGGTTTTTCTATCTCTTCTAAAACTATCCCAGTCATTTTTCTGTTGTTAAAATTTACGACAACTCTTAAACCTATCTCTAAATCTAAAGTAGATGAGTATGTAAAAATACCAGAATTAACAACAGGAAGTAGAACGTTATAGTAACGGGTTATTTCGCTCATATAATATCTATGCCGTTGCTTTTAAGTTTTCTTAATATTTTTGCAATAGGAAGTCCGACGATATTCTCATAATCGCCACTTATATTTTTGATAAATATATGTCCTCTACCTTGAATAGCGTAACTCCCAGCCTTATCTGCGTACTCGTTGGTTGATAGATAGTAGTTAAGTAGAGTTTCATTATAATCAATAAAAGTAACGTACGTTTTATCTATCAATCTAAAATCAGTTTTTACGCCATCGATTATTATATATACACTTGTGATAACTGTATGTTTTCTGCCCATTAGATTTGTGAGCATTCTTTTTGCATCATCGATATTTTTAGGTTTATTGTAGATCACGTTATCAAGTTCTACGATTGTGTCGGCTGCGATTATTACGAAATTATTTAACTGTACTTTTCGTCTAACTTCGAGAGCTTTCTCTTTCGATAATCGCTTAACATATTTTAGAGGGGTTTCGCCTACTAGAATATCTTCTTCTATATTTGGAGTGATGATATCGAAATTGTTTATATATTTTTTAAGTAGGTCTTCTCTTCTTGGAGATGATGAAGCTAAGATGATTTTATATTTACTGTTTGACATAACGTATAACTTTCCTTATGCAGTTTTCTGTTAGATGATTTCTGATTAAGTGATTTTTCTATTTAGCCAGTTTTTTATTAACTCTGTTCTCATGTTTCTCAAAATCACAAAATTTTATTACATTAGATTTATCATCAATAATCATCACGGCAACATTATGCTCATCACATAACTTCTCTATCTTTTTTAGATCAAGCAGATAAAATACCGTTGCAAATGAATCAGCTTCTTCAACCGTATCTGCTATAACCGATACAGATTGATATCTATTCACACTCTCTAAAGTTATCCCTGAAAAAATATGATTTATTTTGTTACCATCTTTATCAATTATATTTCTCTCATAGTTACCACTTGTTGCAACAGCTTGATCTTTAAGCGTCAATGTTGTTGCAAACTCTGCATCTAAGGTAGGGGACTGAATAGCGATATTAAACGATCTACGCCCTCTATCGCCTTTAACATACATATCTCCACCGATATTGATTATAAAGTCCTCTACACCGTTTTTAATTAAATATTTAGCTAATTTATCAACAAGATAGCCTTTGCCAGTAGCTGATAGATCTATCTTTAAATCACTCTTTTTAATAACAGTATTATTATCAAGTATAAGATTATCAAAACCGATTTCGCCTTTAGCGTAAGCGATATCATCGGCTGTTGGCGTTTTATACTCATCACTATTAAATCCGTATAGAGAGGTTAATGTGTTGATAGTAATATCGTATTCGCCATCAGAAATAGTGTGATATTTATCTGCTAAGTTGAGTAATATATTTGTATCGTTCACTAGATTATAGATCTTCGTATCAATAGGTGTAGAGTTGATTTTATCTATATCATTTTCTAAAGTAACTATCCATGAAGTTAGTTGATTAAGTGCGTTCTCTATAATTTTGCTTTCATTTTTTTTATGGCTGATTGATATAAATGTTCCCATCGTAAAACTGTTTGTGGTAGTAAATTTATCTTGACTACAAGAGATTATGAGAGGTAGAAAAAGAAATATGATATAGAGTAGATTTACTTTTATAAAGTTTCTAATAATTATTTTCTCGTTATTAATTTTTTCTATTAATTAAAAGGTTGGCTAAAGAGATTAACGCTCTCTTATAATCAGAGTCTTTAATTTTAGATAGTGCATTTATAGCTTCATTCATATTATCAAGAACCAGTTGAGAAACCATTTTATCTATACTATATTCAGCTATTAGATCTCTAATATAATCGAAATCTTCAATTGCGATATTTTCACTTAAAATTATTTTACCAATTTTATCTTTTATTTCGCTATCAACTAAGTCAAGCAGAAGCAGGATAGGGATAGTTACTTTACCTTCTTTAAGATCAGTACCTCTATTTTTTCCTGTTTCAGTGTCATTGCCTATATAATCTAATAGATCATCACTCATCTGAAAAGCTATCCCTAATTTTTCACCAAAATCTGCGAAACATTTAGCTTCACTATCATTAACATTTCCGATTCTTGCACCAACTTCACAAGCAGCAGAGAAAAGTACAGCTGTTTTAGATCTAATAATTTTCATATAATCATCTAATGTTATATCAAGTTTCGCTGTTGAGATAAGTTGAATAACCTCTCCCTCACTCATAGTGAGAGCAACTTTAGATAAGATTTTTTGTATCCCTATATCTTCAATATCGGTTAATAGAATATAACTTCTTGAATAGAGATAATCTCCAGTCAATACAGCTATATCGTTACCGTATTTATTATTTGCAGAGGGTATGTTTCTTCTATGTGTAGCACCATCAATAATATCATCATGTAGTAAAGTCGCATTATGTAGATACTCTATAATTGATGCAAGTTCGATATATTTTGTAGATTTTGAAGATACAGATTTTGCAGATAACACAGTTAGTAATGGACGAATTCTCTTTCCACCACTAGAAATAAGATATCTTATAACTTCATCTAAAAGGTTTACATTTGTATCTATATTATTGTAAAGAGCGTCCTCCACTAATTTCATTTCGTTCTTTACTAAAGACATTATTTCATCAAAAGTCATCCAAATCCCCATCTACTTTATATATATAATATATATACTGTTAATTATTATTTTAAAAAGAGTTTCAATAGTTTCAACTTACCCTTATATGGAGGGTATCTTAAGAATATATCAAGTTTTTTACTTTTATCAACTATAGACTTTAAATTAGACAATTCATCAAATCCAAATCTGCCATGATATTTTCCTATTCCTGAGTTTCCAATCCCACCAAACGGTAGGTTATCATTTAAAAGGTGTTGTAAAGTATCGTTAATCGTACCGCCACCGAAAGACACCTCATGAGTTATACGTTTTTTAGTTGTTTCATCATCAGTAAAGATATAAAGCGATAAAGGTTTCTCTCCGTTTTTTATATTATTTATAACTTCGGTTAGATCGTTATAAGGTAATATAGGCAGTATCGGAGCGAAGATTTCATCTTGCATTATTTTATCATCTAATACTACATTGTCAATTATTGTTGGTTCTATTTTAAGAGTATTTATATCACAGTTTCCACCATATACAACATTTTCTTTTTTTATTAATGATATTATACGGTTAAAATGCTTCTCATTTATAACTCTTTGATAGTCGATATGCTCCATCGGATTTTCTGAATAGAAGGTGTGAATAGTTGAAATCATCGCTTTTATCAGTTCATCTTTAATAGATAGATGAGCGTAAACGTAATCAGGAGCGATACATGTTTGTCCAGCGTTTAACAGTTTCCCCCATATAATTCTTTTAGCAGCAAGTTTAATATCAGCTGTATGATCCACTATAACAGGAGATTTCCCCCCTAATTCTAATGTTACAGGTGTTAAATGGTTTGCAGCCTTCTGCATTATAATTCTACCAACGGTTGTGCTACCTGTAAAGAAGATATGATCGAACCTGTTTTCTAACAGTTCATTTGTAGTTTCAATACCACCACTTACGACTTTTATATAATTATTATCAAACGAGTCGTTTATCATTTTTTCAATTAGCGATGTTGATTTTTCAGTTATTTCAGAGGGCTTAATAACGACACAGTTTCCAGTGGCGATAGCAAGCACAAGAGGGGAGAAGGATAGATAGAACGGATAGTTCCATGGAGATATAATTAACACAACTCCTTTCGGTTCTCTTATAATATATGATTTAGCTGGAAAAATTGTTTTCGGACTAGAAACACTTTCTGGTTTCATAAACTTTTTCAGATTATTTTTATAATATTTTATCTCATTTTTTATTGCAGCTATTTCAGTTATATATGCTTCTGTTTCTGATTTACCAAGATCGTGATTTAAAGCGTCAATTATCTCGCTCTCATACTGTTTAATGATACTAGATAGTTTATCAAGCATGGCTACTCTGTAGCTGTAACTTTTAGTTGTATTACTGTTAAAGAACTTTTTTATACTTTCAATATCTGTGTTTATCATAGGCGCTCCATTTAAATACTGTAAACTATACTTATAATAAATCTATTTTAACACTTATACTGAAATAAATAAATTAAAAGAACTATCATATCTTTATTAAGCTTTCTTTATATCAGACTTATAAATCCATAAACTGTTTTTTATCTCATTATGATTGATTAAACCGAGATTATCTAGACTTTCATCAAATAGAATTAATACCTGTTTATCTTTTATATCAAGTACTACTCCACACTTACCTATTAGCAGAAAATAATTTTCATTTTCATTATCTAAGTTGTGAGGTTTTGTATCGCCTAAAAATGTTTCTAAAATTACTCTGTCGTTTTTATGTACTATCTAAACCTACCTTTGATACTATGTTATTAAATAAAATCACATCTCAATTAGATGTCTGTAAAAGAATTACTATTGAACATAAAAATACTATTCACTAAATAAAAATAGTTTGTTACTCTACTTTTATTTAGACAAATAGTTTTATTATTAATTCATTATTTTTATCAGACTTCTACTTAATTAAACAGTTACAGTTTATCGCCTATATCAATCGTGCTAATTCTGTTTTTGCTAAACTCTGGCATATAGATAATATTGCCATCAACAGTTATATCTGCAGTTGATGTTATATCTCCACTTATAGTTGTAGATAAAGATTTTGTTGGTATATCGTAAATAAACAACATAGCACTATTATCAGCACCATCTTTTCCCCAATCAGAGATTACTAATTTATCGTTTTGCAGTAACGCAATACCATCAAGTCCACCAGCACCGATCTGCTTCGTATTCCACTTCACGATATTACCTGATAGATTGAAATTGTTATCAAGTTGAACGCTGTATAGATCTCCAACAGTCGCATCACCACCGAACGTTGATGTTACAAAATATAAAGTACTAGTAGTAGGATCAAAGGTAACTCCATTTATACCGTTATGATTTATACCTTTAACTATACTTATCTTAAAATCATCAAACTGCTCATTGATAGTAACTTTATAGATTAACCCTTTACCTGTATCAGTCACAAATGCTGTGTTATTATCAAGACGTGCAACATCATTTAAAAATCCTGCACCTGAGTCAATAGGTAAAGATTTGACATCTGCACACTTATCATTGTCCATAACTCTTTTAAGCGTAACATTAGGATGGTTAGAGATTAATAAATAATTATCACTCATAAACGCAAACCCTTTAGGATCGTTTAGAGTGACAGCTCCATCACATAATTTTATATTTTCTTTTCCGTCAAACTTTGTGATAAACCCCATGTCAGGTGATTGTCCAGGTTGTCCACCTATATTTGATACATAGATATCTCCTTTATGCACAACAATACTTTCAGGAGTTGAAAGATTTTCAAAATTATATCTAATAGTTTCAATATTCGTTTTAACACCTTCACTATTAGTTGCAACTACTGTTATTACTTCGCTCATAACTGTATTACTACTCTCTGGTTGTACTTCAACGGTTTCTGTATCATCTGATTTTTTTTTCGGACAACCAAATAACATAACTGACGCACAAAGAGATATCACCACTTTACTAAACATACTAAATCCTCCGTTTATTTAAAATTAATTAAGTATTACGAGAATACATATACATAAATGTAATTATGTAAATGACATAAATGATATTTAATGTCAAATAAAATTTTAAAAAACATATTGTAAGATTATCTTTTTTCGGAAGAACTATCTATTATGATAACCTTACCTATTTAACATATCATTAATTTATAAAAAAAATAATAAGTTATTTTATATCTAAATTACTGAACTGTACTTATATCAACTGTAACAATTTTATTTTTACCAAACTCTGGAATATAAACAAGATTGTTATTCACAGTGATATCTGCAGCAGAGGTTATATCTCCACTTATTATAGTTAATAAATCCTTTGTTACTACATCATAAATATATAACTTAGAAGCTTTATCTGCACCATTCACACCCCAGTCTGATAATATTAATTTCTTGTTATCATCAATTAATACAAGTCCATCAAGTCCACCAGCACCGATCTGCTCTGTATTCCATTTAGCCAGCTCTGTTCCATCTGCTATAAGTAAATTATCATCAAGTTGAACACTATATATATCACCTTTTGTAGCATCGCCACCAAACGTTGATGTTACAAAATACAACATCTTAGTCGTAGAATCAAATGCAAGTCCGTTTATACCGTTTGCAGCTTGTACAGCAAGATTACTTAATGTTACTATTTCAAAACCAGTGCCATCAGTCTTGATAGTAACTTTATAGATTAATCCTTTACCAGTATCAGATACAAGAGCGGTAGTGTCGTTAAGGCGTACAACATCATTTAGAAATCCAGCACCATTCTCAACAGGTAATGATTGTACGATTGAACACTCTTCAGTTGCAGAGATTTTCATAAGAGTAATCTGTGGGTGGTTAGATATAAACACAAAATCATCTTTCATAAATGCGAACCCTTTAGGATCATCAAGTTTAATATCGTTACATAATTTCACATTACTTGTTCCATCGAATTTACTGATAAATCCTAGTTCAGCAGATTCTTCAGGGTTTCCACCTATGTTTGATATGTAGGTTTTTCCTCCATGAACAACGATACTTTCAGGTGTAGATAAGTTTTCAAGATTATATCTTAAAGCTGGTAGTGTTGATCTTTCACCATCGGCATTATTTCTTGCAACTACATTAATTTTTTCGCTAACAGTAGCTGTAGGAATATTCGAGTCTGTATCGCTACAACCGTATACTAAAACGGACGCACAAAGAGATAAAAAAACATTTTTAAACATACAAAAACTCCATTAATTTAAATTGTAGAAGATAATGGTTTGAGGTTAGATAACTTTATTCAAATATGTAAAACAAATTTAATTATTTATGTAATGTAAACCTTATCATTACACATAATAAAGAGGTAGTTTTTAACTACTAATATTTTGTATTTAATATTGTGTTTAATTATCTATATCTCTTAACTATCTTGCACTGTAAGGTAACGATATGAAGTGTATCTATTTTGTTCAGTTTTTTTCTAAGAGAGCGAATAAAAGTTAAAGATTTTTTCAAAAAGAATGGGCTATGCAGGAGTTGAACCTGCGACCACTAGCTTCGGAGGCTAGTGCTCTATCCACTGAGCTAATAACCCAAAAATTATTGTATGATAAATATGCTTGCAAGAACATATATAGTATAAAAGCGATATCAAAACAAGTTAAATCTATCAATAAAATAGTTGCAATACAAGAATAATAGATGAATATTCTAATCTAAATATACATTGAAATATGTTTGTTTTACTCTTTAACGGTACCTTTGTTTATTAAAATAACCGAAAAGTTGATGAGTGTAAAATATGTAAAAATAAAAAATTTCAAAGTTTTTATTTTAATATTATTGACAAACAATTTAAAATTGAATATCTTTATATGTCAGAAGATTGATTTCATCAATCCGATATTTTTTAACGATAGAGAGAGTTAAGTGGAAAACTTTAAATTAAAATCATCTTATACCGTAGCCATAGTTGGTGCAACTGGAGCAGTTGGAGATACATTTTTACGCCTCCTTGAAGAGCGAAAGTTCCCAGTAGCAGAGATGCGTATGTTAGCTTCATCAAGAAGTGCTGGTACAAAGTTGATGTTTAACTCAAAAGAGTATACAGTAGAAGAATTGAATGACAACTCTTTTAACGGAGTCGATATAGCATTCTTTTCAGCAGGCGGATCAACATCTGTAGAGTACGCTCATAAGGCTGTTAAAGCTGGAGCGCTAGTGATAGATAATTCATCTGCATTTCGTATGAATGAAGATGTTCCATTAGTTGTTCCAGAAGTTAATCCAGAAGATGCTTTTAAACACAAAGGTATCATCGCAAACCCTAACTGCACAACGATCATTATGGTTGTACCTCTAAAAGTTTTAAATAATTATAGCAAAATAGAAAAAGTTATAGTATCATCTTATCAATCAACATCAGGTGCAGGTGCATTAGGTATGCAAGAGTTGGTAGATCAAACAAAAGCATGGGCTGATGGGACAGAGATTGAGAAATCTGTGTTTCCACATCAGATATTATTTAATATTATTCCTCAAATTGACGCACCAGCTGGTAATGGGTATACAAAAGAAGAGATGAAGATGTATCATGAAACACGTAAGATACTTAACTCTGATATCAAAGTTTCAGCAACGTGTGTTCGAGTTCCCGTGCTATCAGCACACTCAGAAGCTGTTACAGTTATAACTGAGAAGAAGATAGAATTATCTAAAGCATTAGAACTATTTAGTTCTGCAAAAGGTGTTAAGGTTCTTGACGAACTTGATAAAAAGGTATATCCTATGCCTCTTGATGCAGCGGGACAAGATTTATGTTATGTTGGCAGAGTAAGAGAAGATATTGCGTATGAAAACGGATTAACATTTTTTGTCTCAGGAGATCAGTTAAGAAAAGGTGCTGCTACAAATGCAATCCAAATTGCAGAGCTTATTATTTCAAAGTAAAGATAGATGATTATTTTAATTAGTAAAGAAATATATAAAAATTTTATAAATTTATATAACAGCTGTTTTAGGATTCAGTTGTACAAATGGAGGATTATGCTGTGAATAAAAAAGAGTTAATTGAAGAGATTGCAGAGAAGAGTGGATTAAAGAAAGTTGAAGCAGAGCGTGCGTTAGCAGCTTTTGAAGATGCAATCGTAACCAATCTTAAAAAGGGTGAGAGAATCGCAATTGTAGGTTTCGGTACGTTTACTGTAAAAGAAAGCAAAGAAAGAACTGGACGTAATCCTAAAACTGGGGAAAGTGTATTAATTTCAGCTAAGAAAGCTCCTAAGTTCTTAGCAGCAAAGCAGTTTAAAGAATCAGTTGACTGTTAATTACTGTTATTTTTTATTCATATAAGTCGTTTAGCTAGTTAGACGACTTTTATTGTCAAAACTTATAAGGGTTACCTAAATCAGTGTACTAAAACCTGTTTTGAGGCATTATGTTTTGACATGAGTACGGATAAAATTAAAGTAGTTAGGTTACTGAGAAATCAGTAATCTGATAGTATTTTAAACGGCATGAGTATAATTATATTCATGCCGTTAAAATTAATTAATATCAGGTAAGTAGCTTTATGTAGCAGATCTGTTTACGGTGCATATATGCGACAATTTAACATTAGTTAATATGTACAACTTAGGTATTACGGTAGTAATTAAAGTTTTACGGCTTGGTTTAGAATTTTGTATAGTTTAGCATTAATTAATATGTACAACTTAGGTATTACGG
>CAMRDM010000046.1 GCA_947041225.1 uncultured Deferribacteraceae bacterium | reverse complement strand
TTATTATTATAATAAACATCGTAAAATAATTTACTTACAAGCTGGAGAATTAGATAATAAATCTGAGGTTATTTTAAGAGAGTATTTTTACGATGAAAAAGGTAACGCAATTTCTTCTGGAGAGTTTAGAGGTGCTATCAGATACGATAAAGATGAGGGTATAATATTTAAAGGTATTTGGTATAACACTAAACAGAGTTTAGATTTTATTTTAAGGCTTGATAAAAACAGTAAAATAAATGAGATCAAAACAGCAGATTATGAGTACGAATCTATTAGTGAGTTTAAGTCGGACACAACTACTCCTGAGTTTACATCTGATTTTTCTGTACTTGAAATATCTAACCGTAAAAATTTAGTTGGTATAAAAAAAATTAATAAATACCTAAAAAACTTTTTTGATGCTAACAATCTATATTCAGAGTGGGTGGATGAGATGCAAGATCATGCTAAAAAATATCCGAACTCTTTTAGAGAAGTTCATTCATGGATGTCTAACAGTTTGTTTTATAATACGTACACCGATAATATTTCTCTATCATTAGTTAATGAACAGTATACATATACAGGTGGCGCTCATGGCAATACTGATTTAAAATCGTTAATTTTTGATATCGATAGTGGAAAATTAATAGATGGAAAAGTTACTGATTTAATTATTGATATCAACGATAAAAAATTAATTAAGTTGCTTAGAAAAAAGTTGATTAATCATGCAAAAATAATGATGGGTGGAGAGAATTCTACCGATCAGATAATCGATGATGATGCAAAGGATAATTATTTTGAGTTTGATAAAATCAGGTTGAACAGCAATTTTCATTTAGGTGTGGAAGGTATCACATTTATTTATAATCAATATGATATAGCCGCGTACGTTTTCGGAGCGATACCAATAAAATTTAGTTACGATGAGTTAAAACCGTTTGTAAAAAAATCATCTAAATTATATTATCTATTCAAGTAAAGATTTTTAAGCAAAAAATAAGTAAACAGAGTTTTTACGTCCTTAAGGGAGAAATCACGCAGACAGAAAAAGAGATTGTAAGCTTTGATAAAAAATCAGAATTGTGGGATGAATACAAAAAGTTAAAGCCTACTTTTAAAGAAATACAATGCTTTATCTGATAGTGATAAAAAGATTGTTTACAAAAAGCACTTTACAAAGATTGACCGAGCAAAAGAACTTAAAAAAATATGGAAAGATTATAAAGAAAGTGGCAATGAAATCACTCCAACGTTTGGAGCAAAGAAAGTGCAAACTTCAAAACAATAAGAAACTTTATAACTGGAAAATGGATCAGTTAGGGGACGAACTAGACAGAGCCGAGAAAATCACTAAAAAGCTAGACGAAATGCAGATTGATTTCGATAGAGTACAATCTAAAACTAAAGAGATGGAAATATAAAATTCACATATTGTGGCTTGAATTATGGAAGTGATTATTATACAGTATATGTAAGGATTATTTTAGTAATCACGAAAAACAACGAATACGGTGCAATGCTGTAAAGATTATCTAATAACAAGGAGCGTAAATGGACAATACATACCATAACATTGTTAATAATCTGGCTAAGAATTTAAATTTACCCGCACTTGGACCATATGATCAAGATTGGGAATATGTTGTATCTGATTCGAGCAAAATAGAAGAGTTTATTGCTTATTACGAAAATAAAACCTCAATTAAATGGGAAAAACAAATTTTAATGGCAATTATCATATCCTCTTTTGATGATTCTATTTGTGACAACTCTTTCAACAAAGAGTTGTGGAGTAAAACGGAATCTATTTTATTTAGAGAATTTGAAATACATAAAGAGGAACTTGAGTACTGGGCAAACTATGAAGAATACATAGAGCTTGAAGATTGTTTCTCTATAACTCCTTATATTAGAGGTATTATAGAAAAACATGGAAATGAATTTATAAAATGAGAATAATCTTATCTAACAGCAAACGCCATAAGCACCAATAAAATCTAGTGATGAAGCGCTATATATATTATCTGGAAAGATTGATAATAAATATCCGATCACAATGTATCTAACTCTTGATAGTAATCGTAATGCAATTTCAGGAAGTTACTACTAAGATAATCAAGGTAAATCAATTAATTTAACACCTATCAAATCAGATAAAAACTCTGAGGTTCTTTTATCGGTAGATGATTTAATTATTAATATTAATAATTTGACATTACTTGCTATGTTACAAAAAAATTATTTGATCACGCTAACAGAATGATGAATGGTACAGAGACTGTATCTCATGTTAATGGTTACGATGGAAAAGAGGATTACTATAAGTTTGATGAAATTAGATTGAACAGTAATTTTTATGTAGATGCTTACGGTGTTACTTTTTTTTATAGTCCGTACGAGATAGCCCCTTACTCTTTCGGTTCTGTGGATATAACATTTAGTTACGATGAATTAAACCCGTTTGTGAAAAAATCGTCTAAGTTATATTATCTATTTAAGTAGGAGTTTTAACGTAGCATAGTGTTAAGATATTATGTTGCTTAATTAGAAGTTTAATGTAGCAAAGTTTTAAGATATTATGTTGCTTAATTAGAAGTTTTAAGTAGCAAAGTTTTAAGATATTATGTTGCTTAATTAGAAGTTTTAAGTAGCATAGTTTTAAGATATTACGTTGCTTAATTAGAAGTTTTAAGTAGACAGAGTTTTAATTATTACTTTGCTTACTTAAAATATTACATCTATTTTATCAAATAAGATTTTACGATTTAATTTTAAAATATCCTTTAGCCATTGTTTCTCTTCCTTTATGGTTATCGTTAGGGATATCAAGAATTGTGCTTACATGCTGTAAAAATTCTTCAAACTCTTTATTTTTAGCAAGTTTATTCATCGTGTCTAGCTCTAGTTGATTTTTCTTAATAGCAGGAAAAATAATTTCAGACTCAATAGGGGTTTCATAATTTAACTGCAATATACCTATTTTAAAAACTTGATTAAGACGCTGTAGCTCTAACTTAAAATCAGGATCATCTTGTATATCCATTGCAACAAGCCACGACTCATTAGCCCAACTAGAGTTTGAAACAGTTTGGAAAAAATACTCTGTTAAGTTACTCATATTTAATTTACGTTTTAATTCAAACGCCCATAACTCAACATCAGTGATATTAAGTTGTGATGAAAGTTTTTGAAGCGTTCTATTATATTCACGAAATACAACTCCAACCATATCAGGCGTGCCCCACTCCATTCCACCTTTTTTAGTTTTAGAAACTGCATTCGCATTAATTGTTTTAGAGTACATTTTATGAGTATCAAAAAGATACTCTGCTAATGGACGATGTAGATCTTTCTCTTTTATAGTATCTAACCCTGTAGACTTATCATGTTCTTCTTCACTTTTATCTGCACGTTCCTCTATTTGAGATTCTTTCAAGTTGAAATCTTTTACTTTTTCTTTTAACCAATAATATCCTTTTGATGTTTTAATAAAAATAGAGTTTTCTTCTTCCTTTTTCATATTTAGATATAGAAGTGCACCGATAGTACTCCAAGGTGTTAATCTCTTTCCTCTATTTGGATCTGATAATAATTTATCGTAACCTTTCTGTTCTGCATCTCTCCATATCTGCATACTACTCATCGGTTTATCACTTTCACTCAAAACTTTTTCTATTAACCCTAGAAATGTTAATGCCATGTAAATCTCCCCAAATTTTGATAATCACAATTTTCTAAATGATCAATACTCATACTACTTCTTAAAACATTTTTCTAAGTAGTATAAATATTAAACTTCTGCACATCTATTAACTTTATATTAAATGAGAAAATAGTTAGTTAAATGTAGGTTTTCACTAACTGCTTACAACTTTTAGAGTTATAACTTCACCGACGATTAATGTGCTCCTATACTAATTATAAATCCATGATACATAAAACATCCCTTATAGAATGTTTATAATTAGTACAGAACATCAATATCTTCATCTTCTATAGTTGGGATAATCGGAGATAGAAATGGATCAACATGCTTTTTCACCACACCTCTAGCCAATGAGAATACTTGAAAGTGATTCTGCTGACCATTTGTATTCTCATCATCGTATAGATAGATTAGTCCATAGCTCCCTTTGGCAACCTTTCCTATATACTCAAATAATTGAAATATTTCTTCAGTATCTGGACGTATTCTATTGGCAAAATTAGAGAACTGTATAAATGGACTACCATTTCCATTCTTTATTTCAGGCTTGAACCAATGTAATTGATTGATTTTTTCACATATCTCTGCAACTACGAAATCTATGTTGTCGCCTTCTTCAAAAATAGCTTCATAGGTATCTCGAATTGTGACCCAGCCATGCAACTCTATCATATCTTTCTTATCCTTCTTCTTTAGTCAATAAATAATTATCAAATATTTATAACTCTAAAAAATTTCTGTATTATATATCCATGTATTACATATCACGATATTACATACCTTGATTTTTTTCAGCGATTTTTACATACTCATCAGCAGATATGCTCTCTACGATAACACTTCTTGCATCAAAATAATTTTTACTACTTTCTGGAAGTGCCGATATAAATTTATTGTAATCTGCAATTATTTCATGACTATCCCCTGTTGACTTCATAAATGTTAATTTCCACTCATCAACCTCGAACTGAAATTCTCCAGTTTCTGAATCACGATAATCCTCTGTTATATATCCTTCCATCGGAAGAATACTTCTTGTATCCTCTGATAAAACATACATACCTAAAATCTTTTCACTGTTCTTATCTTTATAAAACATCGGCTTTGCATAGTAAGCATCTATAACTTGTTTCTCATGCAGGTAATCTCTAACTACAGATAAATCAGAGTTATTTAAAAATAGTTCAGCATCTTTTTTACCGATAAATAACGCCCACATCGTTCCATGAATTAATAAATATTCATAACTATCATCAAGTATAACTTTTGCCATCTGCTCTAGTGCAGTCATGCTTCCATTTTCAAAACTCTCTCGACGAGATTCAAACTCTTCAATTGTTACGCTCTCATCATCTACTTCAATATCACATTCGCAAAACTCTGTAACACGTTTAACAATTGACATCAATTCATCTATCTCTTCACTCGATGTTGGAAATGAAAGACGTAGGTAAACATTCTGATAACCCTCACCAAAACCTATTCCAATACCTCTGCCGATTAGACTCGGATTATATGCAACTGGATATCCTTCCTCTGGATTTTCTCCAAGTCTTACTCCATCAAAATATCCAATCACTAAATTATTACCTAAAATAACTGATGGTCCTATCTCTTTTATTGACGCACCTTTCTGCTTAATCGTAATATCAATCCCCATAATAAACCCTCCTAGCATTTTTTTTCATACAATAAATTTTTCATAAAACTTTTATAAATCTACTTCTTCTTACCTTTCTTAAAATAACTATCCCACTTACTATTAACTAAATCAACAATCTCTTTCGACATTACAATATCATTCGGCCATTCACGCATATGTCCTTCACTTGGAAGTTTCTTAGTTGCATCAATTCCTATCTTATTACCCCAAAACTCGTGAGGCGACGAATGATCTAATGTATCTACTGGACCTTTTGTAACTAAAATATCTCTATCCCAATCAACGTTATTACCCATTCTCCATAAAACTTCACTCGTATTATGTACATCAACATTTGAATCGACAATCACTATCATTTTAGTAAACATTAACTGTCCTGCACCCCAAACATAGTTCATGATTTTCTGCGCCTGCATAGGATACCTTTTATTAATAGATATGAATAACATATTATGAAATACACCTTCTAACGGTAACGCCATATCTACTATCTCTGGTAGCTGTTTCTTTAATAATGGTAGAAAAATTCTACCTGTAGCTATACCCATATAACAATCTTCCATAGGTGGTTTACCAACAATCGTTGTAGGATAAATAGCATCTTTACGATGTGTTATAGCTGTTATATGAAATACAGGATATTCATCTGCTAATGAGTAATATCCAGTATGATCGCCAAATGGACCTTCAACTCTTAGCTCATCTGTTAATACATACCCCTCTAAAACTATCTCACTATTTGCAGGAACTTCTAAATCAACCGTTTCGCATTTTACCATCTCAACTGGTTTCTTACGGATAAAACCTGCTAATAACATTTCATCAACACCATCAGGAACTGGTGCCGTTGCAGAATATATTACAGCTGGATCAGCTCCTATCACCACTGCAACTTCTAATTTTTCTAATCCCATTCTTCTAGCTTTATTATAATGATCTGCACCACTGTGATGAATGTGCCAATGCATACCCGCAGTATTTTTATCGTATACTTGTACTCTGTACATACCACAATTTCTTATACCACTCTCAGGGTCTTTAGTGAAAACAGCAGGAAGAGTTATAAACTTTCCACCATCATCAGGCCAACATTTAAGGATAGGAAATGTAAATAAATCTACATCATCTCCCTTTAAAATAACCTCTTTACATGCACCCGTTTTAACTGTTTTAGGAAATATCTTATTTAGATCCATTAACATAGGTAACGCTTTTAATTTATCTAAAAAGTTGTGAGGAACATTTTTATCAATAAGACTTATTATCCTCTCACCAAGTTCATCAAGATTTTCAACCTCTAATGCTAAACACATTCTTTTTACTGAACCAAAAAGATTTATAGCAACTCTATGTTTCGATCCTTTAGGATTATTAAATAGTAACCCTTTACCAAATTGTTTTGAAACTCTATCTGTTATCTCTGTTATTTCAAGCTCTGGATCAACTTCAATATCAATCTCTTCAAGCTCTCCCTCTGCTTCTAATTTTTTAATAAATTCTCTTAAATCTTCATAAGCCATTAAATACTCCTCTTCAATAAAACATAACAATAAATATACTTTAATACTTCTTATAGAAAATACCTACTAAAAAATTAGTAGGTATTTATATTATAATCAATATCTTTTAAACTTAAAATCAATAAGGGATCGTCGATAAGAAAAATCCTGCTGCAACTGCCGATCCTACAACTCCTGCTACATTTGGAGCCATCGCATGCATAATCAAAAAGTTAGATGGATCTTCTTTCGCTCCAACAACTTGACATACACGTGCTGCTAGTGGAACTGCCGATACTCCCGCTGCACCGATAATAGGATTAATTTTATCCTTACTAACAAGATTCATTAACTTAGCAAAGCCAACTCCACTTGCTGTAGCTATTACAAATGCTATTGCTCCCATTCCAAATATCTTCAACGACTCTGGTGTTAAAAATCTTGTTGCATCAGTAGATGCTCCAACTGTTACACCAAGTACAATCGTTACTATATCAATAAATGATGTACGAGCAGTTAATGCTAATCTTTCTGTAACACCTGACTCTCTTAACATATTGCCGAAGAAAAGCATACCAACAAGTGTTAATGCTCCCGGATCAAGTAATGCTACAAATATAAACGCTATTATAGGAAAAGCTATACGTAATCTTTGTGATACAGGTTTTGACGCCTTCATACGTATTAATCTCTCTTTCTTTGATGTAAGCGCATATATAACTGGAGGCTGAATAACTGGTACAAGTGCCATATATGAATAACCAGCTAATGCAATAGCACCCAGTAATTCTGGAGCCATTTTAGATGCTATAAATATTGATGTAGGACCATCTGCACCACCGATAATACCGATAGCCGCCGCTTGCTGTACTGGAAATCCCATCGCTATACAACCGATAAATGTAATGAAAACACCTACCTGTGCTGCTGCACCTAATAACATTAATCTCGGTTGTGATAACATAACTGAAAAATCTGTCATCGCTCCGATACCTAAAAATATTAGTGGCGGATAGATACCATACTCTATCCCTTTATATAAAAAGTTTAATACCGAACCTGCTTCATAAAGACCGATACCCATACCATCGGGAACTGGAATATTACCTATTAATACTCCAAAACCTATTGGGACAAGAAGTAACGGTTCAAATCCTTTAGCTATTGCAAGGTATAAGAATATACAACCGATTATTAACATCAATAGATGTCCTTCTGTAAACATTCCTATGGAACCGTGTGTGAAAAAATCTAAAAACATCTCCATAACTGTTCTCCTAATAAATTAAATTGTTAAAATGTTAAACATACTATTCAAATTCAACTAGTAATTGATTATCTCTAACTATCTCAGTTGCTGCAACATGAACTTTTTTAACAACGCCATCTACTGGAGATGCTATACTTGTTTGCATTTTCATCGCTTCTAAAACTAGTAATTCTGAGCCTTTTGAAACTTTTTCCCCTGCTTTTACTGCTATTGAAATTATCGTTCCACCAACTGGAGCGTTTATTGCTTTATCTCCTGCTGCTACCGGTCCTGATGGTGCTGCTGGTGTTGGAACTGATATTGCTGCTGGTGCTGCCGCTACTGGTCTTGAAACTACTGGTGCTGATGTTGTTACTCCACCATCAACCATATCTACTTCAACGTCATATGACGTACCTTGAACTGTTATTCTCATTTTCATGATTAGTATCCCCTTTCTATAATTATTTCAATAATTTAAAACGTATAAAAATAGCGTATCAATAACTTACTATGCCTTTGGCATATGGTTATTATGATTAATTGTTCTTGACTCTAATTTCCAAGTTGTATCACTATCTATCATACCCGGCATAACAATGTCTTGTGTACCTTGTGCTGAAAGAACTGCTGCAACTGCTGCTGATATAACAGCAACTACTTTAGGGTCTACGCCACTTGATGCTGTTGAAGTTGTACTAACTGATCCTCCAGCATCTGTACCTGTATCCTCTTTTTTAGTGAATGCTTCATCTACTCTTTTCAAAATACTAACCATAACTACTAAAACTACTAAAACTACGAAAACAACTGCTACGCCGACAACAGATACATACGCAGCTGCTTCAATTCTTTCGCCCATAGTGGCAGTAGTTCCAGTAAGTGTCTCTATAATATTCATACTATATTGCCTCCACCCTACATAGGGATAAGACCATGTTTCTTAGCTGGTCTTGATTCTTTTTTACTTGAAAATATTTCTAATGTCGCTGCTAAATATGCTCTTGTATCTGCAGGATTAATAACACTATGGATATATCCTCGTTTTGCAGCAACATACGGATTAGCAAACAGATCTGAATACTCTGCTAAACGTTTAGCTGTCTCTGCTTTTGGATCTGCGGCATTTTTAATATCTTTACCGTATAGTAATGATACTGCACCTTCTGCACCCATAACTGCTATTTCTGCTGTTGGCCATGCAGCAACTCGATCTGCTCCCATCTCTTTTGAACACATAGCTATATATGCTCCACCGTACGCTTTACGAACGATTAATGTTATCTTAGGAACTGTTGCGGATGCGTATGCAAATAACATCTTCGCACCGTGACGAATAATCCCACCGTACTCTTGTGATGTACCCGGCATAAACCCCGGAACGTCTACTAAGTTTACTATTGGAATATTAAATGCATTACAAAATCTTATAAATCCTGCTGCCTTATCTGATGAATCAATATCAAGTACCCCTGCCTTAAACGCAGGTTGATTTGCGATTATACCGATACTTCTACCGTTTAATCTACCAAACCCAACTATAATATTTTTAGCATAGTTTTCCATAACTTCCATAAAATCTGCATTATCTACAACTTTATAGATAACTTCTTTCATATCATATGGCGTTCTTGGATTTGTTGGAACAACTGATGCAAATGATGGATCAGGTTTGATAACTGACTTTCTATTCTCCATTAATATTGGAGCTTCTTCTGAATTATTTGATGGTAAAAATGATAAAAGACGTTTTGTTATATTCATAGCATCTTCATCACTTTGTGCGATAAAATGAACGTTACCAGATATAAACGCATGGTTGCCTACGCCACCTAACGCATCTAATGTAACCTCTTCACCTGTAACTTCTTTGATGATCTTCGGTCCAGTGATATACATCTGACCTGTACCTTGTACTTGAATTAAAAAATCTGTTAAAGCTGGAGAATATGCTGCGCCACCTGCGCACGGACCAGCGATAATTGATATTTGTGGAACTACACCAGATAATAATACATTATGATAAAATATATCGCCGTAACCTGTTAAAGCAGATACACCTTCTTGTACTCTTGCACCACCTGAATCATTAATAGATACAAACGGTTTTCCTACCTTTAAAGCTGCACGCATTAGTTCAGCAACTTTTGATGCAGCAGCCTCACCTAATGTACCTGCATTAGCAGTAAAATCTTGACTCATAACAAATGCAGTTCTTCCGTCTACCGAACCCATTCCTGCAACGATACCATCTGCTGCAATCTCTTTGCCTGTCATTCCAAAATCAGAACACCTATGCTGAACAAACATTTGGTTTTCTTGGAACGTTCCCTTATCCAATAAACAGTCGATACGCTCACGCGCTGTCATCTTGCCTTGCGCATGCATTTTAGCAATTTGAGCCTCTCCCCCGCCTAATTGGATGCTTTTCTTCAGATTCTCAAGCTCCAGAACCTTGTCTTTCTCTTTTGACATGATAAACACCCTCCTTACTTTATAGTATATTCAATGAACGAACAAATGTATAAATACAAAGGTACAATAATTAACCGTATTTACAATTAACTATTATACCTTAAAGCTCTAATTATCAAAAAACTAACTTCGCAAGCAAACTTCAAGGGTGAAGTATCTACCTAACGTTGTCCTGGTCTTCTTGGACTGTACTGTCCTCTTCCAGATGAACTACTTCCGCCTTCGCTTCGACTTCCGCCACCACTTCGACTTCCGCCACCACTTCGACTTCCACCACCGCTGCGACTTCCGCCACCACTGCGACTTCCGCCACCACTTCTGCCGCCGCCGCTTCTGCCACCACCACCAGATCTACTATCTCTAGCACCTCTTGCAGCTCTTGCTTTACTAGCAAACGATTTGAACACTGGTATAATATTTCTAAGATCTTCTGGAAGAACTATCAGCTCTTCCTCTGGATTAATATACTTTAATCTCTGACCTGTAAATCTTTCTATTCTTGGAATATAGTATGAATCTTCCTCTGTTGCAAATATCACAGAGATACCTTTACTTCCAGCTCTTCCTGTTCTACCAATTCTGTGAACATAATCCTCTGGATCATCTGGTAATGCAAAGTTAAATACATGAGATACATTATCTATATGAATACCACGAGCTGCAACATCTGTTGCACAAAGAACTCTTATTTTACCTTTTCGTAGATCATCTAATGTTCTTATACGCTTAGGTTGAGATATATCACCCGATAATATTCCACAACTAATTCCTGCCATTTTAAACATATCTGCTAATTTAGCAACTTCATCTCTACGATTAGAGAAAACGATTACTGTAGATAGAGCGTCTCTTACAATTATATTGTGTATTACTGGGAACTTCTCTTTATTCTCTACTATATACGCTTGCTGTTCTATCGTTTCAGATGTTAATGATTTAGCTTCAACCTCAATGCTAACTGAGTTGTTAGTCCACTGAGAAGATAAACGAAGAATTTCCTTAGTTAATGTTGCTGAAAATAACATCGTCTGTCTTATACCTTTTGCAGGTGTTGCCGATATAATATCTTTCATATCAGGAATAAATCCCATATCAAGCATTCTATCTGCTTCATCAATTACTAAAACGCCTACTTGACCTAGATCAACTACTTTCTGCTTCATGTAATCTAATAATCTACCAGGTGTTGCAACTAATATATCTATACGCTTTTCAAGTTGTTTTCTTTGCTTATCATAATTTACACCACCAAAAACAGATTGGATGTTGTAGCCACAATATCTTGATATCGCTCTTGCATCATTCTCTATCTGTATTACTAACTCTCTTGTTGGAGCCATTATTAATACTTTTGGTGTTCCATTAGGAATAGACTCTCTACCCTCTAATCTAGAAAGGTATCTGAAAACAGTTATTAAAAATGACGCTGTTTTACCTGTTCCTGTTTGTGCCTTACCAGATATATCTTTGCCTTCAAACGCTTTAGGAAAAATCGCAGCCTGTATCGGTGTGCAATATTCGTAACCTAAATCTTTGATACCACGCATAACTTCTAACGATATATCGAAATCATGGAAACGAGACTCACCAGCTTTCTCTTCTATTACGAACTCTGATATATCCCAGCCATCCATAGATGGTACTGCTTGTTGACCTATATTAACTGAATCTAAATTCTGTTGTGATCTATCATTTCTTGGTCGTCTAGCATCGCCACGTCCGCCTCCACCTCTAGATGATCTAGTTGTGCCTGCTGGCTTACTGCCATATCTACCACCAGTTTTTGTTTCTATACCATCTTCTGAAGTTTCTCTTCTTTTAGAGTAGTCTCTACCACTACCCTCTGATGAACTTCTTCTATTGTAACCACCAGATGAACCCTCTGATGAGCTTCTTCTCTCATAGCCACCTGACGAACCTTCCGATGAGCTTCTTCTATTGTAACCACCTGACGAACCATCTGATGAGCTTCTTCTCTCATAGCCACCTGACGAACCTTCCGATGAGCTTCTTCTATTGTAACCACCTGACGAACCATCTGATGAGCTTCTTCTCTCATAGCCACCTGACGAACCTTCCGATGAACTTCTTCTGTTATAGCCACCTGACGAACCTTCTGATGAACCTCTTCTCTCATAGCCACCTGATGATTTGCCCTCAGATGAACCTCTTCTATTGTAGCCACCTTCCGATGAGCTTCTTCTCTCGTAGCCACCTGCTGATGAACCCTCTGATGAACCTCTTCTATTGTAGCTTCCAGATGTTGAACCCTCTGTAGAGTTAGGTCTTCTGCTATAACCACCTGTTGATGAACCTTCTGTAGAGTCTCTCTTCTTACTGTACTCTCTTGGTTTTCTTGAACCACTATCACTACCGTATGAAGATTCGCTTGATGATCTACTGTTTCTATCATTTGATGAACCTTTTGAACTGTTGGCATAATCTCTGTTGCCACTTTTTTCTCTTGTTGAGCTACTTCCTGTTCGTGTTGTAGATGAGCGTTCATCTTTACTTCCGCTCTTTGCACTACTTTTACTCTTAGAGGCACTCTTCTTCTTGCCACTTTCATTACCTTTAAATACACTCTTAAACTTATCAATAAACGACATAAAAATTTTATTCCTTAATATTTCTTATAACTTGAACCAACATATTAGTTAAAGCATAAATAGACTTTACATAAATCAACTAAGTAGAGGCAATCAAATATGCTCAATTATCCTACTACAAATACTCTTAAGCTCTGCATCTTCTAACTTCATTCTATTATCATGCGATAAAGATGCACCATCATCTTTATGGCGTGGGACAATATGGATATGAGAGTGAAGAACAATCTGACCTGCGGCACTACCATTCAATTGAAACATGTTTATGCCATCTGCCAACATAGCATTTGATACAGATCTCGCAAGTTTCTGTACAACGGAATAGTATCGTTCTGAAAATACCTCTGGAGTATCAAAGATATTAACACAGTGAGTCTTTGGAATAACTAGGACATGTCCTGGTCTAATGGGGTTTATATCCAAAAATGCGAAAAACAGTTCGTCCTCATACACTTTATAGCCACGAAGCTCGCCAGATACAATCCTACAAAAAACACAATCCATTATTCCTTCCTCCAGACAGAACAAATCGAAAAAGCTAACAAGAGGAGTCTACCATATTATTTTCTAAAAATATACTGTTATTTTTTATAAATAAGTGTATATTGAGAAATACATGGATTTATATAAATGGCAACTTTAAAACCGATATAATAATATTCATTGATAGAGTGACACTATTCATGTATAATTAAAAATAGCTCCTTAGTATTGTACATACTGTAACAAACTTATTGCTAATTTGAGCGAAAACAATTTATAATAACTTAACATTACTAACAAAATAACTGATAACACTTAATCATTAATACATCTTTTTTAAAGTATTGATCCGTTTTTGATAAAAGAGTTTATAGTTATTTTGAAATCTACATGAGTTACTATCGATGTAAACTGCGATAGGATAGGATATATTAATTATGATAAAAATAATGCTTGTTGGTAGTAATCACACTCTTGATACAATGAAAGTTCTCTTAAACGAATCTGCAATAGACGTCTCTGTGTCTAAGACTGAAACACAGCCTGATGTTACTATTTACGAAATCGATTCTGTGCAAACACTATTTAAAACTCCTAAATCTTTCCCTAATCCAACTTTTTTATTCATAACTAACAATAATAAAGAGTTGCTCGATAATGTTAAAAGTTATGCCATCAATGGACTTATATTTCCACCACTAACTACTGTTGGAATAATGAGCAAAATAACTAACCTATCGCTTATGAAACCTTCTAAAATTAAAAAAGAAGAGTATGAAGTAACTAGAATTAAAATAATAGCTAAATCTGAAAGTATACCACCTCTACCTGCGCTTGCTCAGGAACTTATTAAGCTTACTAGAGATGATAGTACTTCTATAACACAACTAACTGATAGTATAAAAATGGATCAAGGTATATCTACTGCTATTGTAAAACTTGTTAATTCTCCATTTTATGGCGTAAAACAAGAAATATCCTCTATAGATCGTGCAACCACACTCTTAGGATTTAACTCAATAAAAAATATCGCCATTGCATCTTCTATGAACTCATACTATCTCAAAAACTTCTCGATGTATAAAACTACCGGTAACGAAATGTGGAAACACTCATATAACGTCGCTTGTATATCTCAAATTATCGGAAAACAACTCGAACTCGATCACGATAGCTTATATCTCGCAGGACTGTTACACGATATAGGGAAAGTAGTACTTGTTGACTTCCTTGAAAAACCAGTCAACTATATTGAAGACGAACAAAACCAAATAGGGTTTGATCATGCAGAAATCGGGTCTACAATATTAGAAAAATGGGCACTCGCTAGTGAAGTTACTGACGCTGTGAAAACTCATCACGATTTCAATGCAGGTACATTTGGGAAAATTCTATACTTTGCTAATAAAATAGATAATAATAAAGAGTTAGCAGATGAAATTATAAGGGAGATGCAGCTAGTTTTTGGTATTACAGACGTTACTCTTGTCTCTAAAAAAATACTTGCTGCTATAAATGATGATAATGAAGTATTTAGATAACGAAAAACTACTCGATGTAGTGTTCTCTGACAATCTCGACAGCTTTAATCAAAATATAAAGCTACTACTTAACAGCTTCTTAGATGTAAAATTCTCTATCTGGAGAGTTTCATCTAATATCGCGTCTGTAATAGACTCGACTATGCTCGAATCTATACCAACTCTTGATATGTATGAGCTGGGATACGATCAAGATACTGTGTTCTCTATTGTTTCTAAAAAAGTTAAGTATTTCGATGAAGAA
>CAMRDM010000045.1 GCA_947041225.1 uncultured Deferribacteraceae bacterium | reverse complement strand
CAAGAACAGATAAAGGTAAATGGTTATCAGGTAATGATTGGAACGAGTATGCAACAATCCCAGATCGTCATCCAGAGGGTGGAACAGCACCTATATCACCAATGCTATCAAGTGCAGTTTATAAAGCAGATCCAACTACTGCATCTTGGCAAGAGATATGGATGAATATAGATGATGCTAATGACCGTACTATAAAAGATGGTGATTTAGTATTAGTTAAAAATCCGATCGGTGCAGTACGTTGCGTAGCAAGAACTACTAATCGTTGTGTAAGAGGAACAGCTAATCTTCATCAAGGAGCATGGTATGATCCTAACCCTATTGATGGAGTTGATGATGGTGCGTGTGTAAACACTCTGATGTCGTATCACCCATCAAGAATAGATCAAGGTAACGCACAGCAATCGGCGTATGTTTCTATTGAGAAAACTACGCCACCTGCTGCTAAGCAATAATGTTTAAATTAGTTTATTTAAGATAATGGGAGATATAAGTATGGAGAAATCAACAAGAGTAACAAAAACACAACTTGGTTTTTATTTCGATCAATCAAGATGTATGTCGTGTAATGCATGTACGGTTGCTTGTAAAGATTGGAATCAATTAAATCCAGGTCTTGTTAATTGGAGAGATCAATTTACCTATGAAAAGGATGGAAAGTTTTTCCCGTTTTCAATAGGTTGTAATCATTGTGAAGAACCTGCCTGTCTAACAGCGTGTTCGCAGAATGCAATATCAAAAGCAGATGATGGTATCGTTACTATTGATAGAGAAAAATGTATAGAGTTACAAGCATGTTTAGATGCGTGTCCATTTGCGAAACCTCAAATAGCAGACGATAAACAAGAACCTAATACAATTATCGGTTGGCAAACTTTACATCCAGCTCAAAAATGTACTATGTGTACAGATAGATTAGATGAAGGTTTAAAACCAGCGTGTGTATCATCATGTATAGGTAGAGCATTAGATTTTGGAGAGATGGCTGTTTTAGAGAAAACATACGGTGGTGCAAATGGCGCAGTAAGATTAAATGCTACAGATTTTCCGTATGTGTATAAAAATAATAAAACAGATACGAAGCCAGCAATGTTAGTTAAGAAAAAAATAGATACAGATTTAACAATTCATAAAAGTACTTCGTATAAACCTAAATAACTTTTAAGTTATATTATGTCAAGTAGGGGAGAGATTTATATCTTTCTCCTACTTTTTTTTAATTAATACAATGACATGTATTAATTTAATTTACTCACTTCTAAATTTATTTACAAGCCTATATATGAGATTTATATATTTAATAGATAGATAGTGATCGATGAGTTTTACATATTTATAATGCTGTTCTATTTTAGTAAATATATTTTATGTAATGAATATTAATTTTGTATTATTTGAACAAGCTTATAATTGCTTATAAAATAAACAGAAAACAGATAATAATATTAAAAGAGTATTTTTATCTTTTAAACGAATTTTTTACGGTGTTTAATGAAAAGACTATATTTGTATCATTATTAGGTATTAAAAAGTAAGGCTACGCCGATATAATTATTTAAATCATTACATCTCTTATTTTTATTACATAATTATATAATTAGAGTATTTATGCCTTATTTATGGAAAATAAATATATATTAATACTTGACATAAAGAGATGTTGTATGGTAAAACGGTTTATGTTAAAGCTCTATATATAGTTATTTAGAAGCAAGTCCTTTAATCGTATTTTAAGTAGTAATATTGTTTTCTCATGTTTATAACTTTGCTGTAATCTGTTGGAAGGTTGATTATTTTGACAGATACCAACATTTAGTAACAACTTCCAGATTACATAAATTGTAAGATGCTACGTAGTTAAACATTAATCAATTCTTGTAAGCCATGTTAACTACATACACACATAAATAGTATAAGTGATTAAATTTAAAATTAGAGTTAAAAAATAAGTAGATATGTATGAATAAGTAGTTATACATATATAGATAAG
This sequence comes from uncultured Deferribacteraceae bacterium, assembly GCA_947041225.1. Classification (GTDB taxonomy): domain Bacteria; phylum Chrysiogenota; class Deferribacteres; order Deferribacterales; family Mucispirillaceae; genus CAMQYB01. The sequence continues at coordinate 13,633 of CAMRDM010000045.1, read as the reverse complement.
CCGTATTAATATGGTTAGTTTCAAAGAGTAATGTTGAGTTATGGTAGGTTAGGTTTTTTTATTAAGTTATATTATAGGTGGCTGTATAAAAAACTGTATCATGATTACATTATTTATGTAAGTTATTCTCACTAAGATTATTACTAACCAGTAGTAATTAAGTAGTTTAACATAAATTGTAGAGTATTTTTTGTAGAGCACAGTTAAGGAGTTATTAATGGAAAATGATACAGTTACACAAGATACACTTGTAGTTTTGCATAGGGTTAGAGGTTTTGTTTACAATTTTATGTATACTTCTTTTTTAAATGTTCCAGGTGATGAATATTATAAAGAGATGCTAACTAATTTAGCAGATCTCAAGACATTTAGTTTAAATACAGATAACGAAGATATGGTTAATGGTATCAATGGATTGGAAGAGTTTTTTAATACAAGAGATAAGTTAAATAAAGAAGAATTAAGTGAGTTTGATTTAGAGGCATTAAGAAAGTATACCTCAATTTTTTGTTTAGGTAACTCTGTTCAAGCAGACGAATCATACTACACGTCAAACGATAATTTATTGCGTCAGGAGTCGTACGATAGAGTAATGGAATTATTTAGAAAGTACAATTTCGCACTAGGGGAAGGTGTTTGTGAGAGTGAAGAGCATATATCAATTGAGCTAGCTTTTATGAGTAAATTATCTTTTATGGCTGTAGAAACACTAGAGATGGAAAATGTTTCAGATTACAATAATTTAGTTAAAGAACAACTTGATTTTCACATTAATCATTTTGATAAGTGGGTCTATGATTTTTGTGAAAAAGTAGTAAGTTATCCTATTGAGAATGAGTATGTTTTTAAGAATTTAGCTATATTTTTAAGAGGATTTTTAAAAGAAGACAAAATGCTGCTTGCGGAGCTGGTAGGTGATTAAATTTAATCAAGCAAATAGCTGATAAGGGGAAGTTATGAGAGGTTTTGTATTTATTTTATTTGTAGTTTTACTACTTAGTTCATTTCATAACTACGGTTATGCCTATAGTGGTGGCAACTATACTACTCCAGATAGTTGGAGTAAGCATTACAACGCTAATGGTGTAAAGTATTCTATGAACGGTTTAGACCTCGGTGATAAGGGTACTTTGAAGTTAGGTTTAACCACAAGATTAGACTTAAAGATATCTGAGATAACCGATGTTGGAGTATATCAATATTTTAGAGGTTCATTAACTGATTTTGAACTAGGTTCAGGCACAATGAAGATCAATTTAAATCTTCGTGGTGGTTGGGTGAATAATCCTCGTCCAGCAGGAACAGATCAGTGGGCATTTTTTGATGCAACTCGTCTTGGTATGGATCCATACGATGTTGATTTACGTATCTATCAAGCAAATGTAATTTTAGAAGATGTTATACCTATTACGGATATAGCATTAGGTAGAATTTATTTGTCAGAGTTTGAGGGTTATAAGATAGATGGTATTGATATTGGTGTTCATCCTTCAGAGTATTTTAATATGAATTTATTTTATGGCTTGCCAGTTAGTTACTATTCATCGTTAATAACTACTCAGGTAGTTGGTACAACGGTTGATGTTCCTATTTCTCAATCAGGCACAAGAATAAGAGGTAATTTCAGTTATTTCTTTCAGTACGATGATGTTCTTCCAGAGACATATGTTGGTAAGATTCGTGTAGATCAAACGATACCATGGACTACGATATATGCAGAAGGTACAATTATAAACAATGCGAACATATTTGATGCAGGGTTTGATTTATTAGTTGATATCTCAAGAAGTGAATTATCTGGTTATATTATGGGACAGGTTGGTCGTAATGCTGATAATAGTGTTAATCCATATGTTAGTTTATATGAAGATATGTTCGGTGCATCAAGCGAGTATATTATGGGTGGATTTCTTTTCACTCAAGGTATAATTGACACAGTTATGGTAGGGTTAGGGTTTGAAGCTCGTTATAATATTCAAGAGAACTATGCAAGCAGAGATTATTATAGAGTATTTGCGAACGTTGATTTAGTAGATTTATTATGGAAGAACAATTTTGTATCGATTATATTTGATTGGTATGATATTCCAGCATATGGTCGTCATGAGGCTAATCAGGAGTTACTAGTTGGGTTTAGAATGACTCAAGTAATAAATGACAGGCTGGAATTATGGACAGGTTTTAATGTTATGAACTATCAATATAAGAACAGTCCGATAAAGTATTACTCACAAGATGCAGGTGCATTTGCAGGATCATTAAACGCTTATGGCGAGATAGAGCAGTTTGATAATACGGCGATTGCGTATATAGGTGGTATGTATAAGATAACTGATTGGTGTTTAATACAGTTAGATTATATGTTTGATTATGCGGATATTTTAAAACAGTATGATACACGTCCAGATGCTCACATGGTTGAGCTATGGGTTAATTTTTTATGGTAATAGGTAGGACTAAATAATATGAAAAAAAGTTTAATAATTATGGTATTAATTTTCGGTGTTGCAGCGATAGCTTACTCGGTAGATACGTTAAAACCGTCTACACATAACACAGCGTGGGAGTATCGTCATGGACAGGCTGCAAAGACTAATGAAGCAGAGTGTATGAGTTGTCACGTTGAGAGATTAGAGTGTATTAGTTGTCATGAGGATAAAGCTCCGAGAACACATACACCTGGATTTGTTCAAAAAACTCATGGGTTAGAGAGTAGATGGGATAGAAACACATGTCAAACATGTCATAGAGAAGATTTTTGTTCAAGTTGTCATGAAACAGCTGTTCCGTTAAGCCACAGTAGAGCTAACTTCTTTGGTGGACAAAATGTTCATTGTACAACGGGGTGTCAGTTACCAAGAGGTACATGGAAAAACACTCCAAGTAAGAACTGTATTGTGTGTCATGATACACGGCCTATTCTCGATAATGGTAATCAACATCAGATAAAGTAGATAAAGTTTATAGTTATTTATATCAGATAGTTTTATTGAAATTAAAGTAAGTAAGCTATCTGATATTTTTTTGTCTTATTGTAGTTATGGAAACATTTTAGTTGTTAATATTTATGTGAAAACATCTAACTTATTAGGTTGCAGAAGTGGTCTAGTTTGTAAGAACTATAGAAAGCTAAAATATTAGTACATCATGACATATTAGGTTTTAATTCGTACAAGTGTTTATAATAAAGTTAAAGAAGTAAGAAGGATAAAACCTTTGGTTTCGTGCCAAACACAAGCTTACAATTAGTTTATATAGTGATTAATAGAAGATGAAAGTCTTCTATTATTTGTTTGTACTGTACATCTATTATTGTATATATAGCGATATATGTATCAGTTCTTTTAACAAGTATTATGTTTTAGTTTCATTGTTGATCAAATTTATGTTTATAAGGAAGATGTTATGAAAAGTTTTGATTTATTGTCTAATTTTAAGTCTAAGTTAAGTATAACAAGACGAGGTTTTTTACAAGGTGCGTTAGTTGTAGGAGCATCATCAGCAGTTATCGGCTGTGCAAAGTTTGATGAAGAAACGTCGGGAAAAAAAGTAGAAGTGCCGATTGACGCTATAGTTTACGGTTCAACAGGACACAACTGTGGAGCAAGATGTATAACTAAGGCTCATGTAAGTAATGGTAGGATTATTAAGTTTACTACAGATGATACAGCTACATATACAGATGGTAAAGATGTTTCTGCTGATAGCGAAAACTGTACACAATCAAGAGCATGTGCAAAATGTCGTGGCTATAAGCACAGACTATATCATCCGGGACGCTTAAAATATGCACTTAAACAGACGAAGAAAAGAGGCGATTTATCAGGCTTTGTAAGAATGTCTTATGATACTGCATTAAAAGAAGTTGCTAGAAAACATAAAGCTATTACAGATAAATATGGACCTGAGTCATTTCACTCTCTTTATGCTTGTGGAACGATCGCAAGTAGTTGGCAAGGTGGTGGATATACAGGTATATGGACAGGAATGAACGGTATTGGTGGTAGGTATATAGGTGGACAGTTGTCATATACAGATGATTACTCTTTTCATCAAAAATCATTTTTTGGAAATAGATATACTGGTTATACATCAGAAACATTTAATGCTCCAGTTGTTGCACAACACGTTAAAAATCTTGTTCTATGGGGTTCAAACATTTTATCAACTGTTAATGAGAAAGCGTATTCATGGATACGTTCAGTTGAAAAGATGAAAGAAAGATCAGGCACTAAAGTATATTTTATAGGTCCAGAGTTTGTAGATACAGGTGTAACATTAGCAGATGAGTGGATAAAAATTAAACCATACACAGATGTAGCTCTTATGATGGGTATGTTGTATCACATGATAGAGAATACGTTTGAGACAACTGGAGAAATAAAAGCTAATCCTATGTTAGATGTAAAATATTTAGATACAATGGTTTATGGCTTTTTTGCATCACCAGCGTATTGGATACATGTTGGTGTAAAAGAAGTTAAGGATAAAGATGGTAACGTAACAACGGCAGAGGTTAAAGCTACAGGAGAGATTGTATTCGCTGAGCCTTCGCTGAACCCTGAACAGTATAATAAAGTTGATGCAGTTCCAGCTGGAAAAGCATTAGCATCATATATAATGGGTAATGGGGATTGTTTAGGTGGGACTTATGATGAAACAGGTGCTAATGCTACATATATGAGTGCTAAATTTATCTCTGCTAATCCATCAATAACTCGTGGAGCTACATGTGATTATCCAGTAACGGCTGGGACAGGTACTACCTACATGTATAAAAGAGATTTCGCTACTCCTAAAACTCCTGCATGGGCATCAGCTATTACAGGCATATCAGAGGCTAAAATTAAAGAGTTAGCAGAGGTATACGCTAAACCAGAAAATCACCCAGTAGCAAGCACATGGGCAGGTGGACAGACTAAACAAGCAGAGGGTGTAATTACATTTTTCGCTATGCACTCAATGATGTTAATAAGTAAAGTATGGGGCGAGACAGGTAATGTTTTCGATAGAGCTTTCGGTGGAAGTAGAAAAGGTGCTGAAGGAAATCTACCAGTTAATATACCAAGAGAGATACCTGATAATCCGGGTTCACCAGTTATAGGTTGTACACAATGGCTTAGTGGTATTAAGTTTGCATTTGGAGATAAATTAACTGTAGAGAATGGTTATACAGGAGAATTTGTACCTGATCATACCGTAACAGATGTAAATGATCGTAACGCTTATTTTGATGATTCTGGTGTAAAATCTCTTGTAAAATGGAAAAGAGATGATAAAGGTAAATTGATCACAGATGCTAATGGATTTTATGAGTGGGATAAAGATGGTACAAATCCGATCTATAGTGGTGTTAGATTTATATTAAATGCTGGTGGTAATATTTTAATTAATCAACATATGAATCCAAATGATTCTAGACAGGTTTATGAGTCTCTACCATTATCTGGAGATCCTGATGATGCAGAAACATTATGTCTTGTATCGCTAGATAATTTTTTATCTCCATCACCTCGTTGGTGTGATTATGTTTTTCCTGCAACAACAAATTGGGAGCAAGAGGATATACTGGGGATATCGTTAGGTAACACTATATATGTTCCAGCTGTATCTACAGCACCTGGTGAGTCAAAAGCTCCTTATGATTTCACAAATGAACTATTAAAAGCTTATGCAGAAATAGATCCTCGTAAGAGTGGCTTAGCTACAGATTTCACAGGTGGTGTTGCAGATAAAAGTTTAGAAAGACATACTAAAGATGCTTTTACGATTGCGTCATCTAAAGAGGGTATTTTACAAGGCAAAACATGGGATGAGTATTTAAAAAATCCATTCTTACCAAGAGTACCTAATGATTCTGAAATTACTAAGAGTAAATCAAAATTGCGTATAAAGATAGATAACTATATTGATCTATCTGATGGGGATCGAATAGTTACACCGTTTATTAAAGTAGATACATCTACAGATAGTAGTAAAAATCATAATCAATCAGTAAACCTTGTAGGGCTTAGTAATGCTGGGTACGGCGATATGGGTGGTGGAGAATTTTCTAATCCAGAAACAGCTCCAGACTCTCCTGCACGTTTTACAGTTTATTCACCAATGTTTGTATGGAGATACGAGAATAGATATAGTAAATTTCATGGATATTTAGCTAATTCTGCTGATAGAGGAATGAAAAATAAAGATAGTGAAGGCGATCCGTTAGTTTATCCTATCCCTATGTATTTCAACTATGAAGATTATTTTATGGATGCATACGGTGGAGTTGATAAATTGCCTCCAGCAGAGAATAGGTTTCTTCTTACAACAACACATGATAGATATAGAGTACACTCATCACAAGCAGAGAACCCATATCTACGAGAGTTAACTCATAGAACTGTTGGTGGAGATTTATATTCAGGAGATGATTGGAATGAGTACGCTTTATTAGGTGCAGAACCAGCAGAAGGTAATAAATATTCTATACCACGTTTAAATAAAGCGATAGCAGATAAGAAGCTTAACGCTACTTACTCAGAAATATGGATGAACGATAGTGATGCAGATAAAAAAGGTATTAGAGATGGAGATTTAGTTGAAGTATCAAATGTGATCGGTACAGTTCATTGTGTTGCAAGATTATCAAAACGTTGTGTTACAGGTTTTCTAGGACTTCATCAAGGTTGTTGGTACGATCCAGATCCAGAAACAGGAGTTGATGTTGGTGGTAATTGTAATACACTTATGGCATCACGTCCATCACGAGTAGATCATGGTAATGCACAACAATCTGCTATGGTTTCAATTAAGAGAGTAGTAGTTTAATAAATAATTAAGAATATAAGGATATAAATTATGAGATACGCATTTTATTTCGATCAGTCAAGATGTATGTCATGTAACACTTGTTCTGTTGCATGTAAAGATTGGCATGGTGTAAACCCAGGTGCAGTTCGTTGGCGTAAAGTTAATACACATGAAACAGATGATGGTGGTTTTTTCAACTTATCTATGTCATGTAATCATTGTGAGAAACCTGCATGTCTTGAGGTGTGTACGGCAGGTGCTATTTATAAAAGGGCTGATGGTATAGTTGCAATAGATAGATCTATCTGTCAGAAGATAGAGGATTGTAAAATTATGTGTCCGTACGATACGCCACAGTTTGCAAATAATAAACAAGAGCCAGATGAGATTGTAGGAAGTTTTACTCGTCATCCGATGCAGAAATGTGATTTCTGTGCAGATAGAATAGATAATAATGAATCTCCGATTTGTGTTGCATCATGTCCAGCACATGCGTTAGATTACGGTGATTTTGATGAATTAAAAGTAAAGTATCCTGATGCAGAACAGTTGACTAAGGGTAAGTTTCCTTACGCATATAAACCTGAAACAGACGATAATACAGGTCCATCGATGTTAATTAAAAAGCGTAAACCTTTTACAAGTGAATAGTTAATGAAGTCGTGTTTATACTAAAATTATTTAATATTAAATGGTTCACTTCATCAGATAAGTAAATAAAGTTTTACAGTATTAATTTGCAGGTAGTTATATTTATATATAGCTATCTGTTTTTTATTGATATATTATCATTAATCTAATATGATAAGATAGTTTGAAGTATCAATTTACAACGGAATAAACGGGGGGATCAAATGGATCAAACAGCAGTGGGAAATTTATCAGGCACAGAGGGACAATCAAGTACCGTAGGAGAAGCAGGCACAAATAATCAGACGGAGCAGAAAGATATAAGATCTTTAACTTCATTTTTTGTATGGTCTGTGTTTTTTGGTTCATTTGGCGTACATAATTTTTATGTAGGCAATATCGGAAAAGGGATATTAGCGATACTTTTTTGTTGGACAGGTATACCTGTAATATTAGGTTATGTAACTTGTTTACTTGTCTCAAAGATGAGTATAGGAGATATAAATATTAAATATAATCGTGTAATTCTTTTAGATTGTGATAAAGGTGGAAGAAAAGCTTTTTTTATTGTTAGTGCGATATTTATTGTCATCATTGTTATTTCAATTTTATTAATAATTGCTACATGGATTTTAATGGCACAGGCAGTTGCCAATAATCGTTACACATGGTAGTTGAAGAGTAATATTTTTAATTACAAAACCTATGTAACATCAAAAGGTTGATTTATTTTTTTACAAAGTAGATTAACCTTTTTTTATTAACTGTTATTAAATTTTTTCCTAGGTTTACTATACTACTTTAGAGTTTATATATTTGTTTGAAAAATAGTTGTACGGCGTTACAACCTTGTAAGTATTTACTAGTTTAATGTTTTTTATATTGAACTTAGAGATAATCTGCATTATCCTATAATAGAGAAGATTATCATAATTAAAAGGAGATATAAGTAATGAAAAAGTTAGTTGTAATCACAGGTGCAAGTTCAGGTATAGGAGAGGCTACTGCGAAATTACTATCATCTATGGGGCATCCGTTACTTCTTCTTGCTCGTCGTGTTGAAAGAATGGAAGTTTTAAATCTTCCGAACACAATCTGTCGCAAGGTAGATATTTTAGATACAAAAACATTTCAACAAGCGATCACAGAGGCTGAGGAAAAATTCGGAGATGTAGATTGCTTAGTGAACAATGCAGGAGTGATGTTATTGGGGGATTCTACAACTCAAGATATATCTGAGTGGAATCAGATGATAGATGTAAATATTAAAGGTTTGCTTAACGGTATTCATTTAGTTTTAAACAAAATGGTTAAGCGTAACTGTGGAACTATTATTAATATTAGTTCTGTTGCAGGACGTAAAACTTTTTCAGATCATGCGATTTATTGTGGAACAAAATTTGCAGTACATTCAATAAGTGATGCGATCAGAAAAGAGGTTTCAGCATCAAATGTTAGAGTTTCAATTATAGCTCCAGGAGTTGTTGAAACAGAGCTACTATCACATACAACAGATAAGGGAATAGTTGATGGTTATAAAGAGTGGAAAGATAATATGGGTGAAGCGTTAACATCAGAAAATATCGCAAGTGCAGTAGATTATATTTATCATCTACCACAATCGGTTTGTGTTAGAGAAGTCTTAATTGCTCCAACAAAGCAACCAGATTAATTCGTCAATACTCTTTAATTAGTTTATGTTAGAGAAGTTTTAATAACACTAAGAAACAATCAGATTAATTGTTAATACCCCGATAATATTTCGGGGTTTTTTACGCCTAAAAATGATATAACAGATTTTATTCGCTAGTTTATTGGTTAAAGTATATGGTTTTAACTTATTGATAAACATCAATAATTATAAGTTGAGTTTGTAGTTATATTTATCTTGTAAGTGTCAATAATTATAGTTTAGTTTTATCTAATAAGTGCCTTAGTACCTTTAGGACAGCTTACTTTATCTATAGAGTAGTAAGATAGTTCGCTTGTGATATCATCTATACATATTATCAGATCGGGTACATAGGTATGTATGGCGGGGTGTTTACTTTTACCTTCATAACTTCTAAATACCCATGGAGGTATCGGTTCTTGTGTATCGTTCCATAATCCGATCTCTTTATCTCTTGCTTTAAGATACATATCATTTAATTCTGAGTCGGTAGAGTATCTTTTATTTTGCCAAGCGTAACCGTTCTCAATCATTTTGTTATTTATATTTATACCATCTGCGTATAAAATCCCTTCAGGTTGAGAATCTAAATTTATACTTTTTCTCTTGAATTTAATATCAATAGATCTTAGGTGAGTAACAAGATGTTGTTTTGCATTAAAGCCGTATGCTTGCTCTAATTCTGGTGCGTCTATACCAAATAGTTTTACTTTTTCAATTCTACCTTTTTTCTCTCCATCAAGATATTTAATTGTAATGGTATCTCCATCATGAACATTTACAATGTTAACCTTTTCCATTGAGAAGAGGTTCGTTGCAGATAGGATAGAGATAAAAAAAATCATAAGAATTGTTTTACAGTATTTCATAGTAATCTCACTATATTTAAGTTAGTGAATAATAAACTATAATCAAACTTTTTACTAGTATTTTATGATATATGATATATAATAGGTTTTCACCTATATAATAAGGTTTATAGAGAATGAGTAAGCTTTTCAATAACAATTTTCTGACAGATATCTATGGGATATCGGATATAATTAAATCTAATGACTACAAGTTGAAAGATATCGGTGATACATCTAAACAATTCACTGCGAACTTATTAGATATAAAATCTGTTTCACAAAACAATAAATCAGTAGCGACAGGTGATAGCACGGTTAATAATATTGTAAGCAATAGTAAGCCTAGTGATAGCACGGTTAATAATATTGTAAGCAATAGTAAGCCTAGTGATAGCACGGTTAATAATATTGTTAGTAATAGTCAATCTAGTGATAGTACGGTTAATAGATCCGTTATTGCATCAACAAATGATATGGTTAATAAATCTATAGGAGTTCCACCGTTGCAAGTTTTAGAATTATTAAGGAAAGAGATTGAAAATTGTTCAAAATGCAGACTTTCAGCATCTCGTACAAACGTAGTCTTTGGTGATGGCAATGTTTTTGCAAAGCTAATGTTTATCGGTGAAGGGCCAGGTGCAGATGAGGATCAAGCTGGATTACCATTTATAGGTAGAGCTGGACAACTGTTAACTAAAATGATTATAGCGATGGGTTTTAAAAAAGAAGATGTGTACATTGCAAATATCGTCAAGTGCAGACCTCCGAATAATAGAAATCCGTTTGAAGATGAAACAGCGTGTTGTATATCGTATCTTCATAAACAGATTGCAACAATTAATCCAGATTATATTATTACATTAGGATCAATTGCGACAAAATACTTACTTAACACTAATGAAGGGATATCTTCATTGCGTGGTAGATGGCAGAGTTTAAATTTACCTCATTTATCTGATAAAGAGTATCAAGTTATGCCAACATTTCATCCAGCGTATCTTCTTCGATCACCTACTAAAAAGGTGTTTGTATGGCAAGATTTACAACTAGTTATGAAAGAGATGGGGTTACCAGTAAAATAGTTGTTAATTCATAACGTATATATAGATACGATTATTAATATAAATAAATAGGAAGGTCTTATGAGGTTTTTATCAGTATTAATATTTTTATTAGTTTCATCTATAAACCTCTACGCAGATTTTGTAGAATCAGAGGGTGAAGCTATGATCTATAATGGAGATGTTCCATCTGCAAAAGCTATCGCAATATCAAGAGCAAAATGGAGTGCTTTAGAATCTATCGCTGATATGAATGTTAAAATTGATACATTAATTACTAACTCTCAACTAGCTGATGAAGCTGTAAAAATTGAATATGGAGCTCAATTTAAAAAAGTTAAAGTACTGTCAGAGGGTAGAAGTGGAGATAGGTATATTGTAAAACTTTTAGTAGAGATAGATAAACTAGATGCACGACGAGAAGTAGAATCATTATCAAAAAGCACATCAATAGCAGTTGTAATACCGTCAATAATTGCGAATAAAAAATATAGTTATATTACTCCTTTCTCGGAGAAAATCGTTACCGAACTCACAAAGGAAGGCTTTGAAGTTAGAGATATATCAAAAGAGTTAGATCCTGATATTATTAAAGAGATCAATAGTGCAATCAGTACTGATAATTATGAAAAATTAAATTTTTTAACTTCTAAATATTTTACAACAAATATACTTGTTGGAAAGATAAGTGTTAGAGAGCGTTCAAAAAATGTTGGATATACAGAGATGCCTTTCACAATTGTTGATGGCTCACTTGATTGGCGTATAATCGGTAAGAAAGGAACAAGAAGAGTGTTGCTTGCATCTGGAACTTATAACGATAATGGACATGGTTCAAATTTAGATGCAGCTGTGGCTAATTTATATAAAAATATGTCATCTACGACATCACATAAACTTATATCCGATGTAACAGAAGAAGTCTTAGATAACACTCGTAGAAAGGTTGTTGTAGTTCTTTCTGGACCAAGAAACATTCGTGATTTTTACGATTTACTTACAGATATAGAGTCTATACCATTTGTGTTAGATGTCGTAAAAGAGGGGATCGATACTTTGATAGTTAACTATCCAGAAAAGACTTATTATTTAGCATCATTTTTAACGGGTGGTGGTAAGTATACTCTTGAGAAGATAGGTAAGAATGAGATTGTTGTACGTAGAAATTAAGTGTTTCAGATATAATATTTAGTATGTATTGAGTTTAGTATTAATATTCGTAATTTTTATTAAGAGGTGTTATTATGTTGAAATTATCAGTTGTGGTATTTGTTTTATTTAATATGGTATTTGTAGGTTGCTCATCAAAAGAGGGTGTTCAACCTCCTGATATCGGTGGAACAGGTGGTACAGGTGTTGGTGGAGCTGTTTGTTTTAATGGTGCACCAGACTGGGTTATTTCAAGTGGACAAGGTGAGAATTTATCTGCAGTCGGTGTTGCTGTAATAGGTAAATCAGGTTTACAGTATGCAAGAATTGAAGCAACTGCTGTTGCTAGAGATGAGATGTCTAGAACATTATCTGTTAAGGTTAATAATATGTTCAAAACATTTAATCAGACAACAGGCTTAGGTGACGATCAAAGTATTGATAGAGTAACGGTAAATGTTTCAAAACAGTTATCATCACAAACGATATCGGGATCAAAACAAGTAGGTTCATGGGTATCACAGTGTGCTGAGTTATATGTGCTTGTTGGCTTAGATGAGACTCTTGTTAAGCAGGCAGTTAAAGAGGAATCTATTTCATCTATTAGAAATGATGTTGCATTATGGCAACAATTTCTTGAAAAGCAAGCTCAAGATGAGTTAGATGCAGCTATAGAGAAAGAGTTTAAAAATACAGTAGATTTTAATTAATAATTATTGTTAGTGATTTAATAATATAAGTAGTATTTTTGATGTAATGCTACTTATATTATTTTTGTGCTTGAATTTATTTTAATGAGGGAAATTAATGAGATATTTGAACCTTACTGTATTAATAATATTTTCGGTTTTAGTAGTGAGTTGCATGAGATTTACAGCAGAAGATAAGCATAGAGTTGATGTTCAGCGTCAGTTGAATTCATCATCTAAAAACTTCTATGAGTTAGATACAGAGATGGAAAATATACGAGAAACGGGTGAAGTTCCTGATCTATAATTTAACAGTTCATTTATTTAATTTGTAGTAACATATTACGGTTATTTATAAGAATATATTTAAGGTGTATATTGAACATTAATTTTTTTATGTTTGTTTTTGTAGCGTTTGCGATGATATTAAACTACTCTAATACTGTTCTTGCAGATGAGTATGTTGAGATGATTGATAAAAGTTTTGATAATGTTCAATTGATTTCTACAGATATAAATAGATATGGAAATATGTTTATTGTTGCAGGTGGGGACGTGAAGTATTTATCTGCTACGGATACGGATATCATCAAGCAAGATAGTCGAGTTCAGCAAGATAGTCAAGTTGAGCAGGGTAGTCGAGCTAAGCAAGATAGTCGAGTTGAGCAGGGTAGTCGAGCTCAGCAGGATAGTCGAGTTGAGCAGGATAGTCAAGTTGAGCAGGATAGTCAAGTTGAGCAGGGTAGTCGAGTTGAGCAGGGTAGTCGAGTTGAGCAGGGTAGTCGA
>CAMRDM010000044.1 GCA_947041225.1 uncultured Deferribacteraceae bacterium | reverse complement strand
GGAAACCTATAGGTATTAGAGTAAGTGATACAGCGCCACCTTGTTGAGGTATAACTTGTAAAACAGCAACATCTTTAAGGTTACCATTTTCTTCCTCTCCGAGCATAAACTCACCTGATACCATTTTAACTAATTTTAAATTATCCATTTTATCCTCTATCTGTTATTAATAAGATTAACTTGTTTTATACCTGTTTCTGTTAGTTGCAGAAACCCATTTGTATCTGTAAAAACCAACTCTTTCACAGATGCTAGTTTAATTATTTTTGTTGTATATTTTAAATTCCAATTCATGTAATCAGATATATCTTCAGTGATTGCTTGATACTGGTTAGGTTGACTAATTTGTCCTGCTTCGTAAATATAGTTTAATAGATCGGTTAACATTATATTTTTTCTATCTATTCTGTTACTGAAAAAGAGAGCCATCGCACCTCTTTCTGGGGCTAGGAAAGCTGATAAGATAAGTAGTGATGAGATGATCGCCGCTGTTACAGAAACGATTGATATATTTAATATCTTAGCGATCGAGTATCCTGCAAAACTAACCGATGTTGATATAGCTATTGCAGATATCACGAGTGTAGATATCCTTTTAACGAAATAAACTGTAATCATCGGAATACCTAATATAAATAATGATACAATAAATGATCCAGTAACTTGTATAGTCGATGCAACTGTTATAGATACCATAACTGATATAACTAACTCTAGTAGTTCGGTGTTTTTGTTTAAGTTTAGATAGTATGTTTTATCGACAAAGAATATTTTAAAACTATTACTATTTATAACGAATAGCACTATATTTATAAGAAGTAGAATACTAAATAGGTATAATGATACCGATCCGAAATCGTATCCACTAATAGTAATTCTATTTATGATCGTGTACACAAGTTCCCCTGTGAAGATTTTATCGGTAGTAATAAAATTGTTTACCGTTTGAATATGCATAATAACTAAACCTATAGCGAAGAGTATAGTTGATATAATTATATATAATACTCCTTCAGAGATAGTTGTTTTTTCACATAGTTTTTTGATTAATTTTTGAGCTAACAAAATTGTTATAATCGAGAATAATATTATTGGTACAGATGATAACGTTGATGAGTACAGAAACCCTATTGAAAATCCAAAGGTAGATATTCTCCCTATTGATGATGGAGAGTAGGGTGCTCCTTGAAAGATAAGTATAGATCCAACGATAGAGCAAGCCGATAACGCTAATGTAATTATTAATATTATTTCAAGTTGACCTAGTAGAAACATATTTTACATCACCTTCAATATATTTTTTTTAATCATTCTTTTATTTATAATAAATTTGTACCCTAGTAGAAGTAAAACAAAGAAAGTAAGAGTTAATATAATAACTACACCTGTTGAAAATAGTGGCATAAGTAACGATCCATAGATCCCTACAAATAGAGATACAGATGATAGTAGCGATGAGAATATAAATAGTTGAAGCAAACTTTTTACGAAATATTTAATAATTATTACAGGTAAGATTATGAACCCTGGTGCAAAGACTATTCCAACTATTTGACTACTTGCAATAACGGTAATAATCAACTGAATAATAAGTAGGAGGTTGAAGATATTATATTTTAAATTATTTGTTATAAGGTAGTGTTTGTCGAATATATACTGTTTAATTCTGTTAATATTCAGAGTTGATACGATTGCGATAATCATAGATATGTAAAATATTAAGTTAATTTCTTTACTTTCAAAAAGTCTAATATTTCCAAGCAGATACATTGTGAAGTTGATTTGATGTGTCTCGAAGTTTCTGTCAATATATGAAAGAAGTACAATAATTATGGCAAAAGATACAGTTGTCATTGTTGTTGTGATAATGCTTTTAGAAACTTTTTTAGAGTATTCAATAGCTTTACTTATAGCAAGTATGAACAGAACAACAGGTATCGCTAAGAGCATATTTACATAGAAGGCAGTAGCGCCTACAAAAAACAACGCTAACGCATTGCCTATTGATGATGAGTATGTCACAAGTGTGATGACTCTTGTTTCATCTCGAAGAGAGAATATAACTCCATTGATAGCTGTTGCGATCCCTAGTGCAACGGAGAGTTGTATAATTAATATTATGTCTGCGGTTGTTAAAATATTTATCATAGTTATATACCGAGATCTACATCCTTTAGAGATATAGAATCACTTATAAAGGGTATATTTTTTGAAGCTGAATTACTCTTACTTCTAGCAGTTACTAATTTTTTATCTTTTATAACGATTATTTGTGAGAACATATCAGGTATATTCATAACATCATGATGTGCTAGAATAATTGTTTTACCTTTTTTATTCTCTTCTTTTAAAAGATCAATTATAAGTTTTTTATCATCGATGTTACTTATTGCAAGAGGCTCATCAAGTAGTATAATTCTTGCATCTTGAGCTATAGCTCTAGCTATAATAACTTTCTGTTTATCGTTTTCAGATAGTTCAGATATGATAGTATTTTTTTTATTTGTTAGATCTAATCTTTTTAGAACATCAGCCACGACATCTTTATCGGTTTGAGATACAAACAATTTATATTTTAGATATTCGTATCTACCAAGCATAACGAGTTCATTAACTGTAATCGGAAAGTTCCAACTGATCTCTTTTTTTAATGGTACGATTGCAATAACATTACTTTCAACGATATTAACAGGTCTTGAATAGACGTACACATAACCAGAGATAGGGTGGACTAATCCTAATATAGTTTTAAGTAGTGTTGATTTTCCGCTACCGATCGGAGACATAACAGCAACCATTGCACCACCATTCACTTCAAGACTACTGTTTTGTAGTATAACATTATCAGAGCTATATGCTATTGTTACATTTTCAAGATGTACAGCTCTTCCAAGTTGTTCGATATGGTCTTTTTGAGTATTCGCTCTTTTAATCATTTATTGTTCCACTTTGTTTAATATGCTACTTATCAGGTTTGCATTGTGAAGTATAGTAGCGTTATAGTCAGGGTTATCGTATTTATCTATGATAAGTGTATCAGAGTAGATAGACTCAACAAGTTCAATATCAAAATCTAATCTATTGATAACATCTCTTAGCTTCTCTTTAATTTCAACACTTGTTGTGTTTTCGATAAATATATGTTTAATTTTTTTAGCGTTGACACTATTCACAAAATCTAAAAGACTTTCACTAGTAACAAGATCAGCCGTTGTAACATCTTGAAGATAGACTGTTTCAAAGTTATATTTTTTAGCTAAATATTCAAATCCTTTATGAATAGTTGCAAGTTTTCTTTTTTCATTTGGTATACTTTTATATAGTAGATCAATATCTTTAGTTAATTTAGTTAATTTAGTTATATACATATCTTCGTTTTTAGCATAGAGCCTTTCATTTATAGGTGCTTTATCTATCATATTGTTAGTGATATGATTTACAGCGATAATATATAAATTGGTATCATGCCAAAAATGAGGATCATATTTAGCTTTTTTATAATCGGATTTAATAAGATCTTTTTCAGGCATAGATGCCATAGTTGATACTAAATATCCTGTTCTATCTCCGTTATAAAGCAGTTCGGCTAACTGTCCTTCGAGAAAACTTCCGTTATAAAAAAAGATAGATGAACCTGCAATTCGTATAATATCATTTTCATTTGTTTTATATGTATGAGGATCGTATCCGAGTGCTATAGTTGAAGCGATATCAACAAAATCACCACCGATATTGATAACGATTGATTTTGTTATATCGTTAGTTACAGCTATTTTATGCTTTTTTGTTGTCGTACTGCTTGTACTACAACTTATAGTAAGCACAAAAAAAGCGATACAAATTATACTTTTATACACGTATTTATAGTCAAACATAGTCTATTACACTACCATTTTATAACAATAATTTCAAGTCTTATCTTTTCATATCAAGCAAAGTTAGTTATTGATATATAAGAAATTATTTAGTGAGAAGTATAGTGCATAGAGTTTTACGATCTTTACTGTAACACAGCTTAGGATATTTATAGTATTAAAAGATGTTTTTACTATATTTACAACTATATATTGTTTTTGCTATATTTAACAATGTTTTGCAGTATTTGTGATAAGTTACTAAGTATGTATTGAGTAAAGCCGATTATTGATATATAAAACTATATAATTAAAATATTATTTGGTATAAGATATGGTTTTATAGGAGGTGTTTGAGATGTCTTCTGATACAAAGAAGCGATATTTGGGTCATAGAGCAAGGTTGAAAAAGAGATTTCAAGAATCTGCTGAGTCGCTTCAAGATTACGAAGTTTTGGAGTTACTACTTTGTTACGTAATAAAATATAAAGATGTTAAGCCGATGGCGAAAGATATGATAGATAATGTTACGCCACTTAAAAATATATTTAGTAGTAGTTTGAAACATATAGAAGGAGTGGGTAGCGAGACAGAGATTTTCTTTAAGTTAATTCATGAATTTAATTTAAGGATAGAGCATAGTACAGCGATCAAGATGATTGTCGATACTCCACAGAAGATATGTTCATATTTACAGAAGAAGATCGGTTTAGAGAGTAAAGAGATGTTTGTAGTAATATCTTTGGATCTTAAATTTGGCGTTAAGAATATAGATACGTTATCGGTAGGAACGGTAGATAAAGTACAGGTATTTGTTAGAGAGGTTGTTAAGAACGCTATGAATGCTGAAGCGTCGAAAGTTATTATAGCTCACAATCATCCGTCAGGTACGCTTGCTCCATCTAAGGAAGATAGATTACTAACGGAGAGGATCGCACACGGTTTAAGTACAGTAGAGATTGAACTTGTAGATCATCTAATTATAACGAGTGAGAGTTACTACTCATTCCTCCAGTCAACTTCAGAAAGTATAAGTAAATTCTAGTTGATCTGTTTTTAGTTGTGGATATGGATATGGTTACGGTTGTGATTATAGTAGTTGATCTAATGGTTATGATAAATGGTTTACAGAAGCTGTTTAGTGAGAACCATTTTGAGGGTTGCGATCTTTATGTGATTAGTTAGGTGTAACTATCATCTCAAACGATTACAACCGATACTATATTGAATGCCGTGGTGAATATATGTATTAAACGGTTATTATAACGTCAATCTGTAGTGTACAGTGCAGATTATTTTAGACTTAACAGTATTAATCTATTTTAACTATGCTTTTAACGGTTTTCTCAATAATCTTAAGATATCCGGGATAGATATCGTTATCTGTTACCGAAGCGTCAAGCACAAAGCAGGTTTTGTTATTGATATATACAGGGTAGACATCGCTAAGTAATGTCCCAGCCTTACTGATTTTAGCGTTAAAGATATTGTTATCATCTTGAGAGAAAAATGCAAGTATAGCTCCTTTAGCGATAACACAGTTTTGATTAATAGATGTTACATTATCAGCGTAGCAGTCAGAAGCAAAGACTGCACTCAATCCTTTTACATATTGATCAAGTTCGTATCTACTATGAAATAATCTCATATCAACTTTTTTAGAGGCTTTTACATTTATATTAGCAACAACGGTTTTATAAGCTACATTTTCACCGTTATCAACAGCCCATGTTTGATTTTTTCTTAATGTTGTATTTTTTTCTACTAAAAGATTTTCTTCAGCTCTTTTTTTCAATATTGAGTATATATCTATTGTGTCAAAATTACAAAATACAGGTATAGGAGTATCTTTTCTTTTAAGAAATAGGAGGTATGATTCAACTCCTAATGATGATAACAGGTTAGATGCTAGAAGATTTTTATCTATACTATTAGCTGTTTTCGCTTTTAACGTTCTCTCAGGAGAGTAGGTTGCTTTAAGTTCGTTATTGAGCAGTATATCTGTTTGAAGAAAATCATGTATATTAAATATTGTACAAATAAGATCGTTTTCACATTTATTTACTATATCATCTAATGCGGTTTTTACGATCCAGTTATCATTTTTTATTACTAGATTGTATGTATCGTGATCTTTAGGGTTGAAGTTTTTAGAGATATTATCAATATTTATAAAGGGAGATTTTGTGTCCATAAATATGAGCGTAAAGATAGTCGTTAATATTATTGTAATAAGTGCAAAAAAAATCATGCGTTTAAGTAATATGTCAATATCCTCATTTTTTTATAGTGTTATAAGTATATAATTTAATATAATTTTAAGTATAATTGAATGTATAATAAATATACGATTTTTCGAAATGTAGCTTAATTGTAAGCCTATGTCAAGGTATTATAGCTAATAATTATTGAATAAGCTATAATATTGTTACTTGCGAAAATTGACAAGCGATATATATTGTTATAAGATAACGGATTAATTTATACTTTATATAAGTAGGTTACGGTTATAGATAAGATATCTGAACATAGTATGAGTGAAATTCGCTCTATCGGAGTGTTGAGAGTAGTTAGCGATTATGTTGAGCTATCGCCTAAGGGTGGTAGTCGAGATTATTGGGGACTATGTCCATTTCATGGCGAGAAATCTCCATCGTTTAAAGTTGATCCAGATCGTGGTTTTTATAAATGTTTCGGATGTGATGCTAAAGGTGATGGAATAACATTTGTTATGCGATATCTAGGATTTGCATATTTAGATGCACTTCTTTTTATAGCAGAGAAATATAATATTGATGTAGTTTATGATAGTAAAGGGTTTGAGTCAACGAAGGATATATTGTCATTACATAACGATCTTCAGCTAGGGTTTAGAGCAAGTCTTTATGAAGAGAGCGGAGTTGATGCAAAGAACTATATTTTAAATAGATCGTTTAATGAGTCTGCATTAGAGCTTTTTGGAGTAGGATATATTCCTCCACGTTTTAATTTTTCAACGATATTTAAAAAGTATGATAAAGAGATACTGTTAGCATCTGGATTTTTTAAAGAGAGTAAAGATGGTAAATATATAAACAGTAGATTTTTCAATAGATTATCGTTACCTATCAGATCGGTAACGGGTTCGATATCGGCCTTTGCAGGACGTTCAGTTGATGGTTCTGAACCTAAATATTTAAATTCAGCAGATAGTGAAGTTTTTCATAAAGGCGAGTTATTATTTAATATAGATAAAGCGAAAGATAGTATCAGAAGTAGCAAGACAGCGATATTAGTTGAAGGTTACTTTGATGTTATGCGTTTATATCTTTCAGGACATAAGAATGTTGTAGCACCGATGGGTACAGCGCTCACAAAAAATCAAGTAGCGTTAGTAAAGCGTTACGCAGATGATGTGGTTGTTATATTTGATGGCGATGAGGCAGGTTTAAAAGCTGCACAGAAATCATTACCGTTATTTATTTCAGCATCAGTTTCACCAAAAATTGTTTTACTGAATAAAGAAGATGATCCCGACTCTATGATACTTAATAAAGGTGTGGATCATTTTAATGCTATGTATGAAAAACGAGAAGATCTTTTTATATATATGATAAAACGTGCGTTTTTCGGATGTAGAGATGATTTTTCTGTGAAGTCTAGACGATTTAAGTCGATACATAAGATGTTACTAGGAATTAACGATCTGTTGATGAGAGATTATTATATTAATCATGCTGCAGATATATTTGGATTTGACAAAGATAGGGTACGGGAGATAGTTGAGCTTGAGTTAAATCAGAACGCTATATCATCAAGTCGAGGCGTTGGTAGTAGGGAGAGAAAAAAGGATAGCAATAGTAACGCTGTTCGCCTTTGTGAGAGAGATTTTTTAGCAGCAGTAATAAGCTTAGATATAGATGTTGTAGATTCATTATTTATGGATATTGAAGCAGAGATGTTTCAAGATGAAGATTGTAAGGCGTTTTTTAGCTTAATAAATAAAGAGTTAGATAATATATTTGTAATGGATGATTTAGTATTAGGAAATATAGACGATAATAACTTTTTCTATGATTTGAAAGAGAGAACGATAAGTAGTGATTTTTATCGAGTGGCTGTTGAGAATAAGGATAGAATTATTTCAGATTATCAGATGTCGCAAGAGTTAGATAATAGTAGAAACAGTGATAACGAGGAAGATATTATTGAATCGTTAATAAAAGTTTTCGACAATATAAAGAGTAAATCAACACAGCAAGACGTTACCGATATAGATGAGTAGATAATATTTATGCTTGGTTGTTTTGTTTATAGTATGAGTGCTACTTTTAGACATGGTAGTTGGCTTGATAGTAGTTGCGATTAATTTGCACATAAGTTTAGTCGATAGTAATTGTGATAATTTGCACAGTAGTAAATGTTGATCTAATATTAATATTTACTACAATGTTAAGTATCGATTAATAAGTAATATTTAGCACTATATAGTTGCTTTAATATAAAAGTGTTTTTTAGCACAAATAGTTATTTTAATATGAGTATAGTTTTTGTGAATGGTAGTGATTTTGATTGGATGTAGTATTTATGTAAAGTAGCAGATTTGAGATGCGTGTGATTTTAACATGGTGCAGTGTAGTATTGGTAAGTAAACGTTTTTACAGAGATGATATAAATAAGTTTGGGGCGAGTATGTCTAAAAAAATTAAAAGTGCAGAAGTAAAACAGTTAGTTGCGTTAGGTAAAGAGAAAGGGTTTTTGTCGTTTGATGAAATCAATGAAGTCTTACCAGAAGAGATGCAGACAGTTGATTTAATGGATGAGATATTAATTCTTCTTTCACAGTTAAAGATTGATGTGATTGATAATAAATCTAAAAAAGATACGTTATTTACTACGGCTATTGTAATTGATGAAGAGCCAGTTGATGAAGATTTAGCAATAGATACTGGTTATAGTAGTGATGAGATAGATGAAGGTTTGCCAACAGATGATCCTGTTAGATTGTATCTTAAAGAGATGGGAAATATACCACTTCTTTCAAGAGAGGAAGAGATTGTTGTTGCTAAAAATATCGAGGAAGGACAACGTAAAGTTATCTGTTCAGTACTATCATTTCCAACAACTGCAGAGAAGATTATGCAGATGGGTGAAGATGTCAAAAATGAAGAGATCAAGCTGAAAGATGTGATCGATATAGAAGAAGAAACCTATATGGACGACGATATGAAGTCAGACGTAGATGAGGTTGATGAAGAACTTGAAAATGAACATAAACTAAATAAAGAGTACGCTTTAAAGATGCAGTTTATAGAGACAATTGAAGATATAACTAAAAAATTGAGAGCTGATACACTCTTAACTAAAAAAATCCGTACACCTCGTAAAAGTATGTCTGCGACAAAAGTTGAGGCTATCAAAGAGTCAATTAAGTCTAATATTAATGAAGCAACTGATAGATTGTTAGAGATCAAATTAAACTTTAATAAAATATGTCAGATATCTGAAGATATTAAATCTATCTACTCATTTATCAACTCTGCACGTGCAGATATTAAAAAAATATGTAACTTAATCAGATATAAATATGATGAAAAAACAGGATTTCTAGTTAAAGACGAACTCTTAGCGATATGTAAAAAAGCTAAGTTTGATGTTAAAGAGGCAGATTTAATCGCTAAAAAGTATACAACAGCTGCGTCGAACTGTGAAAAAGTCTATAAATCAATAGGGATAGATAGAGAAGAGTTTGAAGTTATCTATGAAAACCTATCTGAAGGAGAGAGAGCAACTGAACGTGCTAAATCTAAATTGATTGAGGCAAACCTACGTTTAGTTGTGTCTATCGCTAAGAAGTACACTAATAGAGGGTTACAATTTCTAGATCTTATTCAAGAGGGTAACATCGGACTGATGAAAGCTGTTGAGAAATTTGAATATAGACGTGGATATAAATTTTCTACATACGCAACATGGTGGATACGTCAAGCGATAACAAGAGCGATAGCCGATCAAGCAAGAACAATTCGTATCCCTGTGCATATGATAGAAACTATCAACAAAATGATGAAAGTTACACGCAATCTTCATCAAGATTTAGGTAGAGAACCTACACCTGAAGAGATATCTAAACAGATGGATATACCTGTTGAAAAGATTAAAAAAGTTATGAAAATAGCTAAAGAACCTGTATCTTTAGAAACACCTATCGGTGAAGATGAAGACTCTAGTTTAGGTAACTTTATCGAGGATAAATCATCAAGAAATCCATCAGATGAAGTTATATATCTGAAATTAAGAGAACATACTCACGTATTATTAGATACATTAAGTCCAAGAGAAGCATCAGTATTAAGACTTCGTTTTGGAATAAACTGTGAATCAGATCATACATTAGAAGAGGTTGGTAAAAAGTTTAACGTTACAAGAGAACGTATAAGACAGATAGAAGCGAAAGCTTTACGTAAATTACGTCATCCTATAAGACGTAAGATAATGGAAACATTTACTGATTAATTAATAAAAATAATTTAAGTTTTATTTAGCTAACTATACATAATAAATGTTACATATTTATTTCAGTGAACTATATAACTGTTTAATCACTATATATATATATGTGTAATTTAAATATGAAGCGTTTGTATTTTATAAAAATGTTATAAATTTAAGAGTAATAAATATTGTGAATAGGTTGAGTGTTATAAATATTAGAGATCGTGTATATCTTTTTAGAATGTATATATTTGAACTATAATAAATACTCAATATATTGTAAATATATTTAAGTATTGCAAATGTTTTATAATTATGTTAGCTTTAGTCTGATATTCGGAGGGGCTAGCGTCATGTTTTTGAGTCATTTTTATAACTACTTTTCAAGTGATATAGCAGTAGATTTAGGTACTGCAAACACGTTGATATATGTCAGAGGTAAAGGGGTCGTTGCGAGCGAGCCGTCTGTTGTGGCAATTAACAGAGATACTGGTGCTATAATAGCTGTTGGACAAGAGGCAAAAAGTATGTTAGGTAGAACTCCTGCCAACATTATTGCTATCCGTCCGATGAAAGATGGTGTTATTGCAGATTACGATATAACAGAGAAGATGCTTAGGCATTTTATATTAAAAGTTCATAACCGTAAAACTTTAGTCCGTCCAAGAATGGTTATTTGTATACCATCAGGTGTAACTCAAGTTGAGAAACGTGCGGTAAAAGATTCTGCAATTCAAGCAGGTGCTAGAGAGGTTTTTCTAATTGAAGAACCAATGGCTGCTGCGATCGGAGCAGGGTTACCTATTCAAGAACCATCTGGAAATATGGTTGTGGATATAGGTGGTGGAACAACAGAAGTTGCGATTATCTCTTTATCGGGGATAGTTTACGCTAACTCAGTTAGAGTTGGTGGCGATGAAATGGATGAAAGTATCGTAAGTTACATCAAGCGTCAATATAACTTATTAGTAGGCTATAGTGTTGCAGAAGATTTAAAGATAAAATTAGGTTCAGCTTTTCCAACTAGTGAAGGTGGATCTGTTGAGATAAAAGGTAGAGATATTGTAACAGGTATCCCTAAGACGATTAATATATCTGAGGAAGAGGTTAGAGAGTCGTTAAAAGATTCAATAGCTAAGATAGTTGAGGCAGTTTGTTTAGCCTTAGAGAAAACACCACCAGAACTTTCAGCAGATATTGTTGATAGAGGAATTGTTTTAACAGGTGGAGGCGCGTTACTTAAAAATCTTGATAAGCGTTTATCACATGAAACAGGATTACCGATAATTGTATCAGATGATCCGTTAAAAGCAGTTGTATTAGGAACAGGTTATGTTTTAGACGACCATGAATTACTTAAAAAAGTTACGATAGAATAGTATACTTATAAATGTTTAAATGGCAAAGAATAGTTTTTGTTATCTTTTTCTGTTTACTTCTAATAATTCTCCAATCGAGGAATAAAGAATTATCTACTCCATTTAAGGGTTTAATAGGTAATGTATTAAATCCATTGGTGTATTTTACATCAAACATTCTCTCTTCGACATCATCTATATGGGATTCGTATGTTCAATTAATAGACGTACAGAAAGAAAATAAAGAGATGAAGAAAGAGTTAGATAGAATTAATCTTGAGAATTCATTGCTAAGAGAGCGTCTTATCGTTACGGAACATCTTGAGTCGTTCTTAAAATTTAATAAAGTTTTTGATTTCTCAACAGTCCCTGCAAATGTGATAGGAATAGGTGATGGCTTTCTTAAAAGTATTATCATCGATCGTGGCACTAAAGACGGAGTGTTGAAGAACGATCCAGTGATAGGTTTTAACGGTCTTGTTGGTAAGGTAACAGATGTGTATTTGAAGAGTAGTAAGGTTGAATTGATACTTGCGGCATCGTCGAATGTATCGGTAATAAACAGTAAAACAAGAGCATTTGGAATTGTACGTGGTGATGGAGCTGGTGGTATTTGGGTAGATTTCTATGATAGATTAGATAATGTTTCTATCGGAGATAACTTTATAACATCAGGACTTGGAAAACTTTTTCCAAAAGGAATTCCAATAGGTAAGGTTTCTGAAATAGAGGTTAGTAATAAAGGTCTGTTTCAGAAAGTCACTATAAGACAGTTCGAGGATTTTTATAAACTTGAAAACGTTTTCATTATTAAAGGTTTTAAAGAATGATTATATATCACTAGTAATTCTGCTATCACTTTGTTACGTTGTTTCATACACTACGTTTGCATCAATTAGTCGAGTTAACTATATAATAGTATTGTATTTATTTTACATGGATAGGATAAATGAAGATTCAATAGTACAATATTCTGTAATTTTCGGTATTTTCTATGATTTCCTTATCGACTCTATGATCGGGATCAATGTTTTATTCTTTATTTTCATCACATTAATAAAATTTAGATTTGATATTCTAATATCAACAAATAATATATTGCTAAAGATAGCTAAAGCTTTAGGGGTGTTAATTGTTTTCAATGCTTACAATATATTTGTTATGGGTTTAGTATCAAATGATTATATTTTAGTTCTTATTACTTTTGTTATAAGAGATTTTATTATTTACCTTATTATACATTATATTGCGGAGTTAATGGATGTCGTTTAGAGCCGTAAAAGAAGAGTTATCACACTATTTTCAACGAAAAATTTCTTTAACAATAATTGTAATGTTTATAGTTTTGCTAGGATTACTATCTAGGTTATTTTTCCTACAAGTTATCGGTTATAATGAATTTCTTGAACTATCTGATACAAATAGAATACGTATCTCTAAAGTCTTGGCAGAGCGAGGCTTTATCCTTGATAGAAACGGCAAAATATTAGTTAAAAATGCTCCAACCTATGAGTTAGTTATAACTAAGGAAGATGTTGTAGATCTTGATGGTTTATTAGATAATATAAGCAAACAGGTATATCTTAATGTTGCTAGCACAAAAGAGATAATCAGTAAGAGTTATTTTTATCAACCAACTGTTATCAGTAGGGGATTAACGTTTGAACAGACGGCATATTTTTTAGAACATTCAGCAGATTTCATCGGGCTAGGTATAGATCTTAGATCTATGCGAGAGTATTATGATGGAGTTTCTTTATCACAATTAATCGGTTATCTTGGTGAGATTACAAGTGAAGATATTAATGTTGATATTAATAATAAGTCAAGATACGGTGAGACGATCGGTAAAAATGGTATAGAGAAGTTGTATGAGGAAAATTTACGAGGTATTGATGGAGCAAGACAGGTTCAAGTGGATAGTTTTGGACGTCTAACAGAGATATTAGTAACTAAAGATCCAGTTCCAGGTAGCAATCTATATTTGACTATAGATTATGAGCTCCAGAAATATATTTCAGATAGTTTAGTAGGTAGAAGAGGATCTGTAGTTGTGATGGATGTAGAGGATTTTTCAGTATTATCATTAGTTTCATCACCATCGTACGATCTACGATTTTTCTCACCCTATATACTCAAAGCTGATTGGAACAATTTATTAACCAATCCAGATAAGCCTCTATTGAATAGAGCGATAGCAGGAGCGTATCCTCCAGGTTCGATATATAAAGTCTTAATGGCGTTGACGGGTTTAATGGAAGGGGTTATAACAGAGGATACAAAATTTAAATGTACAGGTAACTATATATTAAATAGGAACTTTAATTATCATTGTTGGAAACGTAGTGGACATGGAGAGATCGATTTACAAAGAGCATTAGCTGTTTCATGCGATGTATATTTCTATAACTTAGGTAGATTGTTAGATATTGATATTATGCAAAAATATTCAAATCTATTTTCTTTAGGTAGGTTGACAGGGATAGATATACCAAACGAGAAACAAGGTTTTTTTCCATCAAGAGATTGGAAGAAGAAAAGAAGAAATGAAGTATGGTTTCCAGGTGAAACGATAATTACATCAATCGGACAAGGCTATACTATCACAACGCCAATGCAAGTTGCAGTTATGATGGGGAGTATTTTTAACGGTGGTAAGATCTATAAACCGAGAGTAGTTGATAGAATTATATCTAATATAGATAATAAAACGAAGAGATTAACTCCACAAGAGATAGACTCAATAGAGATCCCTGATAAGTTTGTGAAGATAATTACAGCAGGGCTATTAGACTCTGTATATAAAGCTGGTGGTACATCAAGACGAGCGGCGATTAGTTATCGTACTCAAGATATTGCAGGTAAAACAAGTACAGCACAGGTTGTATCTCTCAAAAAAACAGAAGGTATGAAAGATAGCGAAATTCCAGAGTTATGGCGAGATCATTCATGGTTTACAGCTGTTTTTCCAGCAGACAATCCTAAATATGTGATTGTTGTAATGGTTGAAAACGGAGGTTCAGGTGGTAAGACATCAGCTCCACTTGGTGGACAGATAGTAAAAAAGATGAAGGAATTAGGCTATGCTAAAAAGAATTAAAATTGTTTTTAGTCGTACAGATTACAAACTGTTTCTTTTAGTATTTGCCTTGTCAACAGTTGGTGTTTTGTCGATATATTCAGCGGGGTATGATCCATCGTTAGGCGAGGTTGAACCGTATTACGAGAGACAAACGATGTGGTTAGCGATAAGTGTTGTCGCATTTTTTGTACTTTCATTCATAAATTACAGTAAATTAATTCTTTACTCTATCTACATATACTCTTTTGGAATTCTTCTTTTACTTATCGTTGAGATCACAGGTTTTGTAGGTATGGGTGCACAGCGATGGATATCAGTAGGTCCATTGACGATCCAACCATCTGAAGTCTTTAAAATCATATGGGTGATAACATTAGGTAAGATTTTCATGGATTTTGATGGTCAACCGTTTGGACTTTTAAAGATTTTGAAGAAATCACTTTTACTTATCCCACCATTTTTATTAGTATTTTTACAACCAGACTTAGGAACAGCTATGACATATTTTATTGTATGGGCATCTACGATTCTATTTTTTGGAGTAAAGCGAAAAACATTTATAATAATTGTTATATCTCTACTATGTGTCGCACCGATTGCGTGGGGTAGTTTACGAGATTATCAGAAAGATAGAGTATTAACATTTCTTAATCCTGAGAACGATCCATTTGGTAGAGGGTATCACGTTATCCAGTCTAAAATTGCGATAGGCTCAGGAGGTATAAGTGGTAAAGGGTATCTAAAAGGCACTCAATCACATTTACGTTTTATACCTGAAAGACATACAGATTTTATATATTCAGTAATAAATGAAGAGTTCGGCTTACTAGGAGGATTTAGTGTAGTTGTGCTTTTCTTTTTATTACTATTACGGATTTTAAGTATATCGTCCCAGCAGAAGGATGCAGGTGGTAAAATTATCAC
>CAMRDM010000043.1 GCA_947041225.1 uncultured Deferribacteraceae bacterium | reverse complement strand
TGTTTGCTGGTTTATTTGCTGCAGGAAATTTTAAAAAATGTATCCCTTTAGCTCCTCTTTTCGCACTAGGTTTAATGACATTTGTTTCATCAAACAGGTTCTCAATGTTTCTAGGGCCAGCAGTTGGAGTTGGAATAGGATATATGTTTCATCTAATGCTATCGTTTATAAGCACGAAGTTAGAACATTTAAAAATTATCACTTCAACAGTGTTAGCGTTTATTGTATTTGGTATATTTCTGCTTGCAGAATATAGTCAGTATAGCTATAGAACAGGGCCATCAATCGTTACTCCTATATACGATGTTTTTGTAGAAATGGATGAAACTCTGCCAAAACAATCTAACATACTTACATGGTGGGATTACGGTTTAGCGTTGATAGATGCAGGAGATTTTAACGCTTTCCATACAGGTATGACTCAAGCAAGCCCTAAAACATACCTTATCGCAAAAGGATTGACATCTAGTCAAGAAGATCTCTACAATTTTACATCATACCTTGATAGATATGGTATGACAGAGCTGAATGATTTTATAGAAGATAACTATACACTTGAAATGGTGCTAGATAACATATCTAATTTTGATAAAGGTCCAGTTGATAATAAGACTTACGTTTTATATACAAATGATATGGTTGGCAAGTACGGAGCTATATCATACCTATCATTTTGGGATCCTAAAAAAGGTGTAAGTGATCCTAGAAGTTTTGAACAGTTAAATTGTTCTTCAATGAATGATAATGTGTTAACGTGTAGAGGCTATACAATTAACTTAAATACAGGCATAATTAATAATCGTGCAACAATGGTTAATACCTATTATACAGAGGCAGGGAATGTTGTTAATAAGATAGATTATCAGTTTAAGAATGGACACACACTTATTATCAACTCAAGTGGTAGAGGAATTGATGCTGTATATCTAATCGCAGAGAGAGATATTGAAAGTTCGTTTGTAGATCTATTTTTCCTAAACCAACCAGATCCAGAACTTTATGAATTGGAACTAGACAGATATCCATTTGCAAGATTATACAGATTAAAAGAGAAGGGTAATCAAGCAGAGTAGATACAGATTGTAGTAATTTAATATAGTATTTAAGAGGTAGATACATAATGGTGTGTCTACCTCTTTTACTGTTATAAGGTTTAAAGTGAAAGATTGTGATGTAGCTGTTATCTAGATGTTATATAGTAGCTGTGTTTAATAATCATCATTTATACTATCTTTTAGACAGTAATTTTTTACCTTCTAACAATTTATCATCTAAACTACTATAAACCTCTCCCCATGCTAGAGTCGTGATATCGGTTTTAGTTAATACTTGTTTATCAGATATAACATCAGAAAGTTTAATACCATTATTCAATATTGCAATATGTACAAAACATGGAAACGTAGACATATTGGCAAAATTATCTCTATCAAATCTAGTTAGTAAAATGAGTTCAGAGTACTCTTTACTATTTGTTATATCGCTCGTATCATCAATAATAACAGATGGCGTTATCTCAACTAAAACAGCTGAGCCATCGTAGTCGAAATCAATCTCTCTGATGAAAGTATATTTTCGTATATCTGTAAATATAAAACTTTCTAGCGATGATAAAAAATACTCTGCACCTATATAAGCGTAATTCATAACTTTCTCCATTATTAATAGTTGTTATTTCGTAATATAAAAAATGGATAGCATAGCTTAAACTATTACTATCCATCTTATATATAATATTAAACTTAATAATTAATATTTAATAGTTTGTAACTAATCGTTAAATATTTAAAAGATCAAAAAATCTAAAAAATATCTGATAATACAACTGTTTCTTCTCTATCTGTTCCAAGCGATACTAAACAGTATGGAACGTTTAGGAATTTAGTTATAAAATCTAGATACTCTCTTGCTTCGATAGGTAAATCTTTGATCTTTTTAACTTTAGTTATATCGGTTTTCCAACCTTTAAAAGTTTTATAGATCGGTTCAATTCTGTTTAACTTATCTATCTCTGCTGGAAAAGTAGTAACTTTTTTGCCATCAATTTTATATGCTGTACAAACTTTTATTTTAGGCATAACATCTAAAACATCAATTTTTGTAAGAGCGATATAACTTAATCCGTTTACCATACAAGCGTATTTTGCAGCAACTAAATCTAACCAACCACATCTTCTTGGCCTACCTGTTGTTGCTCCAAATTCGTTCCCTGTTTTTCTTAAAAGTTCTCCATCAGCATCGAACAACTCTGTAGGAAAAGGGCCTTCACCAACTCTTGTTGTATAAGCTTTTAAAACACCAACAACGTTCTTGATTTTTAAAGGCGATACCCCAGTACCGATTGATGCTCCACCTGCTGAACCGTTTGATGATGTAACAAATGGATATGTTCCAAAATCAAGATCAAGCAATGTACCTTGTGCACCTTCAAGCATAACTTTCTTTTTCTTATCAATAAGGTTATTGACTAAAACAGCTGTATCAGTCACATACTCTTTAATCTCTTTAGCGAACTTTAAGCATTGAGATATAACTGTTGTTTCATCAAGTGGATCAATATTATAAACTTTAGTAGCGTACGCATTAATCTCTTCAAGGTTATCTTTAATTTTCTCTGTTAATATTTTTTTATCAAAAAGATCAGATATTCTTATACCCATTCTTCCTGTTTTATCCATATAACAAGGACCTATTCCTCTACCAGTTGTGCCTATTTTTTTAGCACCTTTAAGCTCTTCTTTATGCTTATCAAATAGTGTGTGATAAGGCATAATAACGTGTGCTCTATCAGATATATAAAATCTTTTATTAAAGTTTATACCTCTTTTTTGTAGAGCTTTGATCTCTTTCATAAGTGCTGATAACTCGATAACAACTCCGTTCCCTATGATATTAACGGTTTTTTTATGAATTATACCTGATGGTACAAGGTGCAGAACAAACTTCTCTCCTTCAACCCAAACAGTATGGCCAGCGTTGTGCCCACCTTGATATCTAACTACAACATCTGCTTGCTTTGCGTAAAGATCAACTATCTTACCTTTACCTTCATCTCCCCACTGCACTCCTAAAATAACTGAACATCCCATAACATTGGCCTCCTAATATAGACCTTAATTTTCAATAATTTCTTTAAATTTATATGTTGATATAAACTCTTGTAAAGAGATTCTATCGTTTATAAATATAACTCTAAAACCGTTACTTTGTAGCTCTATATATTTTTTAAAATTTTTCTCACCAACAATAAGATAATCGTAGCTATCGCTATAATCAAATATCGTATCAAACTTCATTAATTTATCTAAATGTAATGCAAATCCTGCTGCGTTAATATCTTTACCGAACTTACTCATTAAATTATTATATCGTCCACCACTACCTAAAATGTGTCCTGATAATGGGTGAGTTAATTCAAAACTTATACCTGTGTAATAATCTAACCCTTTGATCTCTGAAATATCAAAAACAAGAGTACTCATATCTACGCCTAATGATATTAGATTATCGGCAACTTTTTTTAGATAGTCAACACGTTTAGATAAAAAATCATCAAACGCTGATAACTCTTTTAACTTGTCAAAAATCTCTATACCACCAAAAAGTGATGTTACAGATATAATAAGTTCTTTCATTTTACTATCAATATCAACATCTTTTAACTCATCAACTAATAGATAAGTAGATTTTGTTGATATAAGATTTTTAATTTTATCCTGTTTTATAGGGATAGAATTGATTATGTATGATAGAAACTCTTTATCGCCTATAATAATTTTATAATCTTTAAGCTTAATACTTTTTAAGGTTTTATCAGCAAGCAGAAGAATTTCTGTATCGGCATGAAAAGAATCATTACCGAATATCTCTACTCCGATCTGTACACTATCACTTCTAACACCTTTGTTAAGTGTTGTTCTAAAGACTGATCCGTTATACTGCACTCTAAGGGGTAGTGGATAGTCAGACATATATCCTACCACACTTCTACAAACTTGAGGAGTAAAATCAGGACGTAGAACAAAAGATTTACCAGATGCTCTATCTGTATAACGAATAGTTGTTTCATCTGATATATCGAAACAAGTTTCTTTAAGCAGATCGTATCTTTCATATAGTGGAAAGTCTAATTTTATATATCCGAAAGAATCAAATAAATCTTTGATATTTTTTATGATACTTTCTTTTCTAGCAACCCTTAATACAGCAGGTTCTGTTCCGTTTTTTATTTGCATAGTTATATTATTTCTCTGGTATATATTTTATAAAAATTTCTTGAGCAGCTTTAACGCCAGCTGAAAGAGGGATATCTGCACCGAATTTTACTAAACCCATCTCGATAGATGATATAGCTGTAATCGTATCGAAAAGATCGTGATATCCTAAATGAGATATGCGTAAAACTTTACCATCTAACTGATCTTGTCCACCAGCTATCGCTACACCACATTTTGTTCTTAAAAATTTAACGAACGCTTTGCCATCAATTCCATCAGGAAGATAACACCCAGTTACAGCGTCAGATGGAGATTTTTCAGCTAACAATTTTAATCCGATAGCAGTACAAGCAGATCTAGTTGCTAAAGCGTTTATTTTATGTCTATTAAAAACATTATCAAGCCCTTCTTCTAAAAGCATTTTAAGAACTTTGTTAAGCCCTATTATAAGTGATACACCTGCAGTCCATGCTGTTGTATTTTTCTCTTGATTTTTTCTCTCTTTTTTAAGATCTATATAGAATTTTTTCTGCGAATTTTTATCAACCATACCCCAAGCTTTTTTGCTTAATGATATAAATGATAAACCAGGAGGCAACATAAACGCTTTCTGTGAGCCAGATATTAATATATCTACTCCCCATTTATCAGTTTCAGTATCATGAACTCCAACAGATGTTATACCATCTACTACTAATATTGTATTATCTCTACCCTTAATAATTTCAGCAACTTCTTTAATGGGGTGGTAAACAGTTGTTGAAGTTTCACTCCCTTGCATTAAGACAGCTTTAATATTAGGGGTTTCATCTAGGATTTTTTTTACATCTTGAGGATCTACTGCCTCTCCCCATTCAATTTTTAATTCAATAACATTAACTCCAGCCATACTACATAGCTGTGTCCATCTTTCAGCAAACTTTCCACCGTTTATAACTAACGCTGTATCACCATCGTTTAAAGTGTTTATAACAGCCGCTTCCATAGCTAAAGTACCAGAACCTAAGAGTATCAATACATCATTATCAGTTTTAAAAACAGTTTTTAACCCTTGTCTAACTTCAGAAAAGATAGACTCAAACTCTGATGTTCTGTGATGCATCATAGGTATAGCCATTTCAAGCAATACTGTTTCTGGAACTTGTGTAGGACCTGGAGTTAGTAGATATTTTTTTAACATAGAAATTTTTTCCCCCATAGGGAAATTTTTTCCCTACATATATATATCAAACTTATAAACGTATATAAAGCCTATAAACTATATAAAACTTATGAATAAATATAAAATATATTAATATGTACTGAACTTACAAATATATGCAGAACCGACGAACACATTATATCTATTAATATATACAAAACTTATAGTAGGACTGAACGTACAAATATACTAAATATATAATAATATATAGAACGTAGAAATATACAACATAAAATTTATAAATTTATTAAAGTTATAAAAATATAATTTGAATGTTAAATTTATACAATAATTACAAAAGTATCAAGATTAATTTTTAAAAGTTATCGTTTTTAAATTGTAACTGTTGTTGGTACATCAACATTAACATATTATAACCGTAAAGTTTTGGAGGATACATAAGCATAACTTCTCTAAGTACAGCTGTATTATCAGCATGCTCTTGTATCCATGCGTAAGCAGTTACTTCATTTGTATAGACTTGTAATTTTAACTCAGGAGTAAATTTTGGATCAGCATATTTTTTAGCGATCCAATTTTCAATTTGTGTGTTCATTTTTTCTGAAAGATCGTAAGCATTCCCATCAGAATATGATACTGTGAAAATAAGTAATATCGCTAATGTCAATATTATTTTGTTCATAGAACCCTCCGAATAATAAGTATGATTGTGTCAATAGTATATCTTATCTCTAAAACTTAAACCACTCTTTAAATGTGATATCTTTTCTTATATCGCCTTTTAATCCGCCTCTTGTGAAAGAGTAGAGAATTGGAACAACAACTAACGTTAACATAGTTGAGAAACCTAAACCGAATATAACAGCATTTGCCATAGATCCCCACCACTGACTCATCTCTGCACCGTTCACGATAGATAAAATTCTTATATCTAATCCGTAGCCGATAGACATAGGTAGTAAACTTAATATAGCTGTGATAGCTGTTAACATAACAGGTCTAAATCTTACAGCTCCTGCGTGTACAACTGCATTTCTTATAGTATAGCCACGATCTAAAAGTTTATTTGTAAAATCTATCATAATAATACCATTATTTACAACAACTCCTGCAAGAGATATGATCGCTATTCCACTCATGATTATTCCGAAATTTGTTTGTGTTATAAGTAATCCCCAGAACACTCCACCTAAGGATAATAAAACTGTAACCAAGATAATCATAACTTGAGGTACAGAGTTAAACTCAAGCAATAAAACTATCAATATAAGGAACACAACTAATAGAAATGCTAGGGATAAAAACTTAACAGCTTCTTCTTGATCTTGTGTTTCTCCAGTAAAATTTATATCGTAACCTAATGGAAGACTGTAATCTGCTAATCTCAATTTTATCTCGTTTAAGATATCAATAGATGAAATATCTTCTCTATTTTCTCCTGTTATACTAACAGCTCTTTTAAAATTATTCCGAGTGATCGTTCCGTAACCAGCTGAAAGATATACATTTGCAACTGATGATAATGGAACATAACTTCCGTTACTAGTAGATATACGCATATTTCTAACATCTTCTATCGACTGTCTCTCTGATTTTGGAAGTTTCACTTTGATATCGTAATCGTCACTTCCTTCTCTATAAGTTCCTGCTAATAATCCGTACATAGAATTTCTAACAGATGCTGCTATCGCTTGCGTTGATAAACCTAGTAACGCTGCTTTCTCTCTATCAACATCAATTCTAATCTCTGGTTTAGTTAGAACAAGATCATCTGTTAGATCGAGTAACCCTTCTATATCTGCGATCTCGTTCTGAATTTTCATAGATATATCTTTAAGTGTATCTATATCTTCTCCAGATACTTCTATAGATATAGGTTTGCCAGTTGGAGGACCCATCTCTGGAACGTCTGATGTTACAAGCGCACCCGGGAAGATTTTTAATTTCTCACGAATTCTATTCCTCACAGATGTTGATGGCTCTTCTCTATCTGCAAAATCATGAAACTTTAATGATACTCGTCCAAGATGAGTTGAGGAACTTCCAGCTCCAGCTGGTGCTCCTGATGTGCTACCAACTGCTCCACCAACTTCTCCTAACACGCTTCTCACTTCTGTTTCATTATCTACCATATCTTCAATCATCTTTACAAAATCTGATGTCGTTTTAGCGTTCGTTCCTTGAGGAGCTTCAACGTTAAAGTAGACAGTTTGAGGATCTGATTGAGGAAAAAATTCTAATGTCAACGGTGATACAATAAATATAGTTATAGGAAAAACAACTGTTCCTATAGTAAATAAAAGAAATTTTAATCTATGGTTTAATGCAAAATGAACAGTTTTCATATAGAATGTCATAAATCTACCGAAATCTTCATCTTCATCTGATCTAACTTTACCTTTACCAACTTTCATAAATGTTGCACAAATAACTGGGTTAAATAGCAACGCTACAAAGAACGATGCAGTTAATGTTACGATCATTGTTATAGGTATAAAACTCATAAAGTCGCCTACAATTCCTGGCCAAAATAACATAGGTACATAAGCTACGATATTTGTTGCAGTAGCACCTATTAAAGGCCAACCAACCTCATTTGCAGCAGCTTTTGCAGCATCTACACTATTCATTCCACTTTGCATATGACGGTAAGCGTTTTCAACTATAACAATAGCGTTATCAACTAACATTCCTAATGCAATAATTAATGAAAAGAGAACAACCATACTTAAAGTTATACTCATTAAATGTAATACTATAAATGTTATCATCATCGAGAACGGGATCGCAAACGCTGTGAAAATAGAGTTTCGTACACCAAGGAAGAGAAATAAAACTAAGATAACTAATATCAATCCTGTTAAAAGAGTATTCTCTAACTCATATACCATTAAAAGAATTTCATCTGATCTATCTACGATAATATCAAAATTGACAACAGGAGGAAGTCTATCTTTAGCCGTCTGTAAGATATTTTTAACATCAGCTGCGATCTCAATAACATTATCACCGGGACGTTTTTTAACTGATAACGATATAGCATTTATACCATCGATCCGTGCGTATGTATCTTGATCTTCAAATGAGTCTGTAACTGTTGCTATATCTTTTAGATATACAGGTTTATTCTCTCTAACAGCGATAATGATATCTCTCATTTCGTTGATGTTTTCATATGTTCCGGGTATAGTTAATAGGTATTTACCTTTTCCTATATCTATTGTTCCACCTGGGATATCGATGTTCTCTGTTCTGATCGCTTGTCCGATCTGATCTATAGAAATTTTATAAGCTTGAAGTCTGATATAATTAAATTCAACTAAAATCTCTCTAGCAGGTCCACCAGATTGGTTTACTTCTAAAACCCCTCTAACGCCTTCAATTTCATCTTCTATTTTATCAGCTATCATTTTAAGATCAGCTTGTGGAATATTTTTACCAGATATTGCGATTGTCATAATAGGAAAATCAGACATTGATGCTTCAACGACAAAGGGATCTTCTTCAAGATCAGTTGGTAGATCTCTCTCAGCTAGATCTACTTTATCTTTTACAAGTTGTAATGCGGTATTGATATCCATTCCTGATTGGAATTCGATACTTATTGTTGATATGCTTTCAGAACTTGATGCGATAATTTCTTCGACACCTTTGAGTCCTTTGAGCTGTTTTTCCATAGGGATAGTTATAAGGGTTTCAATATCTTCAGGTGAAGCTCCAGCGTATATAGTGTTTACAATTATGAACGGAAGTTCAACATCTGGTTCCGACTCTCTTGGTAATGCTGAATACGACATCGCACCAAAGATTGTTATCATAAGCATTAGAAGGAACATGGTCGAGCGATATTTCAACGCAATATCTGTCATTAACATAAGCTAACCTAATCTTAAAGAGATAAAATCATTAGATGATTTATTTACTTATTATTTATTTTATTACTCTACTATTTTTACGTTCACATTTAAGTTGTTCAGCAAACAATCAAGATCGTTAATTACTATTTTACTACTCTACTACTTTTATGCTCATATTTAAGTTATTCCGTAAACAGTAAAGATCATTAATTACTACTTATTTTACCAACTATTTTTTTACGTTCACATTTAAGTTGTTCCGTAAACAATCAAGATCGTTAATTACTATTTTACTACTCTACTACTTTTATGCTCATATTTAAGTTATTCCGTAAACAGTAAAGATCATTAATTACTACTTATTTTACCAGCTAATTTTTTTACGTTCACATTTAAGTTGTTCGGCAAACAATCAAGATCGTTAATTACTACTTATTTTACCAACTATTTTTTTACTCTACTACTTTGACGTTAGAGTTGTCAGATAAAAATTGTTGTCCACTGACAATTAACTCATCACCATCATCTAGTCCAGATAAAATAATCGCTTTATCGTTTATCATAGGCCCTAATACAACTTCTCTCTCAACAGCTGTTCCGTTATCATTTAAAAATACATAATTTTTACCACTTCTACTTACAATAGAGTAGAAATTAACTGCGATTGAATCTTTTAATATTCGTTGAGTAATTTCAGCTCTAACAATTCTTCCAGGTCGGATCGTTTCAGCGTTTTCAAGATCAACTCTAACTTTATATGTTAAAGTTTGTGGATCGGCTGATACAGATATGTAGTTGATTTTACCTGTTACAATATTATCTTTCCCAGAACCATCAGCAGGATATACAGAAACATTATCTCCAACTTTAAGAAATTGAATATCTTGTTCAGAAACATCAAGATATATTTTTAATTTATCAAGCACCACAATATTAGCTACAATATATCCAGCGTTAATAAACTCTCCAGCCTTAGGATTCATAATATCTACAACACCACTAACGGGGCTTTTTAATATACTTTTACTCTCTTGTTCTTTAGCAACTCGATAAGATGCTTCAGCTATCTGAAATGCGTTGTATGCATCATCATATGATTTTTGCGATACAGCGTTACCTTCATATAAATTCTTCGCTCTTTCAAAATCTGTTTTAGAAGATTTTAACTGTACAGTACTACTTTCAAGATTAGCTTTTAGCTCTTCAGTATCTAACGTCAATAGAGTAGCACCAATCTTAACCGTATCACCTTCATCTACATAAGTTTTATTAACAAGCCCATTCGTTTCAATCGCAACAGGAACTGTCTCCCACGCCTCTGCAACACCCGGAACAATATTGATTTCTTTAACTGTTCCACGATCAACAACCTCTACCTTAATATCGGTAGATCTGCTATCATCTTTTACACTCAGCTTATCAATATCTTTATCACGAGATTTTGGTATCAATACAACAATTAAGAAGATAATAACAATTACTATAATTATAATTTTATTGCGACTTAGATTTGGTAGCTTTATATTATTCGGCAATTTCATGTTGTGAGCCTCTAGTTTATAACTTTATTTATTTTCTGATTCTTCATGATCCTCTAAAAATGCTAAACGCTTCTCTAGAGATTTAACTTTTCCACCAATTTTTATAAAATAGTACGCTAACAGAAACCAGATTACTGAGTACGCTGAAACTAAATACCATATATTCTTCATAATTATACCTCAATTTATATTCTTAACAAATTATTTCTTTTCTTCAATTATTAGTATACGTCTTTCTAAGCTACTTATTGATAATCTTTTAAGTAGAATTGCAACATATATAATAGAGAAAATACCTAAACAAACAAACATAGATGTCAACATATCAGGATGAAGTCCACCACCACCTTTTTGTACTACATTTGGATGAATAGTTCTCCATAATCTTATAGATAGGAAAACAATCGGAACATCGATAAACCCTATAATACCTAACGCTGCTGAAAATTTTGCACGTTGATTAACATCTGCAATGTACTGTCTTAATAAAATATACCCTACATATATGAACCATAAGATTAACGTAGTTGTTAATCTTGGATCCCATGTCCAATACGCTCCCCATGTAGGTTTTGCCCAGATTGGACCTGTAACTAAAACGATTGTTGTAAACAGTAAACCGACCTCTGCTGAGGCTTCTGCTATATCATCAAAGATAAACTTTCTGCTAATCAAAAAAGATATGCTCATCAAAAAAGTTATAAAAAATGCGAAAAAACCTACCCATGCCGATGCAACATGGAAGTAAAAAATCTTCTGTACTATACCCATTTTTGCTTCAACTGGAGCATAGATAAATGCAAAATATAAGCCGATCGGTACGGCAATTATTAGGAGTATATCAAATACTCTAGATACTTTTGATAACATTTAATTCTAACCTCATAAAAATAATAACTAATAAGTAGTAGTACTAAATATAAAACTACTCTTCGACTACTGATGGAAATATTACAAATATTACTGCTGTGAAAATTATATTAAATACTGATAAAATCTTTATCCAATTATAACTCCCTACTATATCGCCACCTGCTACGAAAATATTTGTTGATAGTATCGCTGCTAATATAACTGGTATAAGAATCGGTAATAGTAGTAACGGTAGCATAGCCTCTCTACTTCTACTTTTTACTGAGATCACCGAAAACAGTGTACCTAGTAATGAAAAAGCGTAAGTTGTAAGAAATAAAATAAGTAACATCAACGGATGAGATAATATATTAATAGAGTAAAAAACCGAGAATATAGGAAGTATAATTATCTCCAATAATATCATAGACACCATATTCGCTAAAAATTTACCGAAAAATATAGCTGTAGGATCGATAGGAGCTAAAAGAATAGCTTCAAAATTTCCTCCATTAACCTCGTTTAACATAGATTTACCAAGTCCTAATAAACCTGAAAATATAATAGCTATCCAAAATATGCCACCTGCTACTTCAACCTTACTATCGCTTGATGGCTCAAGTATGAAACTAAACACAGTAACAGTGAGTAAGCCAAATACAGCCATAGAATTAATAGACTCTTTCGTTCTAAACTCTACCATTAGATCTTTTTTTAAAATAGCATATACTGCTTTAAAATAATTTATCATAAAATAAATATTAATCCTTATCTGTAACTTGTGATATATAGATATTTTCAAAATTTGATTTATCTATAGCTGAAATATTCTCATTAAAAGCAACTTCACCTTTTTTCATAATAACAATTTTAGATGATAACTCTAAACCAACCTGTATATCGTGTGTTACCATAACAATTGTTTTGCTATCACTTAATTGATCTTTTAAAAGTGATGTTAAAACCTTCGATGCAACAGTATCAAGTCCAGTATACGGTTCATCAAGCAGAATTATATCTGGATTATGAACAAGTGATCTAATAATTGATGCTCTTTGCAACATACCTCGCGAATAAGTTCTTATAAGATCATCTTTACGTTTAAAGAGATCAACCCTTTTAAGAAGATCATCAACTACCTTTTTAGGAGATTTAACATCGTACAATGATGCGTAAAAAAGCAGATTTTCATAAGCTGTTAAGTTCTCATATAGAAAAGGTTGATGGGATATAACACCTAACCTTCTTTTAAAAGCGTTACCTAGTTTTTTATATGGAACACCTGAGAGATTGATCTCTCCTGATGTTTGTCTACTCTGCAATGATATAAGTTTAAGGAGAGTAGATTTACCTGCTCCGTTTGCACCAAAGATAGTAACGAAGTCAGATTTATTTATAGATAAAGAGATATTGCGTAAAGCTTTAATATGACCGTATTGTTTTGTGATATTTACAATATCTATTAAACTATTAGACAAAGTAACTCCTTAATATATCTACTAATAGAAACTTTAGATTTTTAGAAAAAAATGTAATCTAAAATCGTATCAATGAGGATAATTTTAGATTACGTAGTAGATACCTACCAATACAGCGATAAATTTCAACATATGGCAACAGTTTTATGATGTGAAATTCACATCATAAATATTACATATTGCTAGAAACAACCTCTTCAGGATAAGCGTTCGGATCTTCTGTTTCATATTTAGAAGGACATTTTGCAAGAAGAGTTTTTGCAATAAAAACCTCTTTCGCAGTATCGTAATTACCTTCTAATATAACAGTTACACCCTCTTCGAAAGCATCAGGGACAACTCCACCGAATTCAACATGCATAGATGATCCTTGTGCATCAACTACTTGAAACTTAATCAGTTTTTTGTTAAGTTCGCCGTCGATAACTGAATCTTCTACAACATCGCCAGAAACTCTCATCCCTTTAGAATTATATTTAGACGGATCGGACAGTAATTCCGTAACTTCTGCATAATACATCGTGTGGTCAGTCAGTCCAGTAAAAAGAAGATAACCGATCGCAGACACAACAACAACTCCTGCTAAAACTAATTTCACAATTTTACTCATCTAAACTCCCTTAAAACATCTACCTAATAAACAAATGTCTTAATTATAATGACAGCGCTATTCTATAGAAGTTTAATAATTTTTGCAAATATATATATAATATCTTTTTCAACACTTTTTAAGACGGCTTCATAATCATCTAAAAAATGAAAAGGTGATAACTACATAATATCTAAACTCATTTATTCTATTGATTTATTGCATTATTTGCAACATAAATTAATAATTTATTTATAATTAAGATAATTCTAATCTATTTATACAAATCACAATAGTTTTAAAAGTAAGCGTATGAGATTATTATCTTTACCTAGCAGATCATATTGTTTATAATTTGAGATATTTATAATTAGGTGAACTTTACATTATTAAAGAGTATCTAAATAAAAGTAATATAATACAGTGTAAGTAATTCAAATGTAATATTTGAGGAGTATAGTTATAATAGGTTTAATTGATATACCAACGTTTTTTTCTGCATTTATTGCAGGAGTTCTATCTTTTCTATCGCCTTGTGTTCTACCGCTTATCCCTGGGTATATATCGTTTATATCTGGTAAAAGTGTTAAAGAGTTAACAGATCAAAAAAATGTTAGTAAAGAGGCTATAATCGGTGCGATCTTTTTCGGATTAGCATTTTCATCTGTTTTTATAATGCTTGGAATGTCGGCAACGTATG
Source organism: uncultured Deferribacteraceae bacterium (assembly GCA_947041225.1). Classification (GTDB taxonomy): domain Bacteria; phylum Chrysiogenota; class Deferribacteres; order Deferribacterales; family Mucispirillaceae; genus CAMQYB01. The sequence goes on along the minus strand of CAMRDM010000043.1, from coordinate 1,962 downwards.
TTGGTTCAGTTCTAAATGAGTATAAAGTTGTACTTTCAAGGGTTGCTGGGGTTATTATTGTTATCTTTGGATTAAATATGTTAGGTGTGCTTAAGATAAGTTTTCTATTTAAACAGGCTAAGATAAATTATAAGAAAAATTCAGCTGTACCATATTATATACAAGCGTTCATATTAGGGTTAGCGTTTGTGCTTGGTTGGACACCGTGTATAGGACCTATTTTATCAGCGATACTTATATTGGCTGCTAAAGGTGATTCTGTATATTACGGTGCAAAACTTTTAGCTGTGTATTCTCTAGGTTTATGGATACCGTTTCTTGTAACGGCTATTGCACTTGGAAGAATAATGAAGTTTACTAAGAAAATAAGTAAACATATCGTATGGATTGAAAGAGTTTCAGCGGGGTTACTTATTATCATAGGTGTACTTCTTATAACTAATAATATGACGATGATCGTTGCATTCTTAATGCAGTTTATGCCGATCTATTAGATGTTAAAGGTTTAGATGAGATATTAACTGTAGAAATTTGCTAAATATTTAATAAAGTTAGTTAATATATTGATTGCAAAGATTTAGATGTTAAGTTTAATACACTTAGCGCTACTGTTTTAAGTGATAAAATTTAACTATTAGTTGTATTAGTTATTACGATTGTTAATTTTAAATAAATAAAGGGAGATCGCAATGTATCATTGACTATGATATTAGCTGCCTCCCTGTTTTAATAATTTTAGTTTTAAATTAAACTGACGAACTTGTAGATTGACAAGCCTACGAACTGACGAACTTGCAAACTGACAAGCCCACGAATTGACGAACCTATAAACGAACAAGCTTACGAATTGATAGCCCACGAACTTGTAGATTGATAAGCTTACGAATTGACGAACTTGCAAACTGACAAGCTTACGAATTGACGAACCTATAAACGAACAAGCTTACGAACTTGCAAACTGATAAACTTACGAATTGGCGAACTTGTAAACAGATAAGTTTACGAATTGACGAACCTATAAATTGGTAAGCTGACACAACGCGTTCACTTACACAAAACACATTTACTTACACAAAGCATGTTCACTTGCACAAAGCATGTTCACTTGCACAAAGCACGTTTACTTGCACAAAGCATGTTTACTTGCACAAAGCATGTTCACTTGCACAAAGCATGTTCACTTGCACAAAGCACATTCACTTGTACAAAGCATGTTTACTTGCACAAAGCACGTTCACTTGCACAAAACACATTCACTTACACAAAGCATGTTTACTTGTACAAAGCACATTCACTTGTACAAAGCATGTTCACTTACACAAAGCACGTTCACTTGTACAAAGCATGTTCACTTACACAAAGCATGTTTACTTGCACAAAGCACATTCACTTGCACAAAGCACATTCACTTGTACATAGCATGTTTACTTGCACAAAGCACATTCACTTGCACAACATGTTTACTTGTACAAAGCATGTTCACTTGTACAAAGCATGTTCACTTGCACAAAGCATATTCACTTGCATAAAGCATATTCACTTACACACAACATGTTCGCTTACACACAACATGTTCACTTGCACAAAGCATGTTCACTTGCACAAAGCACGTTCACTTACACAAAGCATATTCACTTACACACAACATGTTCGCTTACACACAACATGTTCACTTGTACAATCCACGTTCACTTGCACAAAGCACGTTTGCTTGTACAAATCATGCTACTTACACAAAGCACGTTCACTTGCACAAAGCACATTCACTTGTACAAAGCATGTTCACTTGCACAATCCACATTCATTTACACAAAGCATGTTTACTTGTACAAAGCATGTTTACTTGCACAAAGCATGTTCGCTCGCACAAAGCATGTTTACTTGTACAAAGCATGTTTACTTGTACAAAGCATGTTCGCTCGCACAAAGCATGTTTACTTGTACAAAGCACATTCGCTTACG